>JAKLLB010000078.1 GCA_023150345.1 Aquabacterium sp.
AGGACGCCGAGCCCGACTTCCAGGGCATGAACCGCCTGGGCTACGACGCCATGGCCGTGGGCAACCACGAGTTCGACAAGCCACCGGCGGTGCTCGCGCGCCAGCGGGCCTGGGCGCGTTTTCCGCTGCTGTCGGCCAACATCTACCGCGACGGGCAACGCCTGTTCGAGCCTTACCGCATTTTCGAGCGTGCCGGCTGGCGCATCGCCGTGATGGGCCTGACCACCGACGACACGGCCAAGATGGTGCTGCCCGAGAACATCCGCGGCATCGAGTTCCGCAAACCGGCCACCGAGGCGGCCCAGCTGGTGCCCGAGCTGCGCCAGCGCGCAGACATGGTGATCGCCGTCACCCACATGGGCCACTACCCCGGTGGGCGCAGCGGCGTGAATGCGCCGGGCGACGTGGAGATGGCCCGTGCCGTGCCCGGGCTGGATCTCATCGTGGGCGGCCACAGCCAGAACCCGGTGTGCATGACCGCCGAGAACCAGCGCGTGACCGCCTATGTGCCCGGCACGCCCTGCGCGCCCGACCGCCAGAACGGCGCCTGGATCGTGCAGGCCCACGAATGGGGCAAGTACGTGGGGCGCGCCGACTTCGAGATCGACGCCGGCCAGGTGCGGCTGGTGAAGTACGCCCTGCTGCCGGTGAACCTGAAGGTGCGCGGCGCCGGTGGCCAGAAGGTGCTGGCCACCGCGCCGATCGCCGAAGACCCGCAGCTGCGTGCCTTCCTGCAGCCGTTCCAGGCCGCCGGCCAGGCCCGGCTGTCGGCGCCGGTGGGCACGGCCGACGGTGCGCTCGATGGCGACCGCGACCGGGTGCGGCGCCAGCCCACGACGATGGGCACGCTCATCGCCCGCGCGATGATGGACAAGACCGGCGCCGACCTGGCGCTGATGAACTCGGGTGGCGTGCGCGATTCGCTGCCGGCCGGCGCCATCACCTACCGCGATGTGCTCAAGGTGCAGCCGTTCTCCAACACGGTGGCGGTGGTGCAGCTCAACGGCGCAGAGTTGCTCGACTACCTGCGCGCGGCCGCCCGCATGACGCCGGGGTCGGGCGCCTTCCCGCAGACGGCCGGCGTGCGCATGCGCATCGAGGCGGGCCAGCTGGTGGAGGTCGCCATCGCCGGTCAACCGGTCGATCCCCGGCGCAGCTACCGCCTGGCCCTGACCAACTTCACTGCCACGGGCGGCGATGGCTACCCGCCGCTGAACCGGCATCCCGGCTTCGTGGACTCGGGCTTCAACGACGCCGACGTGCTGCGCGCCTACATCGCCCGCCACAGCCCGCTGAAGGTGGCCGACTACGAGCCCGGCGACGCGGTGCAGCGCCGTTGACCCCCATATCCCTGCGCCGCGCGCGGTTGCGCCCGGCGCCGAGGAACCCGACATGTCCGATGAACCCATCGCAGCCGCCCGCCTGGCGCTGGCCTGCCTCGATCTCACCAGCCTGAACGATCAGGACGACGAGGCCGCGATCGACGCACTGTGCGCGCGTGCGGCGGGGCCCGCCGGAGCGCCGGCAGCCCTGTGCGTGTGGCCGCGGCTGGCGGCCCGTGCCCGCGCGGGCGCGCCCGCAGGCGTGCGCGTGGCAGCGGTCGCCAACTTCCCCGACGGCGCGGCCGACGTCGATCGCGCGCTGGCGGACACCCGCGCCATCGTCGCCGCCGGTGCCGACGAGGTCGACCTCGTACTGCCGTGGCGCGCGCTGGCCGCCGGTGACGACGCGGCCGCAGCGGCGCTGGTGCGCGCGGTGCGCGCGGCCTGCCCGGGCCGGGTGCTCAAGCTCATCATCGAGTCGGGCGAGTTGCGCAAGCCGGAACTGATCGGCCGCGCCTGCCGGCTGGGCCTGGACGAAGGTGTCGACTTCCTCAAGACCAGCACCGGCAAGACCGCCACCGGTGCCACGCCCGAGGCGGCGCGCACCATGCTCTCGGCCATCGCTGCGCACCCGCGCGGCGCGGCGGTGGGCTTCAAGGCCTCGGGCGGCATCCGCACGGTGGCCGACGCTGCGGGATACATCGCGTTGGTGCGCGGCATGCTCGGGCCGCAGGCGCTCGGGCCGCAACGCCTGCGCTTCGGCGCCAGTGGTCTGCTGGCCGACATCGAGCGCATCCTGGCCGGCGGTACAGCGGCCACGTCACCCAGCGGCTACTGAGCGCACCCGATGCTGGCGGTCGAGATCATTCGGGCCAAGCGCGACGGGCAGGTGCTCAGCCCAGCGCAGATCGCCGAGTTCGTGCGCGGCCTGGTCGACGGCAGCTGGAGCGAAGGCCAGGTGGCGGCGCTCGCCATGGCCGTGCTGTGGCGCGGCATGCAGCCGGCCGAGACCGCCGCACTGACCCGCGCCATGTGGCACTCGGGCCAGGTGCTGCAGTGGCGCGACGCCAAACTGGCCGGCCCGGTGCTGGACAAACATTCCACCGGCGGCGTGGGCGACAAGGTCAGCCTGATGCTGGCGCCCCTGGTGGCCGCCTGCGGCGGCGTGGTGCCCATGATTTCCGGCCGCGGCCTGGGCCACACCGGCGGCACGCTCGACAAGCTCGAGGCGCTGCCCGGCTTCGACACCGCGGCCGACCCGGCGCGCCTGCGCCAGCTGCTGCACCAGGCCGGCTGCGCCATCGTCGGCGCCGGCCCGACACTCGCGCCGGCCGACCGCAGGCTCTACGCGGTGCGCGATGTCACCGCCACGGTCGAATCGATTGCGCTCATCACGGCCAGCATCCTGAGCAAGAAGCTCGCCGCCGGCCTGCAGGCCCTGGTGCTCGACGTCAAGGTCGGCAACGGGGCGGTCTCGCCCGATGTGGCCACCGCCCGCGCCCTGGCGCACAGCCTGGTGGAGGTGGCCGCGCAGTGCGGCCTGCCCACCTGCGCGCTGCTCACCGACATGGACCAGCCGCTGGGCCGCTGTGCCGGCAACGCGCTCGAGGTCGACGAGGCGCTGGCCTGGCTGCGTGGCGAACCGCCCGATGAACGGCTGACCGAAGTGACGCTGGCGCTGGCCGCACAGCTGCTCGTGCAGGGCGGCCTGGCCGCCGACCTGCCCGCCGCACGGTCACTTGCCCAGAGCCGCTGGCGCAGCGGGGCCGCGGCCGAGCACTTCGCGCGCATGGTGGCCGCGCAAGGCGGGCCCACCGACGTGCTGCGCGATGCCCGCCTTCCGCTCGCCCCGGTGCAACAGGTCGTCCCGGCGCCGCACACGGGCTTCCTCGCCCACATCGACACCCGCGCGCTGGGCACCGCGGTGGTCGCGCTCGGCGGCGGCCGCGCCCGAGCCGACGACCGCATCGATCCCCGCGTCGGCCTGAGCGGGCTCCACCCCCTGGGCACGGCGCTGCAAGCCGGCACGCCCCTGGCCGTCGTCCATGCCGCCACCGCCGCCGCTGCGCACGAGGCCGCCCAGCGCGTGACCGAGGCCTGCCGCATCGACCACGCCCCGCCGCCGCGGCCCTCGCCGGTGCTGGAGGTGGTGCGCGCATGACGGCCCGCGCCCGGGTCGCCATCGGCCCGCGGCCAAGCCCCCGGCACGGCCAGGGCGGCGGCCAGGTCGGGTGCCCGTCGGTCGCGCCCCGATTCCTATAATCGCGCCCCGCATCACGCCCGCCCACCCGTGCCCGCCCGCATCGACCCGTTGCGCATCAGCGCCTACACCGCCACCACCGCGGCGGGGCCCGGTCGCCAGGCCCTGCACGAGGCGCTGCGGGCCAACCGTTCGGCGCTGCGGCCCAACGACTTCGGCCCGCATGCGCTGGACACCTGGATCGGGCGGGTCGACGGCCTGGAGGACGCGCCACTGCCCGAGCCCTGGGCGCCCTGGGAGTGCCGCAACAACCGCCTGGCCTGGTTGGGGCTGCAATGCGACGGCTTCCTGTCCGCGGCCCTGGATGCCCGCGACCGCTACGGCCCCGCGCGGGTGGCCGTGGTGCTGGGCACCTCCACCTCGAGCATCGGCGCCACCGAGGAGGCCTATCGCTCGCTGGATGCCGACGGCCGATTCGCGGCGCCGATGCGGCTGCCGCGGCTGCACACGCCGCATTCGCTGGCGATGTTCGTCCGCGAGGCCCTGGGGCTGGAAGGACCGTGCCTCACCGTGTCGACGGCCTGTTCATCCAGCGCCAAGGTGTTCGGCGACGCCGAGCGCATGATCCGCCTGGGCCTGGTCGATGCGGCAATCGTCGGCGGCGTGGACACCCTGTGCGGCAGCGTGCTGTTCGGCTTCAACTCGCTGGAGCTGGTGTCGCCCGAGCCCTGCCGGCCGTTCGATGCCCAGCGCCGCGGCATCAGCCTGGGCGAGGCCGCCGGCTACGCCCTGCTCGAGCGAGCGCAGGCCGACGATGCGCTGCGCCTGCTGGGCTACGGCGAGGCGAGCGATGCCCACCACATGTCCACGCCACACCCGCAGGGCGTGGGGGCCGAGCGCGCGCTCGACGATGCGCTGGCACGCGCCGGCATCCACGTGGGCGCGGTGGACACCATCAACCTGCACGGCACGGCCAGCGCGAAGAACGACGAGGTCGAGGCCGCGCTGGTGGCGCGCCGCTTCGGCACTGGCGTGCACGCCAGCGCCACCAAGGGGCTGACCGGCCACACGCTCGGGGCCGCCGGCATCGTCGAGGCGGCGATCTGCCTGCTGGGGCTGGAGCACGGCTGGTGCTGGGGCACGCCCAACACGCACGTGCTCGATGCCGTGTGCGGACCGCAGATCCGGCTCGAGCCGCAGCGGCGGGCCCATCGCGTGGCCTTGAGCCACTCGTTCGGCTTCGGCGGCAACAACTGCGCCCTGCTCTTCGGCCGAACCGACGAATCGCGATGAACTGCCACCGCGTCACCATCGAAGGTGTGGGCTTCTGGGCGCCCACGATGCCGGGCTGGCCCATGGCCCAGGCGGTGCTGCGCGGCGAAGCCGGCCCGCAGGATCCGCCCGCACGGCGGCCGGCGCCGCAGGCGCTGGCACCGGCCGAGCGCCGACGCGCCCCCGATACGGTGGCCCTGGCCCTCGAAGTCGCAGGCGAGGCCGTGGCTGCCAGCGGACGCGCTGCCGCCGCGCTGCCCAGTGTTTTTGCCTCGTCGCACGGCGACCTGGCGATCAACGACCATCTGTGCAGCATGCTGGCTGGCACGCCCACGCTCATCTCGCCGACCAAGTTCCACAACTCGGTGCTCAACGCCGCGGCCGGCTACTGGACCATGGCCGCCGGCTGCCACGCCGCGAGCACCGCCATCACCGCCTTCGACGCGAGCTTCGCCAACGCGCTGCTGGCCGGCGCCGTGCAGTGCGCCACCGACGACCACCCGGTGCTGGTGGCCGCCTACGATATCGAGGCCGTGGGCGCGTTGGCCAGTGTGACGCGCAGCACCGGGCTGCTGGCCGTTGCGCTCGTGCTGGCGCCCGGCACCACCCGGCCGGGAGCGCCGGTGCTGCAGTGGCAGCTCGAGCCTGGCACCACGGCCGCGCCCGCACCCCGCTGCGAACCCGCCCGCGCGCTGGCCACCAACGCACTGGCCGACGCGCTGCCCTTCTTCGAGACCTTGGCGTGCGCCGAAACCGCGCCGATCACCCTGCGCCTGGGCCCGGCACTGGGGTTGCGACTGCAGTTGCTCGGCTGATTTGTCCCGTGGGAGCCGCCATGAACGACGACGTCCCTCGAATGCGCCCCACCACCGACGACACCGACGTGCTCATCATGGGCGGCGGCCTGGCCGGCCTGACGCTGGCGCTGCAGCTGCGCCAGGCCCATCCGGCGCTGCGCATCCGCGTGCTCGAGCGGCGCACCCACCCGGTGCCGCTGGCCGCACACAAGGTGGGCGAGTCCACGGTCGAACTGGCCGCCCACTATTTCGCCCATGTGCTGGGGCTGCGCGGGCATCTCGAGTCGGCGCAGATCCGCAAGTTCGGCTTCCGCTTCTTCTTCAGCGAGGGGTTGCACGACCTGTCGCGTTGCACCGAGCTGGGTGCCAGCCGCGCGCTGCCCACCGTGAGCTGGCAGATCGACCGCGGCCTGTTCGAGAACCACCTCGGCGAACAGGTGCGCCAACGCGGCATCGACTTCATCGACGGTGCGCGCGTGAGCGGTCTGCGCCTGGCCGGCGAGGACGGCGAGCTGCAAGCCCATGAAGTGCAGTGGCTGCACGAAGGGCGCAGCCACACCTGCCGCGCCCGCTGGCTGGTGGACGCCTGCGGCCGTGCCGGCTTGCTCAAGCCGCGCCTGGGGCTGGCGCAACCCAACGAGCACCCGTGCCACGCGGTGTGGTTCCGGGTGAAGCATCGCATCGCGTTCGACGACTGGTGTGCCGATGCCGCCTGGCGCAACCGCTGCACGCCGCCCGAGCGCTGGCGATCCACCAACCACCTGGTGGGCGCGGGCTACTGGGTGTGGCTGATCCCGCTGTCCTCAGGTTCGCACTCCGTGGGCATCGTGGCCGACCCCCGGCTGCACCCGCTCGAAGGCATGAACACCTACGACAAGGCGCTGCAGTGGCTGCAGGTACACCAGCCGCGCCTGCATGCCGAGCTCGAACCGCTGCGCCACACCTTGCAGGACTTCGCCTACTTCAAGCGCTTTTCCTACGGCTGCAAGCAGGTGTACTCGGCTGCTCGCTGGGCACTCACCGGCGAAGCGGGACTGTTCCTCGATCCGTTCTATTCGCCCGGCAGCGACTTCATCGCCATCTCGAACACCTTCGTGGCCGACTTGATCGCCCGCGACCTGGCCGGGGCCCCGCTGGCCGGCCATGCGGCGATGTACGACCAGATCTTCCATTCGTTCTACGACAACACCATGGCGCTGTACCTCGACCAGTACGCGCTGTTCGGCAATGCCGAGGTGCTGCCGGTCAAGGTGCTGTGGGACTACAGCTACTACTGGGGCGTGCTGTGCCCGCTGTTCATCCACGGCCGCCTGACCGACCTGCGCATGCTCTCCACCCTGCGCGACGAACTCGCGCTGGCGCAGCGGCTGAACCAGGCCGTGCAGCCGTTGCTGCGCGCCTGGGGCGCCCTGGGTGCACCGGCCGACCCTGGCGGTCTGCTCGACCAGGCCGCGCTGCCGTGGTTCCATGAACTCAACGCCCGGCTCGAACCCGACCCCGCGCCCACCGATGGCGAGTTCCGCACCCTGATGCGCACGAACGTCGCGCTGCTGGTGGAACTGGCGCTCGAAATCGCCCAGCGGGCCACCGAGCGCGCGGCGCAGCGCGGCGCAGGCCTCGAGAACGCCGCGGCGGCGTTGCATGCGGCACTGAACACGCCGACGGCCCAGTCCCTGCGCACGCAGCGCGGCGCCGCCGCGACGGCCTCGCGGCTGTTTGCGCCGCCGCTCGAAGCAGACCTGCGTCCCCAGACCGGGCCTTGAGGCGTGCAGAACAGGGCAGGGCCGCGCACGACAATTGGCTCACCTGCGGTTGCGCTGATGATGCGCGGCAAGACGATCATTGCCCCTATTGATGGGGTCAGCATCCATGTTGCATGGCACGCGTGCTTTGCGAGTGGGTGGCTGGCCAAGCTGGCCGCCGTAGCGCCGCGATCGCGAGAGCCTGGAAGCGTCGCCAAGGGGTTCCGAGACGTTCGACGAGAGCAGCGACGAGGACCTCTCGAACCGGACCGGCAAAGAGCCCTGCCACCCACGCAACTGCAGTGCTCATCAGCGTGCACACGTGTCGCGAAACCCAGGAGATACCATAGTGGCGCCCCCCAACCGGTGGAGAGCCCCATGCCAACGAACATCACCTTGAAGGGTATACCGGACAACGTTTACGACCGGCTCAAGGTGTCGGCTGAGGCGAACCGGAGAAGCGTGAGCAGCGAGGTGATCGCCTGTCCCGGGGCCCTGCTTCTGCCAAAGAAGACCACGGCGCTTCAGCATCTCGCCGCGGTTCAACCTGTTCGCGCCCGGCTGCCGATGGATGCACTTGAGAACGATGACGTCGATCACCTCATGCGGAAAGGGCGGCCGTGATCGTCGTCGATACGAACGTCGTTGCTGACCTTCGCACTCCGGGAAATTACACGCCGAGCGCCGAAAGCCTGTTGGCAGCCGACACCGACTGGGCAGCGCCCCGCCTGTGGCGCAGCGAGTTGGATGACGTAGTCGCAGCCTGCGTGAGGAACCAACCCATCGAAGCGGCGGACGCGACGGTGTTGCGTCAACGAGCAGCTGCGCTGATCGGCACCGAGGCGTCCGACGTGGAGACGATGGACGTGCTCCGCCTGGCGAAAGGCAGTGGTTGCTCTGGCTACGACTGTGAGTGCATTGCGCTCGCCGACTTCCTGGACGTCAAGCTGGTGACCACCGACGCAGAGCTGGTACGGGCGTTTCCCGCGCGCGCGCGCCTCGTTTCGGCGGATGCCTTGGGAGCAGGGGGCGGCGCAAGGCATCGCGCATCCCGATGCGCATGGCGGGCCCGAAACCAAACACTGAAATCAGATGGGCAAAAGAGATGACAAGCAACGAACAACGCGCCGCACTGCAACGCAAGATCTGGGACATCGCGAACAACGTTCGCGGAGCCGTCGATGGCTGGGACTTCAAGCAGTACGTGCTGGGCACGCTGTTCTATCGCTTCATCAGCGAGAACTTCATCGACTACATCACCGGCGGTGACGCCAGCGTGGCCTACGCGGCCATGGCGGACGATGACGAGAACATCGAGGCTGCCAAAGACGACGCCATCAAGACCAAGGGTTACTTCATCTACCCCAGCCAGCTCTTCGCCAACGTCGCGGCCAGTGCCAACACCAACGAGAGCCTGAACACCGACCTGGCCAACATCTTCAAGGCCATCGAGGCCTCGGCCAACGGCTACCCTTCCGAACTCGACATCAAGGGCCTGTTTGCTGACTTCGACACCACCAGTAACCGCCTGGGCAACACGGTCAAGGACAAAAATTCCCGATTGGCCGCCGTACTCAAGGGCGTGGCGGAGCTGGACTTCGGGGGCTTCGATGCCAGCCACATCGACCTGTTCGGCGACGCCTACGAGTACCTGATCTCCAACTACGCGGCCAATGCCGGCAAGTCAGGCGGCGAGTTCTTCACGCCGCAGCAGGTGTCCAAGCTGATTGCGCAACTGGCAATGCATGGGCAGACCAGCATCAACAAGATCTACGACCCGGCCTGCGGCTCGGGCTCGCTGCTGCTGCAAGCCAAAAAGCAGTTCGATGCGCACCTGATCGAAGACGGCTTCTTTGGGCAAGAAATCAACCACACCACGTACAACCTGGCGCGGATGAACATGTTCTTGCACAACGTGAACTACGACAAGTTCAACATCCAACTGGGCAACACGCTGGAAGAGCCGCACTTTGCCGACGAACGGCCCTTTGATGCCATCGTCTCCAACCCACCGTACTCGGTGAAGTGGATCGGCAGCGACGATCCCACGCTGATCAACGATGAGCGCTTTGCCCCAGCGGGCGTGCTCGCGCCGAAATCCAAAGCCGACTTTGCCTTTGTGCTGCATGCGTTGAATTACCTCTCTGCCAAGGGGCGGGCCGCCATCGTGTGCTTCCCCGGCATCTTTTACCGGGGCGGTGCCGAGCAGAAGATCCGCCAATATCTGGTGGACAACAACTATGTGGAGAGCGTGATCTCGCTCGCGCCCAACCTGTTCTTTGGCACCTCCATTGCGGTGAACATCCTTGTGTTGGCGAAGAACAAGAAGGACACAACCACGCAGTTCATCGACGGCAGCGGGTTGTTCAAGAAGGAAGCCAACAACAACGTGCTGCTTGATTCGCACATCGAGCAGATCATGGCGGTGTTCGACAGCAAGGCCAACGTCGACCACTTTGCTAGATCCATTTCGCTGGAGCAGGTGGCCGCCAGCGACTACAACCTATCGGTAGGTAGCTATGTGGAAGGCAAGGACACACGCGAAGTGGTGGATATTGCCAAGCTCAATGCCAAGCTGAAAAACACGGTTGCCAAGATCGACCAACTGCGCAAGGACATTGATGCCATCGTTGCGGAGATTGAAGGCGAGGACTTTGAGGCATGAGCGGCGTCACCTTCTTGGACAAGCTGCTAGATGGGGTAGAGGTGGCATGGCTGCCACTCGGAGATCTCACGAAGTATGAACAGCCGACAAAATATCTAGTGGCGGCCAAAAACTATAGCGACGACTTTGAGACGCCCGTACTCACGGCTGGCAAGACCTTTATTCTTGGTTACACGGACGAAGTAGGTGGTATTTACAAAGCATCAGAACATCCCGTAATCATCTTTGATGATTTCACGACGGCAAATAAGTGGGTTGACTTTGACTTCAAAGTCAAATCGTCGGCCATGAAGATGATCACATCAAGCGATCAAGGCAGGACGCTACTCAAGTACATATACTATTGGCTGAACACCGTGCCAAGCGAATTTGTCGATGGCGACCATAAGCGGCAGTGGATCGGCAACTACACGAGCAAGAAAGTCCCCATTCCCTGCCCAGACAATCCCAAAAAATCGCTAGGAATCCAAGCGAAAATCGTCCGCATCCTGGACGCCTTCACCGAGCTGACCACCGAGCTGACCGCCGAGCGGACCGCCCGCAAGAAGCAATACAACTACTATCGAGATCAGTTGTTGAGATTTGAAGAGGCGGGGGTAGAGAAGAAAACGTTGGGGACTCTGGTTGAAATAAATACTGGATCAAAGCCGCCCCAGATTCTTGACAGTGCAACAGGCTTTGATTACATCAATGCAGGAACATCCCGATCTGGGTATTGTGTAGAAAGCAATTGCGCGGGCGATACCGTCACAACTCCGTCGCGAGGCCAGGGCGGCATTGGCTACGTAGGGTATCAAAGGGAACCGTTCTGGTTGGGGCCCTTGTGCTATAAGCTGCAATCAAAAGATGAGAACGCCCTGATCAACAAATACCTTTTCTACTTTCTTCAATCACGAAGCGAAATGCTGTTGGCTTTAAAAAAAGAAGGTGGTGTGCCGGCAGTTAATAAGTCTGACCTCGTTCAATTGGAAATACCCGTTCCTTCGCTCGGAGAACAGACGCGGATTGTTGCCATCCTCGACAAGTTCGATGCCTTGATCAACTCTCTCACCGAAGGTTTGCCCCGCGAAATCGAGTTGCGCCAAAAGCAATACGAGTACTACCGCGACATGCTCCTGAGCTTCCCCAAGCCGGAAGAGGTAGAGGCCTGACATGGGCAAGACGCTCGCGGAAGTCGCCCAACAACTGCAAGGCGCCAACAAAAAGGTGCAGCTGATCTATGCCTTCAACGGCAACGGGAAAACTCGCCTGTCGCGGGCGTTCAAGCACTTGATTGCGCCCAAAGAGGAAGGTGATGACGCGCCGTCGTCGGAGTTGGCCGACAAGAAGATGCTCTATTTCAGCGCCTTCACCGAAGACCTGTTTTATTGGGACAACGACCTTGGGCGGGATGCCGAGCCGAAGCTGAAGATTCAACCCAATGCGTTCACCAAGTGGGTGCTGGAAGAGCAAGGCCAAGACCAAAGCATCACCACCACCTTCCAGCGCTTCACCAGCGACAAGTTGACGCCGCATTTCAGCGCAGACTTTTCATCAGTCAGCTTCTCGTTTGAGCGCGGCAACCAGGCACCAGAGCCCCACATCAAGATCTCCAAGGGCGAAGAAAGCAACTTCATCTGGAGCGTGTTCAATGCCCTGCTGGAGCAGGTGATCGCCGAGCTGAACATCCCGGACGCCGCCGACCGATCTACGGACGTCTTCAACAACTTGACCCACGTCTTCGTGGATGACCCGGTGAGCTCACTGGATGAAAACCACTTGATCGAGCTGGCGGTCAACCTGGCCGGGTTGATCAAGTCCAGCGAATCCGGCCTGAAGTTCATCATCACCACGCACAGCCCGTTGTTCTACAACGTGCTGTTCAATGAGTTCAGCAACAAGGGCTGCTACTTGCTCGAGCGTTTCGATGATGGGAGCCACGCGCTGACTGAGAAGCACGGCGATTCCAACAAGAGCTTTTCCTATCACCTGCACCTGCTGCAGACCATCGAGCAGGCCATTGCCGACAGCAAGGTGGAGCGCTTTCACTTCACCCTGTTGCGCAATCTCTACGAGAAGACCGCAAGCTTCTTGGGCTACCCGAGGTGGTCTGAACTTCTGCCGGATGACAAGCAGCTGTACTACAGCCGCATCATCAACTTCACCAGCCACAGCACGCTGTCCAATGAGGCGGTTGCACAGCCCACACCGGCAGAGAGCGCCACCGTCAAGCTGCTGCTGGACCACCTGAAAAGCAGCCATGGCTTTTGGCAGCAACAGGGAGCCTGAAGGCATGAGCGACATCACCCGCCACACCGGATACCGCCAAGCGCTGGCCGCCATCAAGCAGCGCATTGCGGCCTCGCAAACCCGCGCGGTGCTGGCGGTGAATGCCGAACTGCTGGGCCTGTATTGGGACATCGGCCGCCAGCTGGATGCCTGGCAACGCGAGCGCGCCTGGGGCTCGGCGGTGGTGGAGCAGATGGCGCAAGACCTGCAAGCCAGCTACCCCGGCATGAAGGGCTTTTCGCGCACCAGCCTGTTTGCCATGCGGCAGTTCTATGCCTTCTTCAGCCCGCAGTTTGAAGTTGTCCCACAGCCCGTGGGACAAATGCCCTGGGGCCATGTGCGCACGCTTCTGGCCAAGGTGAAGTCGGTGGAGTTGGTGTTGCTGTACGCGCAGGCCTGCGCCGAACACGGCTGGAGCCGCACGGTGCTGGAATGGCAGATTGAACAGCACTATCACGAGCGGGCCGGCCAGGCCGTGGGCAACTTTGCCCAGACGCTGCCAGCGCCACAGTCTGAGCTGGTGCAGCAAAGCCTGAAAGACCCCTATGTGTTCGACTTCCTGACGCTGACGCCGCAGGCGGTGGAGCGCGATATCGAAAACCAGCTGGTTGCGCAGATCACCCGCTTCCTGCTGGAGCTGGGCAAGGGCTTTGCCTTCCTGGGGCGGCAATACCCGCTGGCCGTGAACGGCCGGGACTACTTTCTGGACTTGCTTTTCTACCACGCACGCTTGAAGTGCTATGTGGTGATTGAGCTGAAGGCAGGCGAGTTCAAGCCCGAGTACGTGGGCAAGCTCAATTTCTACCTGTCGGCCGTTGACGACCAGCTGCGCGCCGAGGGTGACCAGCCGACGATTGGCCTGATCCTGTGCAAAGACAAGGACAAGCTGGATGTGGAGTACGCGCTGCGTGACATCCACAAGCCGATGGGCGTGAGCTCGTTCGTGACCAAAGACATCCCGCTGTCGGTGCAGTCCCAGTTGCCGACCGTGGAAGAGATTGAAAGCGAGCTGGGCGCGCTGATCCGGGACGATGAGGGCAAGCCCCATGAGTGACTACAAGACCATTGCCGAATCGAAGAACTTCATCGTCCTGGACAAGTACACGCCGGAGTGGAAGGTTGCAGAGAACTACCAGAGCGAAAGCGACCTGGAGCGCGAGTTCATCCTGGATTTGCAGAATCAAGGCTATGAGGCCCCGCCTGGCCTGAACACGCCCGACGCCCTGCTGGCCAATGTGCGCGTGCAGTTGCAAGCGCTCAACAACGTGCAGTTCGCCGATGGCGAGTGGCTGCGCTTTGTCGAGACGTATCTCGACAAGCCCAGCGATGGCATCGTCGAAAAGACCCGCAAGATCCACGGCGACTTCATCCACGACTTCGTCTTCGACGACGGGCGCATCCAGAACATCTACCTGCTGGACAAGAAGAACGTCGCCCGCAACAAACTGCAGGTGATCAAGCAGTTCGAGCAGGCAGGCGCCCATGCCAACCGCTATGACGTGACCATTCTGGTCAATGGCCTGCCGCTGGTGCAGGTGGAGCTCAAGAAGCGCGGCGTGGCCATTCGTGAAGCATTCAACCAGGTGCACCGCTACAGCAAGGAGAGCTTCAACAGCGAGCAGTCGCTGTTCAAATTCCTGCAGCTGTTCGTGATCTCGAACGGCACCGACAGCCGCTACTTCGCCAACACAACGCAGCGCAACAAGAACAGCTTCGACTTCACCATGAACTGGGCGAAGGCGGACAACACGCTGATCAAGGATCTGAAGGACTTCACGGCCACGTTCTTCCAGAAGCACACGCTGCTCAACGTGCTGCTCCACTACTCGGTGTTCGACGTCAGCAACACGCTGCTGGTGATGCGCCCCTACCAGATCGCCGCCACGGAGCGCATTCTGTGGAAGGTCAAGAGCAGCCATCAGGCCAAGAACTGGAGCAACACAGAGAGCGGTGGCTTCATCTGGCACACCACCGGCTCAGGCAAGACGCTGACCAGCTTCAAGGCTGCGCGCCTGGCCACTGAACTCGATTTCATCGACAAGGTGTTCTTCGTGGTGGACCGCAAGGATCTGGACTACCAGACGATGAAGGAGTACCAGCGCTTCTCGCCCGACAGCGTCAATGGCTCGGACAGCACCGCTGGCCTGAAGCGCAACCTGGAGAAAGACGACAACAGAATAGTCGTCACCACCATCCAGAAGCTCAACAACCTGATGAAGAGCGAGACGGACTTGGCCGTGTACGGCAAGCAGGTGGTGTTCATCTTTGATGAGTGCCACCGCAGCCAGTTTGGGGAAGCGCAGAAGAACCTGAAGAGGAAGTTCAAGAAGTTCTGCCAGTTCGGCTTCACGGGTACGCCCATCTTTCCGGAGAACGCCTTGGGCGCCGAGACCACGGCCAGCGTGTTCGGCCGTGAGCTGCACTCGTACGTGATCACCGATGCGATCCGCGACGAAAAAGTCCTGAAGTTCAAGGTGGACTACAACGATGTGCGTCCGCAGTTCAAGGCCATCGAGACCGAGCAGGATGAGAAGAAGCTGAGTGCGGCCGAGAACAAGCAAGCCCTGCTGCACCCGGATCGCATCCGCGAGGTCACGCAGTACATCCTGAACAACTTCCGGCAGAAGACGCATCGCCTGCACGCCGGCAACAAAGGCTTCAACGCGATGTTCGCCGTCAGCAGCGTGGATGCCGCCAAGCTGTACTACGAGTGCTTCAGGGAGTTGCAGAAGACCAGCGACAAGCCGCTGAAAGTGGCGACCATCTTCTCATTCGCAGCCAACGAGGAGCAGGACGCGATCGGCGACATCCAGGACGAGAGCTTTGATGTGTCGGCCATGAACAGCAGCGCCAAGGAATTCTTGAGCGCGGCCATCGCCGACTACAACGCGCTGTTCAAGACCAACTTCAGCGTGGACAGCAACGGCTTCCAGAACTACTACCGCGATCTGGCCAAGCAGGTCAAAGCCAAGGAGATCGACCTGCTCATCGTGGTCGGCATGTTCCTGACCGGCTTTGATGCCCCCACGCTCAACACGCTGTTTGTCGACAAGAACCTGCGCTTCCACGGGCTGATGCAGGCCTACTCCCGCACCAACCGCATCTTCGACGCCACCAAGACCTTCGGCAACATCGTCACCTTCCGCGACCTGGAGCAGGCGACCATCGACGCCATCACCCTGTTCGGTGACAAGAACACCAAGAACGTGGTGCTGGAGAAGAGCTACCAGGAGTACATGGAAGGCTTCACCGATGCGGCCACCGGTGAGGCGCGGCGCGGCTTCAAGGATGTGGTTCAAGAACTGGTAGCACGATTCCCTGACCCGGCAGCCATCGAGAAGGAGGCGGACAAGAAGGCCTTCGCCAAGCTGTTCGGCGAGTACCTGCGCGTCGAGAACATCCTGCAGAACTACGACGAGTTCGCCAGTCTGAAGGAGCTTCAGGGTGTCGACCTGACGGATGCCGCTGCGGTGGAGGCGTTCAAGGCCAAGCACTACCTGAACGATAAAGATCTGGCGGCGCTGCAAGCCATCACGCTCCCTGCAGAGCGAAAGATCCAGGACTACCGCTCCACCTACAACGACGTGCGCGACTGGCTGCGCCGCGAGAAGGCCGGAGCCGAAACGGACAAGTCGACCATCGACTGGGATGACGTGGTCTTCGAGGTGGACCTGCTGAAGTCGCAGGAGATCAACCTGGACTACATCCTGGAACTGATCTTCGAGCACAACAAGAAGATCAAGAGCAAGTCAGAGTTGGTGGACGAGGTGCGTCGCGTGATTCGTGCAAGCCTGGGCAACCGCGCCAAGGAGAGCCTGCTGGTCGACTTCATCAACCAGACCGACCTGGACCAGATCGGCGACAAGGCCAGCGTGATCGATGCGTTCTTCAAGTTCGCCCGGGCTGAGCAGCAGCGCGAGGCGCAGGAGTTGATCACGACGGAAGGCCTCAACGACGAGGCCGCGAGGCGCTACATCACCACCTCACTCAAGCGGGAGTTCGCCAGCGAGAACGGGACCGAACTCAACGCGGTTCTGCCCAAGATGAGCCCCTTGAACCCACAGTTCAAGACAAAGAAGCAGACGGTCTTTCAAAAGATCGCGGCGTTTGTTGAGAAGTTCAAGGGGGTGGGTGGGGTGCTGCAGTGATGTCGGCAATCCAGAAACGGTAGAACTTGCCAGGGTGACTTGACCCCAAGACCTCACGGCACCACGCAGTCGGTGTTCAAGATGCCTCGCCCTGCCCCGGCAGGCCGATGCGCACATCCACGCCGAACAGCTTGCCGTAGCGCAGTGCGATGTAGGCGTGTTCGCGCATCAGGGCCTCGACGCGGGCCGACTCGCGCTGCAGCAGCGCCTCGACGATGAGCTGGTGCTGCATCTGCGCGAGATGGAGCTTGCGGAACTCGGCTGCCAGCGCATGGCGGTCGATCACCAAGGAGTCGGCCGACGCGAACGGCAGGTGGTTGTTGCGGGCGATCGCATCGGCCACCACGCGGCTGCCGGCAGCCTCGACGATGGTGCTGTGGAAGCGCTCGTTGAGCTGGCTCCAGCGGCCGATGTCGTCCTCGACCAGATGGCCCTTGCCGAGCATGGCCTGGCCATCGTCCAGCGCCGCCTGCAGTGCCGCCGCAACCGCTGCGGGCACGCCCCGCTCGGCCAGGCGGCGTGCCGCCAGGCCTTCGAGCACGCCG
Source organism: Aquabacterium sp. (assembly GCA_023150345.1). Taxonomy (GTDB): domain Bacteria; phylum Pseudomonadota; class Gammaproteobacteria; order Burkholderiales; family Burkholderiaceae_C; genus Pseudaquabacterium. Next base: position 16,960 of record JAKLLB010000078.1, read on the forward strand.
CGCACTTCGAGCGCGCACAGCACATCGGCCTCGGAGAAGGCGCGCACCGCGAAGCCACGCTTGCCGCTGCGCTCGAGCAGCCCCTCCTGCTCAAGCGTGCGAAAGGCCAGGCGAACCGGCGTGCGCGACACGCCCAGCGCCTCCGACACCGGAATCTCCGCGAGCCTCGCCCCGGCCGGGTAGTGGCCGTCGATGATCAACCGGCGCAGCGTGGCCACCAGGCTCAACGACTCGGTTGCGCCGGGTCCATCCGGATCCCGGGAAGCCCCTTCAAGCGGAATTGGATCCACTTCGTCGGTATGGTCGGCAAATCGTGTCATAAGCTGGCGTTTTTCGGATCCAATCAAGCATACAGGAGGCCATCCATGTTCCCCCAGAACGCCTGGTACGTGGCAGCGGCGGCCGCCGAGATCGATGGCCGGCCGCTGGGACGCACCATCTGCGGCGAACGCATGGTGTTCTACCGCAACGAGCGCGGCGAGGCTACCGCCCTCGAGGACTTCTGTCCGCACCGCGGCGCACCGCTGTCGCTGGGCCGCGTGTGTGACGGCCGCCTGGTGTGCGGCTATCACGGCCTGGTGATGGGCTGCGACGGGCAAGCCGTGTCGATACCGGCGCACAGCGTCGAGCGCTTCCCGGCCATCGGCCGCTGGCCCTGTGTCGAGCGGCACGGCTTCGTCTGGGTCTGGCCTGGCGAACCGGCGCATGCCGACGCACAGGCGATCCCTGCCTTCGAGTGGTCCGGCAACCCCGGCTGGGCCTACGGCGGCGGGCTGTACCACATGGCCTGCGACTACCGGCTCCTGATCGACAACCTGATGGACCTCACGCACGAGACCTACGTGCACGCCAGCAGCATCGGCCAGCCCGAGATCGACGAAACGCCCTGCAAGACGCGCCGCGAGGGCGACACCGTCATCACGGAGCGGCACATGGTCGGGATCCAGGCGCCGCCGTTCTGGCAGATGGCGATGCGCGAGAACGGCATGGACCCCGCGCAACGGATCGACCGCTGGCAGATCTGCCGCTACAGCCCGCCCAGCCACGTGATGATCGATGTGGGCGTGGCCATCGCCGGCCAGGGCGGCTGGCGGGCGGCAGATGCCTGCAAGACCGCGGCCACGGTGGTGGACTTCATCACCCCCGAGACCGGCACCTCGACCTGGTACTTCTGGGGCATGGCGCGGCAGTTCAAGCCCGATGACGCCGAGCTCACCGCCCGCATCCGCGAAGGCCAGGGTCGCATCTTCGCCGAGGACCGCGAGATGCTCGAGCGCCAGCAGTCCAACCTGGCGCACTGGCCACAACGGCGCCTGATGAACCTGCCCATCGATGCCGGCGGCGTGCACGCGCGCCGGGTAATCGACCGCTGGCTGGCCGCGCAGACCGCCAGCGGCCCGCACGACGCACCCGCCGCCGACTGACGAACCGCCTATGCGCGAGGGCCGGGAGCCAGCCACACCTGGACCACCCGCTGCAGCGCACGGCCCAGGCTCGCGGCGGCAAACGGCGAGACATCCAGCGCGACGGCTTCCCACGGCGCTCCCACCCCCAGCAGCGGCTGCGGGATGCCGAAATGGCGCCGCGGCGCCGCGGTGGCGGCACACAGCACCGCGTCGACGGGCAGGCCCGCCTCCTGCAGGCGCTGGACCTCCTCGGCCAGCGCCTGGCCGTGGACCACGCCCATGCTGCCGGCATCGGTGCCCGCCAGCACGGTGACGCCCAGCTCGTGCGCCAGCCGCACATGCTCGGCATGGCTGTCGAGAATGCGGCGCAGGTTGCCCACGGTGTTGGCGCTCCACCCCGCGGCCTGCGGCTGCGCCCACTGGAAGTGCACGGGGCAGAAGGTCGGCGTCCAGGCCAGGCCCCGGTCGCGCATGTGCAGCAGGTGCTCACGGTTCATGAAGAAGCCGTGCTCGATGGCGTCGACACCGGCCTGCACCGCCACGTCCAGGCCCTTGACGCCGCTGCAGTGCGCGAACACCTTGCGGCCGCAGCCGTGCGCGGTTTCCACCACCAGCCGCGCCGCAGCGACGTCGAACTGCGGCTCGTCGGTCACCGCGCCGGCGTCGAAGTCGATGATGCCGGTGAGGATGAGCTTGATCTCGTCATTGGCCGCCGCCAGCGCCGTCACC
>JAKLLB010000079.1 GCA_023150345.1 Aquabacterium sp.
ACAAGATGCGGATCACGCCCGCCTCGCCAATGCGTTGCCAGGGCAGACCCAGCACGAGAGCGTCGAACTGCGGCCTCGTCAGCAACACCGTCACGGCCCCATCACGGGGCCAGACGAACTTGCCGGCGTTGAGCCGCCTCGCCGCCAGCCACACGCCAATGCCGTCGTGCACGAGCACCTTCATCCGGTTGCCCCGGCGATTGGCGAACAGGTACGCGTGGTGCGGCCGGGCTTCTCCGAAGACACTGACCACCCGCAACAGCGCAGCTTCCGTCCCGACGCGCATGTCCAACGGCTGCACCGCCAGCCACAAGGCGTCGATGCGGATCACCGCAGCAACTCGCGCATCCAGTTCGCACACTCGGCCGCCGCCGTCAGCGGCCAGGTCACGGTGACCACAGTCGGGCCGCGGTGCAGTTCGATGCGGATGTCTTCGCGCGGGGCAGTCTGCGGTAGCGCGACCGGCACGAACTGCATTGCAGGCACGTCGGCCGCGGCCCCCAACGTGCCGCGGTACGCCAGCCGACGCCACTTGTGCACGAGGTTCGCGTTCAAGCCGTGCCTCAGCGCAACGCTGGCCACCGACGCGCCAGGCTCGGCGCACTCCGCCAGCACCATCTTCTTCAGCTCGCCGTCGTGGCGGCGCCGGGAGCGCGCCTTGGCTTGTTCCATGGTGTCCACCTATCTCCTTGGTGGACACCATCCTTGCCGTTGAACCAGCCTGCTTCAAGATGGGTTCGCCGGACGCTTACGAAGTAGGACTCTAAGAAGGCAAAGTGAGCTCTGCTCTGCTCGCTCTTGACCACCGCTTCAGGCTGCCCGAGCGGCGTCGCGCGAAGTACTTCGGCCAACTTCTCGAAGAGGGCGAGGCGGTTAGCGTCGTAGGGAATCGAAGCTGTCATCGCCTTGCCGACGGCAGTGGACATCTCCGCTTCTCTGGTGCCGAGGATGCCACCGATGAGCGTGTCGAGGATGTCCAGCTCTCGTTCGAGACCGAGCGTTGGAGCTAGCGCGCGAGCTTGGTCGCGAATGTTGTTCAACGCGTCCTCGCCACGAGCCTCACAGGTTTCGATGAGTCGCTGTTCAACGGCAGCACGACCCACTGACTTCTTGACCTTGCCGCGAGAGACCGCGAGGTTCTCGAGCAGCACGCGCGGCGTCGAAGGGAAGTAGAGTTCGCGCCCCATCATCGGGGCGTCTCCTTGCGCTGGCCCGTGCCCGTCGAGCAACTGAACGGTGAGCCCCGGGAGCTCAACCCTCTTCGTGTAGGTGTACGTCAGGTACATCACGCCTTCGACCGGGCCACCGCCATGGAAGGCGCTGCGAGGACCGATGACGGCCTTTGGGTACAGCGCAGCAAGCAAGCGAATGCGCTCGCGGGCTATCAGTGCCGGCCAGTTTTCCTCCGACAAGCTGGTGACTACGCCCGGAGCGATGCGTCTCAAGGCGCCCTCGCGCAAGCGCCGCTGTGCCGCCCGGATTTCCGCAGAGGACATCTCTGCGTACAGCAGCAGCGAGTCGTCGGTTGTCGCCATTCTTGAAGTTTGGGGATGCCCCTCCGGGCCGCTGTCGTGAATGCTTGAGAGAGAGGCTCTCTTTGTCGTTGTTTGTCGGAAGCGTCGTGGCGCCGCTGTCGCAATTCTTTGAGCGAAGGAGCCCGGACGTCCTCAGTCTGTCGCAATTAGTGTAACACAAGCGGCTGATTGTCGTCATTTTTCACTTAAACCGCCGCTCCGTGGACTCGGTCGGCCGTGCCGGGCCCACGGGCGGCCAGGGCTGCGGCACAGCGTTCAGAGTCGAGCTTCCTTGCGATATGCCCGCTGCGTGGCAGGCGCTTCGTGCAGCGACAGCCAAGCCTGGACCGCCTCGTAGTCATCGTTCGCCCGCAGTACGCACGACGCGCGTGGCCCACGATGCAGGCCCATGGTGCCGTCGACCTCATGGGGCACGACAAGCCTCTCCCAGGGAACTACATCCGATGGTGCGCTGGCGACCAGCAGCGCGCGAGCACGGTCAGTCAGGTCTTCATGCGCGGCAAAGAACGCTTCGATCCGGCGCGCTCCGGCCACACCGAGGCCGTCGATGTCGACCCGCCAACGCCTGCGGCGTGGTACTCGAAGCGTGAGGTCAGCCAAGGTCTTGATGCCGACCTTGCGCAGAACAGCGACGATACGGGGCTCCAGCCAGTGGTCGACCCCGTCGCCGATCAGGGGGACAGGAACGGTCGCGCTACGGAGCTGTTCGACGGCGGCGGCCACGGCGCGCGCGGCCGAGGGGCCTTTGCGAACAGGTCCAGTGAAGAGCTGTGCAAGGTCATCGCGGTGGCGTGACCTGGCGAAGTCCGCGATGTCACGGCGAATCGCTCCTATGAGGCCGCGCGACGATTGACCGCGCGCTCGGGTCTCACCGAGGTACCGCGCTACTGCGTCCTTCGACGACAGACCCCCGTGCCAGCCCCGCAGCGCTGCCAGCGCCGCCGCGTCAGGCAGCGACATCGGCATTGCGGTTACAGACAAGCCCGTTTTCACCGCGGGCGGTTTACGCCGCTGGCGGTGCTATGCCGCTAAGGCTAGTTATCGGCATAGCCGTGACTAGAGTCCACTTGCTCAAGGCATGCTCCGCGGCTTCGGGCTCGGCTCGCCTATGGTCAGCACGAACTGGGAGCCGCCGCGGCCGTCACCTGTCGGCGCTGGCGGCTGACTCCATTTGCCGCATTTGCTTGGTTGTCCAGATTTGCTTAGAATCCGCGCATGAGCACCGATCTCAGCACTCCAGTCCTGCTCCGCCGCATCGCACAGCTCGAGGCCACCGTCGGGCGCCTCAGCGAAGACCTCGGCACTCTGCGCTCTGCGGTCAGCAAGCAAGGGCTGCAACTGCCAAGGACGCAGGGTTTTCGAGCCCGAGTGGCCCACGCCAAGTCCTCCACAGCGGACAACCCGCACGCTCCTGCCACCGGCGGCCTGGCCGGTGCAGACGCGCGCGGTGAGGCAGCGCGTGTCCAGTGGGTCAAGGATGGCCTCGTCGTGCCCGGTGAGCAACTCGCGCAAGCCTGGGGGCTCACCCGTCAGGCTTTGGCGCCGGCCGCTGACCGGGGTGAAATCTTCGCGGTGAAGGTCGGCAATCGGCTGTTCTATCCGCAGGCATTCCTCGGGATGGACCGCGAGTCTGTGGCAGCCATCTGCCGCGCGCTCGGTGACCTCGGCGCTAGCGAGAAACTGATGTTCTGGTTGCGCGAGCACGGCGCCCTCGCAGGTAAGAGCGTTGCCGTCGCGTTGGAGGCAGGGACTGCCTTGGCCAAGGTGGAGCGCCTGGCTGCGGCATGGGCGCGCGAGCGAGGCGCCTCGCGTGTCGTTGCGGCTGCCTGATCCCGGTTTCTTCGAGGATCTGCTTCGACCGACCAGGATCGAAGTCTCGTCGCTCGTGCGCTTGAGCCGGCGCCCGGCCACCGAGCCATACTGGTCTGCTGGGGTCTACCGCTTTGATGATCCGGAACCTGGCGGGGCCGGCCCGTTCGGCACCTGCTACACCGCCAGCACTATCGAGGTAGCCTTCGCGGAGAGCGTCATCCATGAGTGCGGGCGGTTCGTCAGAGGCAGCTACGAGGTGCCGGCCGCAGAGCTGACGGAGCGCTCGGTCGTGCGGTTTGCCTGTGATCGGCGCAAGTCGCTGGTACTGGCTGACCTGACGGGTGCAGCGCTCAAGGCCCTGGGACTGAGCAACGACATCAGTGCATCCGCCGACTACACGGCGAGCCAAGCCTGGGCGCGGGCGATCCACGCTGCGAGCCCACGCTGGGATGGAATCCGGTACGTGTCGCGGCAGATGAACAAGGGGTTTGCCTACGCCATCTTCGAGCGCAGCGGACTGCGCAAGCTGCGCGCCGAGAAGCTCAAGGCGCGGCAGTTGGATGACCTATGCGATCGATTCAACGTCACCGCGGTCTGACGGCGCAGTGGTCCGAGCCCGAAGGTCGGCAACCTGATGTACACCGACCGTTCGTCGGCGGAAACTGGTCGGCTCCAGTCGGCCACTTCCGGTCAGCCATCCGGCCTGAATGTCACCGCGCCAATGACCGGTCTCAACGTATTAGCACACGCAGTCCGTCGACCGAGCGCAGTAACGAGTTCTCCGAAGCGGCCGCCGCAGCCTCAGCGTCGGTTCGACGGGTTGCGGCCGACGTACACGACCACGGGCTTCCCGGCAAAGCCTGCCGGCGCGATCTGGTTCACATCGACGGACCTGCGGTCGAGCCCGTCGAAGGTCCACGAGAACTGCTTGGTGCCGCTGCGGAAGGTCACGCTCTCGCCATAGGCGACGTTGAGCCGGTCGGTGGATGCCAGGTCGACGACGCGGACCGGCGCACCCTGAGCCGCCGGCTGCCCGTAGATCGACTGGCCGTTCATGAACGTGCCGCCGTTGGCGGCGAAGCCCGCGAGGGGAAACACGCTCAAGGCAACGAGGGCAGCGGTGCGGAGTCGGAGGGTCGATTGCATGGTCAGTCCTTTCGATGTGGAAGCGGTGCCGACGGCGCGCGGTCGCGCGCTGGGCTGGCATCGAAAGGGACTGTAGGAACCGCTTTCCAACAGCCACTGAACGGGAACATGACAGCTTCGTCATGTTCGTCGCGGCAGGGGCTCAGTGCGTACCGCGGATGTGGCGATGTGGTAACGCGGAGGTCGACTGGGCAGCCGCGGTGTCGAGCTCGTTGAGGATGCCGCACTGCTCGATCGCATGCGGCGTGCCGCACCTTGCGCGCAACGCCTTCAGTTCCTTCTGCAGCGTCCGCAGCTCGTGGATCCGGTGGGTGACGTGCCCAATGTGCTCGTCGAGCAGTGCGTTGACCTCGCCGCAGTCCTGCGAGGGCGCATCGCGCAGCCGCAGCAGCGTCCGGATCTCGTCCAGCGTCATGTCCAGGTTGCGGCAATGGCGGATGAACGCCAGCCGCTCGGCGTGGGCAGCCGTGTACACGCGGTAGTTGTTGTCGGCGCGCTGCGCCGCGGGGATCAGGCCCTCGCGCTCGTAGAAGCGGATGGTCTCGACCGCCGTGCCGGTCGATTCGGCCAGGTCGCCGATGCGCATCGTATTTTCCGTGGTGGATCGAGGGCCTTGACTCTACACCGACTTCAGGGTTTTCAATGGCGGCGATGAGTCAAGGAACGCGCCCGTGAGCACCACCCATACCCACGCCTCTTCCGCTGCGGCCAACGAGCCCGCCGACGACTGCGGCGCCTGCCACGGGCCCGCCTGCGCCGCGCCAGCGCCGGCGGGCGCCGCCACACCCGCCGGTTGGGCCCGGTTCCGTGTGCCGACGATGGACTGTGCCAGCGAGGAGTCGGAGATCCGACGCGCGGTCGAGCACATCGCCGGCATTCGCGCGATGAGCTTTCAGCTCGGGCAGCGTACGGTGGCCATCGACGCGCCGCTTGCGTCCGTCGAGCAGGCCGTGGTCGCGATCCGCAAGGCCGGCTTCGATCCGCAGCCGGTGTCGGAGAAGGGCGCTGGCTCGACCGGCGAAGCGGGACCCGAATCGGAGGACCATGACCACGGCGCTGGATCGGAAGGAGCGTTTCGGCTCGGTGGTGCCCTGCTGCTGGCCCTCGGCGCGGAGGTGCTCGGCTTCTTCGCCCCGGACACGCAGGTCTGGAAGGCCGCGGGGCTCGCCGTGGCGGCCGCGGCCATCTGGCTGGCCGGCTTCGACGTCTACAAGAAGGGCCTGACCGCGCTGCGCCATGGTCGGTTGAACATCAATGCCCTGATGACCGTGGCTGTGACGGGCGCGTTTGTCATCGGCCAGTGGCCGGAGGCCGCCATGGTGATGGCGCTGTACGCCATCGCGGAGGCGATCGAGGCGCGTGCGGTCGATCGCGCCCGCAACGCGATCAAGGGCTTGCTGGCCATGGCGCCCGAGGAAGCCTCGGTGCGGCAGGCCGACGGCAGCTGGGTGACCGTGCCGGTCGCATCCGTGGCGCTGGGTGCCGTCGCGCGGGTGCGGCCCGGCGAGCGCGTGCCGATGGACGGCGTGGTGTCCGCCGGCAGTTCCAGCATCAACCAGGCGCCGGTGACCGGCGAGAGCATCCCGGTGGACAAAGCGGTCGGCGATCCGGTGTTCGCCGGCACGATCAACGAGACAGGCACTTTCGAGTTCGAGGTCAACGCACTGGCGTCGAACTCGACGCTCGCGCGCATCATCCACGCGGTGGAGGAGGCGCAGGGAACGCGCGCGCCCACGCAGGGCTTCGTCGACCGCTTCGCTGCCGTCTACACGCCGGCCGTCTTCGTCATCGCGCTGGCCGTGGCGCTGCTCGGCCCCTGGCTGCTCGGCTGGACCTGGATGCAGGCGGTCTACAAGGCGCTGGTGCTGCTGGTCATCGCCTGCCCCTGCGCGCTGGTGATCTCGACCCCCGTGACGATCGTCAGTGGCCTGGCTGCCGCCGCGCGGCGCGGCATTCTGATCAAGGGTGGGATCTATCTGGAAGAGGCGCGCAAGCTCAAGGCCATCGCGCTGGACAAGACCGGCACGATCACCGAGGGCAAGCCCAAGCTGGTGGCCTGGGAGGTGCTTGGTCCGGAGACCGATGCTGCCGCCGCCGAGCACATCGCCGCGGCGCTGGCAGGGCACTCCGACCATCCGGTGTCGCGTGCCATCGCTGCGGGCCTGCGGCCCAACAGTGTCGAAGCGAAGGACTTCAAGGCCATCGCCGGTCGCGGGGTCCAGGCCGACATCGGCGGAACGGCCTACGTCCTCGGCAACCACCGGCTGATCGAGGAGCGTGGCCAATGCTCTCCGGCGCTGGAGGCCACCTTGCGCACGCATGAGGAAGCGGGCCGTACCGTCAGCCTGCTGGCCTCCGACGCGGGCCCCGTCGCCTTGTTCGCCGTCGCCGACACCATCAAGCCGTCGTCGCGCGATGCGGTGGCATCGCTCAAGGCACTCGGCATCACGCCGGTGATGCTGACTGGCGACAACCAGGCTACGGCCACCGCCATCGCGCACGAGGCAGGCATAGCCGAAGCGCGCGGGAACCTGCTGCCCGAGGACAAGCTCGAAGCGATCAAGGCGCTGCAGTCGAAACACGGCCTGACCGCGATGACCGGCGACGGCATCAACGACGCGCCGGCGCTGGCGCAGGCCGACATCGGCGTGGCGATGGGTGCGGCCGGCACCGACACCGCGATGGAAGCGGCCGACGTGGTGGTGATGAACGACGACCTGCGCCGCATCGCCGAGACGGTGCGGCTGTCGCGGTCGACGCACGCCGTGCTGTGGCAGAACATCACGCTGGCGCTGGGCATCAAGGCCGTGTTCCTGGTGCTGGCGGTGTTCGGCAACGCGTCGATGTGGATGGCGGTATTCGCCGACATGGGCGCGAGCCTGCTGGTCGTGCTCAACGGCCTGCGCTTGTTGAAGAAGGGGGAGGGCAAGTGACGACAACGACGGGATCACGGCGCATCGAGGCCTTCGAGGCCGCAATGGCCGAAGCCGCCCGGCATCGCTCCGCCGGCGACGCCAAGAGCGCGTTCGCAGCCCTCGAGCGCGCGCATGTGCTCGGGCAACTCGACTTCGTCCCGCACCTGCGGGTGCACTGGCAGATGCTTCGGGCCGGCTGGGCAGCGGGCGACCGGCGCGAAGTGGCGGGCCAGCTGATGCGCATCGCGCTGGTGCCGGTGGGCCATTTGGTCGGCCGCCTGCCGGTCGGCAACACCGGCGGTTCGAACGTCAGTGCGTTCAAGCCGATGGCAATCCCGCCCGATCTTGAGCGGCTGATCGAGGACCGCGACCGATGACGCCCGTATCCGCCGGCCTTGTCGAACCACGCGCGGCGGTCGCGGCATCGCGAGGCCGCTGGTGGCTGCTGATGGGCGTCGCCGCCTTGCTCCTCGCGCTCGATCAGGGGATCAAGTGGGTGGTCGCCGCGAATCTGTCGCTGGGCGAAGGCATCACGGTCACCGCCTGGTTCAATCTTGTCCATGTCCTCAACCCCGGCGCTTCGTTCTCGTTCCTCGCCGACGCGGGCGGCTGGCAGCGCCACGCGTTGACGGCGGTCGGCTTGGCCGTCAGCGTGGCACTCGCCTTGCTGCTGTGGCGCGGCGTTCGCAGCCGACTCGAAACGGCTGCCTACGTGGGCCTGATCGGCGGCGCGCTCGGCAATGTCGTCGACCGGCTGCGCATCGGCGCCGTGGTCGACTACCTCGACCTGCATTGGCGCGACATGCACTGGCCCGCCTTCAATCTGGCGGACATCTTCATCGTCGGCAGCGCCGCGCTGCTCATGCTGGCCTCTTTCCGGCCAAGGGCCGATTCGCGCGAAGCCGGCCGAGAAGGTGCGACGTGAGTCCGCAAGCGCCGGCAACGGATCCCGGGGCGAGAATGTCAAGATGAGCCTTCTTCTTCCGAAGCGTGTGTTGTCCCGCTGCCTCGCTGCGCTGCTGGCTGCGGGTGCGGCGTCGGCGGTGCATGCGCAGGTGACCGTCGATGGTGCCTGGGCGCGTGCCACCGTGCCGAACCAGTCGGCCACCGGCGCCTTCATGCGGCTGACCGCGCAGAAAGACGTCGTGCTGACGGGCGCCAGTTCGCCGGTCGCCGACATCGTCGAAGTGCACGAGATGTGGCTGGACAAGGACATCATGCGGATGCGGCCCGCCGACCGCGTGCCCTTGAAGGCCGGCCAGACGATCGAGCTGCGGTCGGACGGCCTGCACGTCATGATGATGGACCTGAAGAAGCAGCTCAAGGCGGGCGAGCGTGTGCCCCTGACGCTCTCGTTCACGGCGGCCGACGGCAGCGTGTCGAAGGTCGAGGTGAACGCGACGGCCGGCTTCGCGCCGCCGACACGATGAGCGACGAACAGCCAGTTGCCCGGCCTGGCAACAGCCGGCATGTCACGTTCTGGACGCCGCTGTTCCTGGCCTGGCTGCTGGCGCTGCTGGCCACGGCCGGCGCGTTGTTCCTGGGCGAGGTGATGGGCAAGACGCCCTGCGTGCTGTGCTGGTACCAGCGCATCGCGATGTTTCCGCTGGTGCTGGTGCTCGGCATAGGCCTGTTCGCGTCGGACGCGCGCAGCGTTCGCTACGCGCTGCCGCTGGCCGGCGTGGGATGGGGTGTCGCCGCCTACCATCTGCTGGTCTTCTGGGGCGTGGTGTCCGAGGGGCTGGTGCCGTGCGGCAAGGGATCGTCCTGCGCCGACGCCGACGTCCAGGTGGCCGGCGTGGTGCCGATTCCTTTGCTGTCGCTGGCGGCGTTCACGGGCATCCTGGTTGCGTTGTGGGTGGCAAGAAAAAGGGCAAGAACATGAGCAGGAAGTGGATCGTGCTGGGCACCGTCGCGGCGGTGGTTCTGGCTTTCGTGGCCGGTGTCGTGGTCTTCACGAACCGCTCGAACCAGGAAGTGAAGCAGGCGGCGCAGGCGAACAGCGATGCGCTGGTCAGGCCGCATTCGCCCGTCTTCGGCAATCCGGCGGCCAAGGTGACGATCGTCGAGTTCTTCGATCCGTCCTGCGAGACGTGCCGGGCCTTCTATCCGATCGTCAAGCAGATGGTCAACGCGAGCTTCGGCCAGGTCAGGCTGGTGGTGCGCTATGCACCGCTGCACCACGGGTCCGACACGGCGGTCAAGATCCTCGAGGCGGCGCGGCAGCAGGGCAAGTACTGGGAGGCGCTCGAGCGCGCCCTGGCTGCACAGCCGCAGTGGGCCGCGCATGATCGCCCGCAGCCGCAGTTGATCTGGGACCTCATCGGTGACATCGGGCTCGACATGGCGAAGGCGAGGGCGGATGCCGACGGTCCGGCCGTCGCCCAGGTGCTGCGGCAGGACATTGCCGACATGCAGGCCCTGAAGGTCGACCGGACGCCGGGCTTCTTCGTCAACGGCACGCCGCTGCGTGAGTTCGGCGAGGCGCAGTTGAAGGCGCTCGTCGGGCAGGAGCTCAAGAAGGCTGGCACGCCCTGAAGGGTCGGCGGTTCAAGGGGTGATCCGGACCCGGACGTTCACGGGCTCGGCGCCGGGGTTGGACCACAACCAGCAGTAGTCATGGCTCGCGCTCGGCGCGAGGCGGCCCCTTGCCGCCATGATCGCCGACAGGCTTTCCGGGTACTTCACCGCACCGCCCTCGTGGAAGTGGGTGTTGAATGCGACGGGTGCTTCCGATTCGAAGGCCCAGTCGAGCGCTCGCCCGGGCTGCAGCCTGGTGCACAGTTCGATGAACTCACCCGGCGGCGCCGTCAACTGGCGGACCAGAGGGCGGTCGCTCGGCAGCGTTACCTCGACGAGTTGCCGCTGCGCCGGACTGGCCTGTGCCATGCACGCGAGGACGGCGACGGACAGCAGGCGCGCGGAGCACAGCATCGAAGACCCCTCAACTCCGGCCAGTCCGATCTGGCGGCCGAGCATCGGCACTTGGATGCCGGATCGGGCCGCGGCGTTCAATGCCCCGGAGAGACGGTCGTTGCTGCGGAGGAGGTGGCCGACGCCGACAAGCCGGTCTCGGCGGACGATGCGTCCCGCAAGCTCATGCCGATCGACGAGATCCCGCCCGACGACGTTGCCAAGGGCCGCCCTCCGTGCATGCGCGCGATGGCCGCAACGATGGACAGCCCGAGCCCGTGGTTGCGATCGGCGTCGCTGCGCGCGGAGTCGCCGCGGTAGAAGCGGTCGAACAAGCGCGGAAGATCGTCGGGCCCGATGGTGACGCCGTCATTCACGACCTTCAATTGCACCTCGCCTGCCGGGTTGCCAGTGATCTCAACGCGCACGGTCGATCCGCGCCGCGCGTAGCGCGTGGCATTGCCGATCAGGTTGGACAGCGCGCGTTGCAGCAATGGCGTGTCGAAGCTGCCCTCGGCGTCGCCGACGATCTCCAGCGCCAGGCCGGCATCGACGAGTGCTGCCTCGTGGTAGTTGCACACCTGTCGCGCCAACGCGGCCAGGCTCGGCGTCGGGACGCGTCGCGCCGAGGCGCCGCGATCGGCCTGCGACAGGAACAGCATGTCGTGCACGATGCCGGCGACGCGCTGCAGTTCCTCCAGGTTCGAGCCGAGCACATCGCGCAGTTCGTCGGCATCGCGGGCCTTGCGCAAGGCCAGCTCGGTGCTGCCGATCAGCGTCGCCAGCGGCGTGCACAGCTCGTGGGCCACGTCGGCGTTGAAGCCCTCCAGTTGCGCATAGGCCATTTCCAGCCTGCCGAGCAAGTCGTTGAACTGCCCGATCAGCGGTTCGAGTTCCTCCGGCTGGGCAGAGCCGTCCAGGCGACGGTGCAGGGTGTCGGCCGCGAGCTGCCGGGTCTGGTTCACCAAATCGCGCAGTGGGCGCAGGCCCAGGCGCACGAGCAGGAAGCCGCCGGCCGATACCAGCAGCGCGCCGGCGAGCGCAGCCACCGCGAGCGTGAAGCCGATGCGGCGCAGCAGCGCGGTGTCTTCGCGGATGTCCAGCGCCAGTACGGCATTGAGCGAGCCTTGCTCCGGCGCCGGTACGGGCAGTGCGAACCGTGCGATGCGCACGTCGCCCGTCGGTACTGGCGAGGAGCGCCGATAGAACTCCGATCCATCGGTGGTGCGCGTCAAGGCCAGAGCCATGTCGGGATGGCCGATGAAGAAGTCGTCGAGCTTGTGCTTCAGCGTCGCCACGTCACCTTCGTGCGATGACTCCGCGAGCAGGTGGCGAAGCTGCACCTGCTTCTGCACCATTTCCTCCGACTGGCGGGCCTGGAAGCCCAGATGCGTGGCGCCGTAGACCGCCGCGCAGACCACGACAAGGCCGGCCAGGCTCTGCAGGGCCAGCCAGTACGACAGCCGGCGGCCGAGCGACCCGATGCGGCTGCGGCTCATTCGTCGCGCGACTCCAGCACGTAACCCATGCCACGCACGGTGTGCAGCAAGGTACGCTCGAAGGGGGCATCGAGCTTGTTGCGCAGGCGGCGGATGGCGACGTCGATGACGTTCGTCGCGCTGTCGAAGTTCATGTCCCACACCTGCTCGGCGATCTCAGTGCGCGACAGCACCTCGCCCTGCCGCCGCACGAACAGCGCGAGCAGGCCGAACTCCTGCGCGGTGAGTTCGAGCCTGCGTCCTGCCCGGACCGCCTTGCGGCGGATCAGGTCGATCTCGAGATCCGCCAGCCCAAGCACGGTCGCGCCGTCGGTGGCGCGGGCAGGGCGTGCACGGCGCAGCAGCACCTGGATGCGTGCCAGCAGTTCGGAGAAAGCGAAGGGCTTGACCATGTAGTCGTCGGCGCCGCTCTGCAGGCCACGCACCCGGTCCTCGACACGCACGCGGGCTGTCAGCATCAGCACCGGCGTCTGCTTGCTCTGCCGCAGCGCTGCGAGCAGGCCCAGGCCGTCGATGCCGGGCAGCATGCCGTCGAGCACGATCAGTTCGTAGTCGGATTCCATCGCGAGGTGAAGTCCATCGACACCGTTGTGGGCGAGGTCCACCACGAAGCCTTCTTCGGTCAACCCCTTGCGCAGGTACTCGGCCAGCTTGACCTCGTCGTCGATCACGAGCAGCTTCATGGGCTTGGCGCCTCGGTGTGGTGGCAGGGCCAATCTGTCCAAACTGTCATCCGTTGGACCTCATTCTGTTGGTGCGCGACATCTAGATTTGGAGTCATGCCGTCAGGCATCCCGCGGCAGGTTGCTCGCGGGAACCTCCCAGTCAAGGAATGGACACCATGCGCTTCGACAAGTTCTCCATCGCTACCGCCGCCGTCATCTCCACCCTCGCGCTGCCCGGGCTGGCGCAGGCCACGTCGATCTACCACGCCGCAAGCGGTGAAGTGGGGTTCACGTACCACCCGGATCACGCCACGAACGGCAAGTCGCGCGCCGAGGTCTTGGCCGAACTCGAGGCCGCGCGCAAGGACGGCACGCTGGCACTGATCCAGCGCGGTGCGCCCCTGCCGATCAAAAACGCCGGCCCCGCCAAGACGCGCCAACAGGTCATCGACGAGATGCGCAACGAGTCGCCCGAACAGCGCCGGGCGCGCATGGAACTGACGGCCGGCGGCTGAGCATCGGACCTCATCAGTGGCGGCGGGGAGGGCTCTTGACGGAGCCGCCTCGCCGCTTGCGCTTCGCGGCGCCTTGGTTCTTCGCGAGTCGCTGTTCCAGGCGCTGGCTGTAGCTACGCTCGGGCTCGGGGACCGGGGGCGGATGGCGCTTGCGCCAGTACCGATAGGCGAACCACGCCACGACACCGGCGACGAGAAAGCCCAGCCACAGCCAGGCGATCGTCTGGGCCAGGGCGGTGTCGAGGTACTTTCGGCCCATGCGAAGTCCTCGAACGGGAATCGAAGGGACTGCGGGAACGCGACCGACAACATCCGCCCGACGCGCCGGTCCTCATCCGACATCGGCAACGAGCCGCAGCGACATCGCGCGTTGGCGGGACTCCGCGGCATCGCCGCGTTCGAGTCGGTAGTTGCTGCCCCACACCCAGACGCTGCCGATCACCTCGACAAAGATCACTTCCCCGGCGGCGCCGGCGATATCCAGGGTGGCAGAGCCCTCGGGCCACGTGACGGCGAGGCGGTGACTGCCCGCAGGCAAGCGCCAGCGCGCGAAGGATTCCGGCACCGTATCGACGGCAGAAGAAGCCCCGCTGCTGATCCGCACGACGTTGCTCGCATCACCCCAGCGTTTGCGCACCAGGTAGACCGTCAACTTGCCGGGCGTTGGCTCGAAGCGCTTCGCATCGGCTTCGATCGACCCGGCAGGGATCGGCGTGGGCGTGCAAGTGAGCTTGGGCCGATAGCTCTTGCCGGTGCGGAAGCAGTACGTGCCGTCGGCATTCGCCGGCCGCAAGGGCTTGGTCATGCAGCCTGTCGTCAGCAGTGCGGAGCCGCCCACGGCGAAGAGCAGGGCGCGTCGGCGTGCGATTTTCTTGGTCATGGCGTTCTCGATTCGGTTGATCTCGGCTGTCGAGTCATTGCGGCGCGTAGTTGCTCCACTGCGCGTCGGCGATCAGCCTTGTCGTGCGCGCGCGCAGCCTCGCGCCAGCAGGATCGGCGTCCGACCAGTGATAGGAACGATCCAATGGCACCGACGATCCCGCGAGTTCGACGATGCGCAGTTCCCCGGCCTCGCCATTGACGGCGAACCGGTGGATGCGCTCGTTCCACTCGAAAGCGAGCTGGTGCGTGCCGGGTGGCAGACGGAGCCGGATGAGCGAGCGCGGCAGCGTCCCGATCTGCGAGTCCCCATCGACGCTCACGGTGAGCGGCCGGACTGCATCCACCCAGGCGGATCGCACCACGTACACCGTGAGCACGCCGGGCGTCGCCTCGAAACGCTTGGCGTCGGCCTCCGCCGTCGCCGAGGGCACGGGCTCGGGTGTGCAGACCGTACGCTTCGTGCGTAGCGTGGACATGCAGTAGGTGCGGCTATCGGTGCGACGCGGTTCGGGTGCGCTGGCGCAGCCGGCCAAAGCGCCGGACGAGGCAGCGGCTCCGAGCAAGATTTGTCTCCGAGAGAGCATCGGGTTCTCCTGATCACTTCTTGTCCATGGTGCGCGGCGCCGCCAGAGTGGCTCGGTGGTGCCGCCTACTTCAACGTGAACCGCGCAGCCACGGCGGGCTTGCCGTTCAAGGCCACGTCCGCCAGCACCTTGGTGCCGGCACCGACCTTGAAGCTGCCCTTGGCCTCGAGCTTGTCGCCGGCGAGCGTGAGCGGCGCCTCGGTCTTGTCGTTGCCGTTGAAGACCGTGACCTTGCCGGTGGCGCTGGTCAGCTTCATCGCCTTGCCGTGGTCGCTGACGTGGATGACGATCGAGTCGGCCTTGGCGACGAGTTCCATGTCACCGGCCTTGGTTTCGACGACGACACCGCCATGCTTGGGCTTGTGGTCTTCGGCGGCGAAGGCAGGCGCAGCGGCGACGGCGGCAAAGAGGAGGGTCGTAAAGAAGTGCTTCATGGTGCTTCCTTGGTGGGTTGAACGAACAGCGGGCCTCAGTGAATGGGCGTTGCGCTGACCACATCGATGACGGTGATCCAGCCCGCGACGGACTGGCCGGTCCGGGCTGCGGCCATCAGTGCGGCCGAAAGGGTTTCGACCTCGCCGTCCTCGCACAGCAGTTCGAGCTTGTATTCGTTGATGACCTCGTCGCCGAGGTCCATCGAGTAGTGCTTCTCGTTGCTGTCCAGCGCCAGCAGCGCGCCCTTGACGACGTAGACGGCCAGGTTGTGGCGGCGGCCACCACGCTCGCCGCCCCAGGCCGGGCTGTCCTTGAGTGCCGCGATCACTTCGGCGATGCGGCTGGCGTGCACGTAGGCCTTGATTTCCTTCATGGTGTCTCCTGGGTGGGTTGCGGTGCGGCGATGGCCTGCGGCGGTTCGGCGTCCTCGGCCGCGTCGCGCGCGCGCTGCTTCGCCTCGGCGCGCGACTCGGACCATTCGTAGATGAGCGGCAGCAGCAGCAGTGTGAGCAGCGTCGAGGTGATCAGGCCGCCGATCACCACGGTGGCCAGCGGCCGCTGGGTCTCGGCACCTACGCCGGAGGAGAGCAGCATCGGCACCAGCCCCAGGATCGCCACCGACGCCGTCATCAGCACCGGCCGCAGGCGCAGCGCGGCGCCCTGGCGCACGGCGTCGCGGATCGACAGGCCGTGTCTGCGCTGGTCGTTGAGGAACGAGACCAGCACGATGCCGTTCAGCATCGCCACCCCGAACACCGCGATGAAGCCGATCGCCGACGGCACCGACAGGTACTGCCCAGTGACGAACAGCCCGACGATGCCGCCGATGATCGCGAACGGCACGTTGGCGATGATCAGCGTGGCATGGCGCACCGAGTTGAACGCCGTGTACAGCAGGATGAAGATCAGGCCGATGGTCAGCGGCACGATCACGCCCAGGCGCTCCATGGCGCGCTGCTGGTTTTCGAAGGCACCGCCCCATTCCACCCAGTACCCGGTGGGCATCTTCACCTTGGCCTGGATCGCTGCGTTCGCGTCCTTGACGAAGCTGTCCACGTCGCGGCCCTGCACGTCCATCTGCAGCACGGCATAGCGCTGCAGCGCTTCGCGCCGGACGAAGGTGTAGCCCTCGGCGAGCTCGATCTTCGCCACCTGGGCAAACGGCACGATCGCGCCTTCGGAGGTGCGGATCGGGATCGCCGCGATGGCCGACGGGCTGTTGCGGAACTCCTCGGGCAGCCGCACCGCGATCTCGAAGCGGCGCGTGCCTTCGATCAGCGTCGAGACCGCCTCGCCGCCGATGCCGGCCTGCACGATGGCGAGGATGTCGTCGGCGTTCAGCCCATAGCGGGCGGCCGCCTGGCGGTCCACCTTGATGACCATCTGCGGCTTGCCTTTGTTGGCCTCGGCCGACAGGTCCGCCACGCCTGGCACGGCGCCGACCACGCCCTTGACCTGCGCGGACAACTCCTCGAGCTTGTCGAGTTCCTCGCCGTAGACCTTCAGCGCCAGCGTCGCGCGAACGCCGGAGATCAGTTCCTCCACACGCATCTGGATCGGCTGGGTGGCGCCGAACACCGCGGTCTGCACCTCGCCTTCGAGGAACTCCTGCATCTCGCGGCCGAGTGCGGCGTACGACTGCTTCGTCGGCCACTCGTCCTTGGGCTTCATGTCGAGCAGGACTTCCATGTAGTTCACGTCGGCCGTCTCGCCCTTCTCGGCACGGCCGATGGTCGCGAGCACCGAGTTCACCTGCGGGTACTTCTTGCGCAGGGCGGCGTCCATCACGTTGGCCACGCGGATCGACTCGTCCAGCGAGGTCGATGGGATGCCGACGACGCGGAACATGATCGCGTCCTCCTGCAAGGTCGGCATGAACTCCTTGCCGAGCAGCGGGAACAGGGCCAGCGCGCCGACGAGCAGTGCGACCGCGGAGCCGATCACGGCCTTCTTGCGGTCGAGTGCCCAGTCCAGCATCGGCAGGTAGAGCTTCTTCGCGCCGCGCACCAGCCAGGTGTCCTTCTCCTCCTTGGGCTTGAGGATCAGGGCCGCCAGTACCGGCACCAGCGTCAACGACAGCAGCAGCGAGCCGGCCATCGCGAACGTGATGGTCAGCGCCATCGGCTTGAACAGCTTGCCTTCCAGCCCCGTGAGCGAGAACAACGGCAGGAACACGACGATGATGATCATGATCGCGAAGGCGATCGGGTTCGCCACTTCGCGCGCCGCTTCGAGCACCACGTGCGTCCGGTTGATCGGCCGGCCCGACTCGCGTGCGTGCGCGAGCAGGCGGAAGGCGTTCTCGACCATCACCACCGCGCCGTCGACCATCATCCCGATGCCGATGGCCAGTCCGGCCAGTGACATCAGGTTGGCCGACATGCCGAAGCGCTGCATGCAGATGAACGCGAACAGCATCGCCAGCGGCAGCGTGACGATCACGACGATCGCGGAGCGGAACTCCCCGAGGAAGAGGAACAGGATCACCGCGACCAGGATCGAGCCTTCGATCAGCGCGTTGGTCGAGGTCGCCAGCGCCTTGTCGACGATCTCGGTGCGGTCGTAGGCCGCCTTCAGCTCGACGCCCTTGGGCAGCGCGGCCTGCGCGATGGCCAGCTTCTCCTTGACTGCCTTCACCACGGAGGCCGAGTTCTCGTGGATGCGTGCCAGCGCGATGCCCAGCACGGTCTCCTGGCCGTTGCGCGTGACGGCGCCGAAGCGCACGGCCGGTGCCTCCTTCACTTCGGCGACATCGCGCACGTAGACCGGCGAGCCGTTGCGTTCGGCGACGACGATGGTGCCGATGTCGGCGGCATTGGTCACCAGCCCGAGGCCGCGCACCAGGTACTGCTCGACGCCGATGTTGAGGAACTGGCCGCCGACCTGCTTGTTGTTGGCGGCCAGCCGCTCCATCACCTCCTTGAACGACAGCCCGTACTTGACCAGGCGCCGCGGGTCGATCTGCACCTGGTACTGCTTCTCCAGGCCGCCCCAGGTCGTGACGTCGTCCACGCCGGGCGCGGTGCGCAGGATGAGCCGCACCGTCCAGTCCTGCAGCGTGCGCAGGTCCATCGCGCTGAGCTTCTTGTCGGCGTCCTCGATCGTGTACCAGAACACCTGGCCCAGGCCCGAGCTGTTGGGACCCAGTTCCGGCTCGCCGTAGCCCTCTGGCAGGCGGCCCTTCACTTCCTGCAGCTTCTCGCCCACCAGCCGGCGCGCGAAGTAGATGTCGACGTTGTCCTTGAAGTAGACGCCGACGTAGGACAGGCCGAACAGCGACACCGAGCGCACGACTTCCACGTCCGCCAGGCCCGCCATCGCGGCTTCGATAGGAACGGTCAGCAGCTTTTCGATGTCCTCGGCGGCGACGCCGGGGGACTCGGTGTAGATGTTCACCTGCGCCGGCGTCACGTCGGGGAAGGCGTCCACCGGCACCTGCCGGTAGGCCATGGCCCCGAGGCCGACCAGCACGGCGAAAGCCACCAGCACCAGCACCTTGTAGCGCAGGCTGGCATCAACGATTGCATTGAGCATGGTCCGTGGTCCTTCTCAATGCCCGTGGCCGAGCTGGGATTTCAGCTTGCGTGCCTTGAGCGCGTAGGCCCCGGAGGTGACGACCTGGTCGCCCGCCTTGAGGCCCGACTTGAGCAACGTGCGGCCACCGACGCGCTCGCCCGGCTCGACCTGGCGTGCCTCGTACGCCCCCTGCTCGTAAACGAAGACGGCCGGCTGGCCCTCCAGCAGCACGATGGCGGCGTCCGGCAGGGTGATGACATCGCGCTTGTCGCCGCCTGCCTCGATGGTCGCGGTGGCGAACATCTCGGGCTTCAGGCGGCCATCCGCATTGGCGACCTCGATGCGGGCAGCGATCGTGCGGGTGTCCTTGTCGAGCATCGCGCCGATGTGGCCGACCCGCCCGCTGAAGGTCTCGCCGGGGTAGGCGGGCACCGTCACCTTGGCATTGGCCCCCAGCCGGACCTTGGCCAGCGCGGCCTCGGGCAGGTCGGCCTGGATCCACACGCGGCTCAGGTCGGCGATGGTGAACATCGGCTCGCTCGGGCTGCCCAGTTCGCCCAGCGTCACCTTCTTCTCAATCACGGTGCCGGCAAACGGCGCGGTGACCGCAAAGCCGGCGACGCCGCTGCCGCTGGC
>JAKLLB010000007.1 GCA_023150345.1 Aquabacterium sp.
TTACGTCTCGCGCGCCAAGACCGGCGGCATCAAGGGTGCGCTCGGCCTGGCGGAGGACAAGGCAGAGGCCTCGATCGCCTGCCGCCAGGTGGGGCCGATCTCGTTTCCGAAGCCGCTGCGACAGCAGGAAGAGGTGTTCAGCGAACGCATCAGCCTGGTCTTCAAGCGACTTCGCATCGTTCGCATGGTGGACGCCAGGCGCAACGCGCTGGCCTACCTGACGTATTCGGACCGGCTGATCGACGGTTCGCCACAAAACGCGATCACGGCGGTGGCAGTGGACCGTGACACGCCCATACCGGTGAAGTGAAGCTGCAGCGCCCCGCCGGCGCGATCTACTTGACGGACAAGGCGTGCCCGACCAGTCGCGAGGTGATGTCCACGAGCTGGATCATGCGGTCATAGGGCATGCGGGTCGGGCCGATCACGCCCAGCGTACCCACCACGCGGCCATCGACTTCATATGGGGCGGTCACCACCGAGAGCTCCTCGTGGGGCACGACGCCAGACTCGCCGCCGATGTAGATGCGCACGCCCTCGGCACGGCTCGAATTCTCGAGCAGCCTCATCAGCTCGGTCTTGCGCTCGAAGAGGTCGAACATCTTGCGCAACGCGCCCATGTCGTTGCCGAAGTCTTGTACGCCCAGCAGGTTGCGCTCGCCCGACACCACCACCTGTTCGCCGGTGCGTTCGCCCAGCATGTCGCCATCGGCCCGCACCGCGGCCTTCATCAGCAGGCCGATCTCATCGCGCAGGCTGTCGACCTCGGTGCGCAGGCGCTCGCGCACGTCGTCCAGGCCCAGCCCGGCGTACTGGCTGTTGAGCAGGGTCGTCGCCTCGACCAGCTCGCCCTGTGTGTAGTCGCGCGCCGTGAAGATCACCCGGTTCTGCACGTCGCCGTCGCTGGACACCAGGATCACCAGCACCCGCCGCTCGGCCAGCCGCAGGAACTCGATCTGGTGGAACACCGCCGCCCGCCGCGGCGCCGTGACCACGCCAACGAAGTGCGACAGGTTGGACAGCAGCTGTGCCGCCTGCGCAATGACACGTTGCGGCTGGTCGGGCTGCAACTGCTCGCGCACGCCCGCCATTTCGGGTGGTGGCTGATGGATATCCAGTGGGCGCGCGGTGAGCATGGTGTCGACGAACACGCGGTAGCCACGCGGCGTCGGGATGCGTCCGGCCGAGGTATGGGGGCTGGCGATCAAGCCGAGGTCTTCGAGGTCGGCCATCACGTTGCGTATGGTGGCCGGCGAGAGCTCCAGACCCGAGGCCCGGGAGAGCGTGCGCGAGCCCACCGGCTGACCGTCGGCGATGTAGCGCTCCACTAGCGCCTTGAGCAGGGTGCGGGCTCGCTCGTCCATGCCGGGGGCCATTGTACGAAGTCCGCTGCTGGCTCCACGGTGCCACACGACACCGTCATGGGCGCTGTGGTTAAATCCGCTGCACTTCCTCCGCCCCCTCATGGCCCGACGTTTTCACCACGCCGCGCTGGTCGGCAAGTACCAGGCCGACGGTATCCGACCGGTGCTGGAAGAGATCGCGCATTTTCTGGTGCGCCAGGGCCTCGAGGTCTCGTTCGAGAACCAGACGGCCATGGCCACCGGCGTGACCGACTTCGACGCCCTCGACTTCGACGCCATCGGTGCACGCTGCGACCTGGCCGTGGTCGTGGGCGGCGACGGAACCATGCTCGGTTTCGCGCGCGAAGTCGCACGCCACGGCCTGCCCCTGGTGGGTATCAACCAGGGGCGGCTGGGCTTCATCACCGACGTACCCATCGGCCAGTTCCGCGAGGCGCTGACGCCGATGATCGCCGGCGATTTCGAGGAAGAGCATCGCACCATGCTCGAGGGCGAAGTCTGGCGTGACGGGCACTGCATCTTCCAGGGCCTGTCGATGAACGACGTGGTGGTCAACCGTGGCGCCACCGCCGGCATGGTGGAGCTGCGGGTGGACATCGGCCAGGAGTTCATGGCCAACATCCGCGCCGACGGCCTGATCCTGGCCTCGCCCACCGGCTCGACCGCCTATTCGTTGTCGGCCGGCGGGCCCATCCTGCACCCGGCAATCGCCGGATGGGTGATGGTTCCCATCGCGTCGCACACGCTGTCCAACCGCCCCATCGTGCTGCCAGACAGCGCCGAGGTGCGCATCACGGTGGTGGCCGGCCGCGATGCCTCGGTCAACTTCGACATGCAGCGCCTGGCCAGCCTGCTGCACGGCGACGAAATCCGCATGCAGCGTTCGGCGCA
The DNA here is from genome assembly GCA_023150345.1 of Aquabacterium sp. Lineage (GTDB taxonomy): Bacteria > Pseudomonadota > Gammaproteobacteria > Burkholderiales > Burkholderiaceae_C > Pseudaquabacterium. The sequence continues at coordinate 2,256 of JAKLLB010000007.1, forward strand.
CAAGGTGCGCTTCCTGCATCCGCGCGGCTGGAGCTACTACGCCACCCTGCGGCGCAAGCTGCGCTGGTACGAGGGCGTGGTGTGAGCCGACCGCCGCCGGCTCCAACCCCTGCCTGACCGCGCCCGCCATGCTGCGCCGCCTGATCCTGCGCGACTTCGCCATCGTGCCCAGCCTCGAGCTGGAGTTCCATCCGGGCTTCTCGGTGCTCACCGGCGAAACCGGCGCAGGCAAGTCCATCCTGGTCGATGCACTGCAGCTGGCCCTAGGCGGGCGCGGCGAAGCCGCTGTCGTGCGCGAGGGCGCGGCACGCACCGAGATCAGTGCCGAGTTCGATTGCCCGCAGGCCGCGCGGCCCTGGCTCGACGAAGCCGGTTTCGAGACCGCCGACAGCCTGCTGCTGCGCCGCAGCGTCGATGCACAGGGCAAGAGCCGGGCCTGGGTCAATGGCAGTCCGGCCACGGTGGGGCAGTTGCGCGAACTGGCCGAGCATCTGCTCGACATCCACGGCCAGCATGCCTGGCAGGGCCTCACCCGGCCGGCCGCGGTGCGTGAGCTGCTCGATGCGCGTGCCGGCGTCGATGCCCGCGCACTGGCAGCAGCCCATAACCGGTGGCGCGCAGCGGCCGATGCGCTGGAGCACGCACGCCATCGACACGACGAAGTCGCGCGCGAGCGTGAGCGCCTGGCCTGGCAGTTGGGTGAGATCGACACGCTGGCACCGGGCGACGACGAATGGCCGGGCCTGAACGCGGAGCACACGCGCCTGGCCCATGCCCAGGCGCTGATGGACGCGGCCCGCCAGGCCCTCGACGCGGTGAGCGAGCAGGACGGTTCGGCCGAGTCCGACGCCGCACTGGCGCTGCGACTGCTGCAGGACGTGGCCGGACACGATGCGCGGCTGCTGCCGGTGATCGATGGCCTGCAGGCGGTCGTGGCCCAGTTGTCCGACGCAGCCCATGCACTGAACAGCTACCTGGGCCGAGCCGAACTCGACCCGCAGCGGCTGGCCGAGCTCGACGCCCGGCTCGGCGCCTGGATGGGCCTGGCCCGGCGCTGGCGCTGCACGCCCGATGCCTTGCCGGCGTTGCGTGAACAGTGGCGCGAGGCGTTGCGCGCACTCGACGCCGCCACCGACACCGCTGCGCTGCAGGCCGAGCTCGACGCCGCTCACGCGCACTACCTCGCGCTGGCGCAGCAGGCCAGCGCCGCGCGTGCGCTGGCCGCCGCCGCGCTGGGAGCCGCGGTCACACAGGCCATGCAGTCACTGGGCATGGCCGGGGGCCGCTTCGAAGCGCTGTTGCTGCCGCTGGCACAACCGCAGTCGTGGGGCCTGGAGTCGGTGGAGTTCGCGGTGGCCGGGCATGCCGGCAGCACGCCGCGCCCGCTGGCCAAGGTGGCCTCGGGCGGCGAACTCTCGCGGCTGGCCCTGGCCATCGCCGTGACCACATTGCACGACGACGGCGGCGCGGGCACGCTGATCTTCGACGAGATCGATGCCGGCATCGGCGGCACCGTGGGCGACACCGTCGGCGCCCTGATGAAGCAGCTCGGGCGTGGCCGCCAGGTCCTGGCCGTCACGCATCTCGCCCAGGTCGCGGCCTGCGCCGATCATCACTACGTCGTGGCCAAACTCACGCGGCAGGGTCACACGGCCAGTACCGTGGCGCCGGTGCACGGCGCCGATCGCGTCGCCGAGGTGGCCCGCATGCTCGGTGGCGAGCGCCTGGGTGACACCCGCCTGGCGCATGCCCAGGCCATGCTCGCCGGCACCGGGGCCCCTCTGGACGAGCCCGACGATCCCCCGGCCAGCCAGGGCGCGCGGCCGCGCCGGCGGACGCAGCGCGAGGGAATGCCATGAGTGGCGACTCCAGCACCACGACCGCTGCACCGATGGCCACGCCGACGAACCGCGAGCTGGTGCTCATCTCGGGCATCTCGGGCTCGGGCAAGTCGGTGGCGCTGCATGCACTGGAGGATGCGGGTTACTTCTGCGTCGACAACCTGCCACCCGAACTGCTGCGCGACTACATGCACCTGGAGCAGCCGCGCTACACCGAGCGCGTGGCCATCGCGGTGGATGTGCGCGCTGCACGCTCGTTGCCCGCGCTGGTGCCGCTGATCCACGAGCTTCGGCACGAAGGGGTCAACATCCGGCCGCTGTTCCTCGATGCCAGCACCGACACCCTGGTGCGGCGCTTTTCGGAGACCCGCCGGCCGCACCCGTTGAGCCAACCCGACGTGGCCGGCACCACGCAGCATGCGCTGATCGAGGCCATCGAACTGGAGCGGCTGCTGCTGGCCGAGTTGCGCGAAGTGTCCACGGTCGTCGACACCAGCACGCTGCGCGCCGCCGGCCTGCGTGCGCAGGTGCGCGACCTGGTGGCCGTGCCCCACCATCGGCTCACACTGGTGTTCGAGTCGTTCGCATTCAAGTATGGCGTGCCGCTCGATGCCGACTACGTGTTCGATGTGCGCATGCTTCCCAACCCGTACTACGTTCGCGAATTGCGGCCGCTGTCGGGTCGCGACGAGCCGGTGGCCCGCTACCTGTCGGAGCAACCCGAGGCAGCCGAGTTGCTGCAGCAGATCGAGGCCTTCCTGCGCCGCTGGCTACCGGCACTGGCCACCGATCAGCGGGCGTATGTCACGGTCGCGATCGGTTGCACCGGCGGGCAGCACCGATCGGTGTATATCGTGGAGCAATTGGGCCAGCGCTTTGCCGATGGCAGCGCCACCCTCACCCGCCACCGTGAACTGGATGCGATCGATTGACCGAATCGGCCCCACCCTCGCGTGAATTGCCGCTGTTTCCCTTGCAGTCGGTGCTGTTTCCCGGCGGCCTGCTGAGCCTGAAGGTCTTCGAGGCACGCTACCTCGACCTGGTCAGCCGCTGTCTGCGCGAACGCACGCCCTTCGGCGTGGTCTGCCTGAACCAGGGCACCGAGGTTCGCCAGCCGGGTACGCCGGCCGAGCGCTTCGAGGCCGTGGGCACGCTGGCGCTGCTGGACGAAGTCGACGCCGAACAGGTGGGCATGCTGCGCGTGCGCTGCCTGGGCGGCCAGCGGTTTCGCGGCTCCGCCGCGGTGCGCGATGCCGACGGCCTGTGGCACACCGATGCCACGCTGATCGATGCCGATCCCGTGCTGGCGCCCACGCCGGAACTCACCGCCACCGTGGTTGCGCTGCACAACGCGGTCGCCGCCTTGCACGCGCAAGGCCAGCATCCGTTCGTGCAGCCCTATCAGTGGGACAACGCCGGCTGGGTGGCCAACCGCTGGTGCGAATTGCTGCCCATTCCGCTGGCGGCCAAGCAGAAGCTGATGGAACTGCAGCAGCCGATGGGTCGGCTGCAACTGGTGCACGACTACCTGCGCGGCAAGGGCGTGGTCGGGCCGGGCTGATCAGCGGGCTCCCCGTCGCGTGGCGCGGCTGGGCACGCTGCGAGATGCTCGCCGAGCAGCCGCCGCACGGGCGCCGGCAGGCCAGAGCCCAGCGCCTGCTGCGCGCTCATCCAGCGGCCCGCTGGTAGGCGATCTTCGAGCGCGGCGCGGCAGTGAACGTCCAGCCGTGCGGGCAGCACCCAGTGGTAGGGCTCCAGCCGCAGGTCGCGATGCGTGAGCACATGGGTGAACGGCGGCAGCGGCCGCAGCACGCCGGGGCCGGGCGCGGCCAGCGCCTGCACCTGCTTCGGGTCGTCGAACTGCGGCAGGCACCACAGACCGGCCCAGATGCCCTGGCGCGGGCGCTGCACCAGCCACACCGCGTCGCGGTGGGTGAGCAGCAGCAGTGCATGCTGCTGGGCGCGACGCACGAGCCGCCGCGACTTCACCGGATAGGCCTCGGGGCGTCCCTCGCGGTGCGCCGCGCAGCGAGCGGACCATGGGCACAGCGTACAACGTGGCGCGCGTGGCGTGCACACCGTTGCCCCGAGATCCATCAGGCCCTGCGTGTAGACCCCAATGTCATTGGGCGGCAGCAGGGTCCGGGCCTGCCGGTGCAAGGCCTGCACCGCAGTCGGCCGGGCCAGGTCATCGGCCACGCCCAGCGCGCGTGCCAGCACCCGCTTGACGTTGCCGTCCAGGATGGCCTCCCGCTGCCCGAAGCAAAACGCCGCAATGGCCGCCGCCGTGGAGGGGCCTATGCCTGGCAATCGCGCCAGCGCCGCCGCATCGCGCGGGAAGGTGCCGCCATGCTCATGCACCAGCACCTGGGCGCAGCGGTGCAAATGGCGCGCCCGACTGTAGTAGCCCAGCCCGCTCCACAGCGCCAGCACATCATCGAGCGCTGCGGCGGCCAGCGAGTCGAGGTCGGGGAATCGCTGCAGGAAGCGATCGTAATAGCCGATGACCGTGGCCACCTGCGTCTGCTGCAGCATGATCTCCGACAGCCACACGCGGTAGGGCTCTCGGCTGTGCTGCCAGGGCAGGTCGTGCCGGCCGTGACTGCGCTGCCAGGCGACGAGTGACTCGCCCCAGCCACCATCGAGTGCCGACACCGGGGCGGTGCCGCTCGACCCACTGCGCGGCTCGGCGGACAGGTCGGGTCGCCCGCGCCCGCTCACGCGGCGCCGCGTGAGGCCAGGCCGGCGCCGCGATGCACCAGCGACAGCCGTGGCGCGGGCTCCGGCGCATCGGAGCGCGGCGGGGATGCGGCCATGATGCGCAGCGCATCCACCGAGGCATCGATGCGTTCGCCGATCTGTGCGAGCCGATGATCCTGCGACTCGACTTCGGCGATGCGGTGCTCGAGCTCGCCTTCGGCCGACTGGATGCGCTGATACGCCTCGCGCCGATGGTGCAGGCTGCGACGGCGCTCGCGCAGCTGCGATTCGAGCTGCGACGCCGATGTCTTGCTCCACAACTCCACTTCGGCCGCTGCGTTCTCGAATACCACGCGCAGCCGCGACAGCAGCACCTGGATAAACTGCGCCAGGAAGCCCGGCTCGGACAGCCGCCAGACCTTGGTGATGCCGAAGTAGCGACCGTAGCTGGACTCCACGCGCTGCAACTCACGGCGGTAGCTGTCCAGGCTGGGCCTGGGCGCCATCGTCAAGGAGAAACCGAAGTCGGCATTGAGCTGCCGGTGGCTGGCGGCCAGCATCTGGTCGAGCTCGGCCAGGCTGTTCTCGGCCGCGTCCAGCAGGCCGCGCAGACGCTCGCCCAGCCGGGCGAAGGCACGACCGGCGCCGAGCTTGAAGAAGCTGGTCTCGCTGTCGGATTGCATCTGATTGACCTCGGTGCGCACCCGATCGCTGCCCAGTTGCTGCAACACCTCGCGCAGCAGCCTGGCCTGCACCGCACGCAGCGCGGCCAGGCGTGGCATGCACTGCTCGAAGCTGCGGGCGTCGGCCTCGAATCGCCGCGTCACCATCTGCAGCTTGGCGCTGCTCTTGCCGCGCAGCGAGCGCAGGTCCAGGAGTTGCTCTGTCACCTGCCGCCGGCGGTCGCTCAGCCTGCGCCGGGCCGTCTGCTGCAGCACCAGCACGCCGTCCTCGACCATGCGGCCGATCACGGTGCTGCGCTGCGGCAGCAACTCGGTGGCCAGTGCGTGCTCGAGCGCCGGCAGACCCCCATCGGGCCCATCGTCGCCGGCCAGCCGGGTGACCAGCGCTTCACGCGCCGACAGCGGGAACACCCGCGCCAACTGTATGCCCAGGGTTTCGGCCACCGAATCGCACTGGCGGCGCACCTGGGCCTGCACCTGGGCCGGTTCGAGCAGCGGATCATCGAGCGCATCGATCTTGTTCAGGGCCACGAAGCGCTCGAGCGAGCGGTCGCCCAGGTGGTCGCGCCAGATGGAGAGGTCGGACCGGGTGACACCGGTATCGGCCGCGAGCAGGAACACGATGGCGTGCGCCGACGGCAACAGCCCGAGGGTGAGCTCCGGCTCAGCGCCGATGGCATTGAGGCCCGGCGTGTCGACGACGACCAAGCCCCGCTTGAGCAGCGGGTGCGGATAGTTGATGAGCGCATGGCGCCAGGCCGGTATCTCGACGTGGTCGTGCTCGTCCCGCGGGGGATTCTCGTCAGGGTGTTCGTCGTCCCACAGGCCGAGCTCGCGGGCCTGGGCCACGGGCACCCGTTCGGTGCGGCGCACCTCCTCGAGCACGTTGGCCAGAGCGTCGGCGTCGCCCAGGGGCAGGTCGTGGTGCTGCCACAGTTCAGGGCGATCGCGCAGCATCGACACCGGCTGTCCCCCGCGACGCGTCGCGATCGGCAGCAGGGCCAGCCCTGGAGACTCCTCGGCGTCCCAGGCCAGTTCGACCGGGCACATGGTGGTGCGCCCCGGCGTGGCCGGCAGCACGCGGCGCCCGGTGTCGGCAAAGAACATCGCGTTGATCAACTCGGACTTGCCACGCGAGAACTCGGCCACGAATGCCAGCACCAACCGGTCCGAACCCAGCCGCTGGCGCAGGGCCAGCGCCAGGGCAGCCGCATCGCCATCGAGCAGGTCGTGGCCTGAAAGCTGGCCGGCGAACTGCTCGATGCGCCGGTCCAGGGCGCGCCGCCAGTCGGCCAGTGCGTCCAATTCGCGCGTCAGCTTGGTTGCCATGGGTGTCGGGATTCCGGTGTTGCCAGCCAACGGCGGGGCGACGGCCCGCCGCGGGATCGGCCGGGCCATCGTAGCGCAAGGCATGCGCTGCCAGGTGTTGCCAGGCGTTCCAAGCCCCGGGGGGCGTGCAATACGCAACTGTTGATGTTGCTGCGCCACGGCGGTGCATGGCTCACGGTGCGGCCAACACGCGCCGGCGTGGTCAGCGCCGCTGGCGTGGTCAGCGCCGCTGGCAAACAGGACAAAAGTAGGTGGCGCGTTGTGCCTGCACGATACGACGCACGGCCGTGCCGCATCGCCGGCACGGCTGACCCTCGCGGCCATAGACCTGGGCCTCGGCCTGGAAGGCGCCGCTGGCGCCATGCGCATCGCGGAAATCGCGCAGGGTCGAGCCGCCGACCTCGATTGCGCGGGCCAGTGTGGTGCGCAAGGCGGCCAGCAGACGCTCGCACCGAGGCCGGCTCAGGCGATCGCAACGGGTGCGCGGGTCGATGCCGGCTTTGAACAGCGCCTCGCTGACATAGATGTTGCCGGCGCCAACGACCACCTCCCCACCGAGCAGCGCCAGCTTGATCGCGGTGCGCCGGCGGCGCAGCGCCCGGTGCAGGGTCGTGGCGGTGAGCGCCGGATCGAACGGCTCGGGTCCCAGCCGTGCCAACAGCGGTGCGGCGGGCGGCACGTCCATGCCGGCGGACCACACCACCGCCCCGAAGCGCCGCGGGTCGGTCAGCCGCAAGGTGCCACGATCGGTGTCGAGCTCGACGTGATCGTGCGGACCGGCGGGCGGCGGCGAGGTGCTCCATCCCAGCGAACCCGACATGCCCAGGTGCCACAGCAGGCCGCCGGGTGCATGGCCTCCGTGCAGCGGCATCCACAGGTACTTGCCGCGCCGCTGAAGGTCGCCGATCGTCGCTCCGATCAGCGCCTGCGGCGCGCAGCCCAGCGGCCAGCGCAGCGGTTTGCCCAGTCGAACCGCCCGTACCCGTGCACCCCGCAGCCGCTCGGCCAGCGAGCGCCGCGTGACCTCGACTTCGGGCAGCTCGGGCATCGGGGGATTATGGGTGGCTCCCAGGAGCCTGTCGGGCTTTGGGACGGCCTCCTAGAATCCGCGGGCCCCACTGGAGACGCAATGCCCGTATCCGATGCCACGACCGGCCAGCCGCAGGATTGCCCGCCCCGCCCTGCCTCGGCGCTGCGGCGCGGCGCCCATCACGCGTTTGCGTTGCTGCTGCTGACCGCCGCCGCCTGGGTGCCAGGGGCGGGTCAGGCACAGAGCCTGCCTGGGCGGGCGACGGTGCAGCCCGGCGAGCCCCGGTGGGCGGCGGTTGCCGGTACGCGCCAGGGGCTCGACCAGGGCATGTTCCTGCAGTTGCTGCTGGCCGAGCTCGAACTGCGCGAGGGCCGCTATGGCGAGGCCTATGCCCGCTACCTCGACGCCGCACGCCGAGCCAACGACGAGGGCCTTTACGAACGCGCCGTCGAGATCGCGCTGCGCGCCCGGGCTGGCAACGAGGCCCTGGCCGCCGCGCGGGCCTGGCGCACCGCCCGTCCGCAATCGGTGGAGGCGATCCGCTACGAGACCCAGATCCTGCTCGCGATGAACCGCGTGTCGGAACTGGCCACGCCGCTGGCAGCCTGGCTCGCTCAGGCCTCGGTGGTCGAGCGCGCCAGCCGCATCGAGGCGCTGACGCGCCAGTTGCAGCGCGCCACCGATCGACGCGAGGCACTCGCCCTCGTCGAGCGCCTGGTCGAGCCCTATCGCGACGCGAGCCCGACGCGGGTGGCCAGCCTGGTGGCGGTCGGACACCTCAGCCTGGCCGCGGGCGATGCGCCGCGGGCGCTGGCGCTCGCCCGCGACGCCCATGCCCACGATCCTGCCGCCCCGGGACCGGTGCTTCTGGCATTGGAGTTGCTCAGCACCCAGGCCGATGCCGAAGGGCTGGTGCTGCGTGCACTGGACCGGCCCCAGGCGGACCCGGCGCTGCGCATGGCCTATGCCCGCGCGCTGATGCAATCGCAGCGCTACGCCGACGCCTTGGTCCAGGTGGAGACGGTGACCCGCCAGCGCCCTGCCGACCCCGCCGGCTGGTTCACCGCCGGCGCGCTGCACCTCGAACTCAAGCAGGCCGCCGCGGCCCAGTCGGCCCTGTTGCGCTATCTCGAAATCGCCTCGACAACGGCCCCGACAACCAGCGGCCAACCCGGTGAGCCCGGCGCAGCCGCGGATCCGGACCTGACCGACGCCAATGCAGCCGCGGCCACGCGCGACCTCACCGGCGCCTACCTGATGCTCGCCCAGGCCGCCGAGATGCGCGGCGACCTGCCCGGCGCCGAGAACTGGCTGGCACGGGTGGACCAGCCGCGCCGTGCCCTGGAGGTTCAGAGCCGCCGGGCTTCGCTGCTGGCGCGCAAGGGGCGGTGGGACGAGGCGCGCGCGCTGATCCAGGCCGTGCCCGAGCGCAGTGCCGACGATGCCCGAGCCAAGCTGATGGCCGAGGCCCAGTTGCTGCGCGAGTTCAAGTGCTGGAAGGAAGCGGCCCAGGTACTGGCCACGGCCAATCAGCGCTATGCAGACGACGTCGACCTGTTGTACGAGCAGGCGATGGCCGAGGAGAAGGTCGAGCGGTTCGACGACATGGAGCGACTGCTGAGGCGCGTGATCGAACTGCGCCCGACTCACTCGCACGCCCACAATGCCTTGGGCTACTCGCTGGCCGACCGTGGCGTGCGGCTGCCCGAGGCGCGCGAGTTGATCCGCCGTGCGTTGGAACTCTCGCCGGGCGACCCCTTCATCACCGACAGCCTCGGCTGGGTCGAGTACCGCATGGGCAACCTGGCCGAGGCCGCCCGTCTGCTGCGCCAGGCCTATCGTTCGCGGCCCGACACCGAGATCGCGGCTCACCTGGGCGAAGTGCTGTGGGCCATGAACGAGCGCGACGAAGCTCGCCGCATCTGGAACGAGGGCCGCCAGCGCGACGCCGGCAACGATGTGTTGCGCGACACGCTGCGCCGGCTGCAGGTAACGCTGTGAGGATGCGTCGCGGCGTTCGGCTGGCGTGCGTGTGGATGGCCCTGGCCAGCGCGGGCGGTTGCGCGGTGCGGCCGCCCGTCACACCCGACGTGATCGCCGGACACCTGGCGGTGCGCGTGGATGACGAGCCGCCGCGGGCCTTCAGTGCCACCTTCACGCTCGCGGGCAACCCCGCTGCCGGCGAGCTCACGCTCGAGGGTCCGCTGGGCACCACCGCGGCGCGTGCGCGCTGGGCGCCGGGCATGGCCGAGATCGAGACCGCCGAGGGCCGCCGCACCCACGCCGATCTCGACGCGCTGGCCGAGCAGGCGCTGGGCGAGCGCGTGCCCATGGCCGCGCTGTTCGACTGGCTGCGCGGCCGGCCTTGGGCAGCGGCACCGTCCCAGCCCTGGACCGACGGCCGCGTCGGCTTCGAGCAGCTGGGCTGGCAGGTCGACCTCGCCGACTGGGGCCAGCGCCGCGTTGTGGCGCGCCGCATCACCGCCCCCGTCGTCACGGTGCGGGTGCGGCTGGAAGCCGAGTTGTGACTGCGCCGAGACCATCCCGAGCGCGAACGGCGCAGCCTGCCCGGCGGAGGATCGTCCGATGAGCCTGCGTGCGCTGTACGAGGTACCGGCACCGGCCAAACTCAACCTGTTCCTGCATGTGATCGGCCGGCGCGCAGACGGCTATCACCTGCTGCAGTCGGTATTCGTGCTGATCGACTGGTGCGACACGCTGCACTTCGAACGCCGCGACGATGCGCGCCTGCAGCGCCACGACCTCGGCGCCACGCTGCCCGACGACGACCTGTGCCTGCGTGCCGCGCGCGCGCTGCAATGCGCCTGCGGCACCAAGCGGGGTGTCGACATCCTGATCGAGAAGTCCATCCCCTGGGGCGCAGGGCTGGGTGGCGGCAGTTCCGACGCGGCCAGCACGCTGCTGGCACTCAACCAGCTGTGGGGCCTGCACTGGCCGCGCGAGCGCTTGCTGGAACTGGCACTGCCGCTGGGCGCCGACGTCCCGTTCTTCGTCGGCGGGCGCAATGCCTTCGTCGGGGGCATCGGCGAGCAGCTCACGCCATTGGACATGCCGCTGCAGCGCTACGCGGTGCTCAAGCCCGACGCGTCGATCGCGACGCCGACGATTTTTCAAGCGCCGCGGCTGCGGCGCGATACGGAACCTGCTATAGTCACGAGCTTTCTTGCAGACACCCAACTGCAGCAGCGGCTGGCCCACGGGTGGGGTCGAAACGACCTCCAACCGATCGCCGAGCAGCTGTGCCCCGAAGTGGCCCAGGCCGCCCGGTGGCTCGAAGCCCGCTTCGGCAACAGCCGCATGTCGGGCTCCGGCAGCGCGGTGTACGCAAGAGTCGTCAGTGACGTCGGCAACGACACTGGCAAGGAAAGCCCGCCCGAGGCGACATGGTGTGCGGAAGACCTTCCGCCCCACTGGGCAGGCCGCCTTTGCCACAGCCTGGACCGCCATCCCTTGATCGGCTGGGCCGGCTGAAACGGTTCTTTTGTAGGGTCCGGTGCGAACCGGGTCCGGTGTAGGGGAGTCGCCAAGTTGGTCAAGGCATCGGATTTTGATTCCGACATGCGAGGGTTCGAGTCCTTCCTCCCCTGCCAAACATCCATGCACCCCGTCCCGCCTGCCTGATTTCCCCTCGGAGCGCTGCCGTGCTGTTCAACACCGTGCTGTTCACCGGCAATGCCAATCCCGCGCTGGCCCAGGAGATCGGGCAGAGCCTGGGGGTCGAACTGGGCAAGGCCACCGTGGGCCGCTTCTCGGACGGCGAAGTGACCGTCGAGATCCAGCAGAACGTTCGTGCGCGTGACGTGTTCGTCGTGCAGCCCACCTGCGCGCCCACGAACGAGAACCTGATGGAACTGCTCATCATGGTCGATGCGTTGAAGCGCGCCAGCGCACGCCGCATCACCGCCGTGATCCCCTATTTCGGCTACGCCCGCCAGGATCGCCGCCCGCGCTCGATGCGCGTGCCCATCAGTGCCAAGGTGGTGGCCAACCTGCTCGAGACCGTGGGCGTCGAGCGCGTGCTCACCATGGATCTGCACGCCGACCAGATCCAGGGCTTCTTCGACATCCCGGTCGACAACATCTACGCCTCGCCGGTGCTGTTGTCCGACCTCAAGAGCAAGGCCTACCCCGACCTGGTGGTGGTCAGCCCCGATGTCGGCGGCGTGGTGCGCGCGCGCGCCCTGGCCAAGCAGTTGGGCTCCGACCTGGCCATCATCGACAAGCGCCGCCCGAAGGCGAACGTGTCCGAAGTGATGCATGTCATCGGCGAGATCGAAGGCCGCAACTGCGTGATCATGGACGACATGATCGACACCGCCGGCACCCTGGTGAAGGCCGCCGAGGTGCTGAAGGAGCGCGGTGCCAAGCGCGTGTTCGCATACTGCACCCACCCGATCTTCTCGGGCCCGGCCATCGAGCGCATTGCCGCCAGCCAGCTCGACGAGGTGGTGATCACCAACACCATCCCGCTGTCCGATGCGGCCAAGGCGTGCAAGAAGATCCGCCAACTGTCGGTGGCCTTCCTCTTCGCCGAAACCATCCGCCGCATCTCCGACGGCGAGTCGGTGACGTCCCTCTTCTCGGAGCAGAACAACAATTTCTAGCCGGAGGTCGGCGGCCGCACCAGTGGCCGGCGCCTTCACCTCGACCGGCGGCGCCAGCGCGTGCCGCCCCCACCCCGATGCCTGGTCGCGGGCATCCCACATGGAGCACACCATGAAATTCGTCGCTTTCGAGCGCAATCTGCAGGGGACCGGAGCGAGCCGCCGCCTGCGCATCGCCGGCAAGGTTCCCGGCATCGTCTACGGCGCGGGCGAGCCCCGCATGATCGAGCTCGATCACAACGCGCTGTACTTCGCCCTGAAGAAGGAAGCGTTCCACTCGTCGATCCTCGAGATGGAGCTGTCCGGCGCCGTGCAGAAGGTGCTGCTGCGCGACTTCCAGATGCACCCCTGGAAGCAACAGGTCCTGCACATCGACTTCCAGCGCGTGGACGAGACCACCCGCCTGCACAAGAAAGTGCCCCTGCACTTCTCCGGCGAGGAGAACTCGGTGGCCGTCAAGACCGACAAGTGCCTGGTCAGCCATGTGGCCACCGAAATCGAGGTCGAGTGCCTGGCCACGCAACTGCCCGAATACATCGCGGTGGATCTGTCGGGCCTCACCAAGGGCCAGTCGCTGCATGCCACCGACATCAAGCTGCCCGAAGGCATCAAGCTGGTGCGCCATGGCTCGCTGAACCCGGTGATCGTGGCGGCCAACCCACCCAAGACCGAGGAAGAGGCGGCGCCCGCCGAAGCGGCGGCCGCAGCGCCGGCCAAGGGCGGCAAGGGCGGCAAGGCCGCACCGGCCAAGGCCCCGGCGAAGGACGCCAAGAAGAAGTGATCGGACCGGCATGCGGTGCGGCCGCTCGTGCCGCACCTGACCGCAAGACCAGCCCCGCCTCGCGCGGGGCTGTTTCGTTTCCGGCGCGGCTCGGTCAGAGCAACGACTCGGCCGGCACCCAGTCGTAGCCGAGGTCGCGTGCCACGGGCTCGCAGGTCACCTGGCCATGCGCCACGTTCAAGCCGGCGCGCAGGTGGGGGTTGTCGGCCAGGGCGCGTTTCCAGCCCTTGTCGGCCAGCGCCAGAGCATGGCCGATGGTGGCGTTGTTCAGCGCGAAGGTCGACGTGCGCGCGACGGCACCCGGCATGTTGGCCACGCAGTAATGCACCACGCCGTCGACCAGGTAGGTCGGCTCGGCATGCGTCGTCGCATGCGAGGTCTCGAAGCAGCCGCCCTGGTCGATGGCCACGTCGACCACCACCGCGCCCTTGCGCATGCGTGCGACCATGTCGCGCGTCACCAGCTTGGGCGCCGCCGCCCCGGGGATGAGCACGCCTCCGATCACCAGGTCGGCTGCCAGCACGGCCTCCTCGACGCTTTGCGCAGTGGAGAACAACGTCGTGATGCGATTGCCGAAGATCAGGTCCAGGTGACGCAGCCGGTCGACGTTCTTGTCGAGCACCGTGACCTGCGCGCCCATGCCCACTGCCATCTGCAGCGCATGCGTACCCACGACGCCGGCGCCCAGGATCACCACCTGAGCCGGCGCAACGCCCGGTACGCCGCCGAGCAACACGCCCATGCCGCCCTTGGACTTCTCGAGATGCGCGGCGCCTGCCTGCACCGACATCCGCCCGGCCACCTCGCTCATCGGTGCCAGCAGCGGCAGGCCGCCACCTGGTCCGGTGACGGTTTCATAGGCCACGCACACGGCGCCCGACTTCACCAGGCCAGCGGTCTGCTCGGGATCAGGCGCCAGGTGCAGGTAGGTGTAGAGCAGCTGACCCTCGCGCAGCATGGCGATCTCGCTGGCCTGCGGCTCCTTGACCTTCACGATCATCTCGCCGCGCTGGAAGGCCTCGCCTGCATCGGCGGCGAGCTTCGCGCCCGCAGCCAGGTACTGCGCATCGGTCAAGCCGATGGCCGCGCCGGCGCCGGCCTGCACCCACACCTCGTGACCATGGGCCACCAGTTCGCGCACGCTGGCCGGTGTCAGGCCCACGCGGTACTCGTGGTTCTTGATTTCCTTGGGAACGGCAATGCGCATGACAGGTCTCCGGATGGTGGTTGCGAATGCGCGATTGTGAAAACGGCGTGCGCCACCAGAAAGCACCATCGCCATTTGTCCGATTACATTAGCAGCACTGATGAATGCCTTCGACCCTGCCGCCCTCGAATGCCTGGCTGCGCTGGCCGACGCTGGCAGCTTTGAGCGCGCGGCACAACGGCTATCGATCACCCAATCGGCGGTGTCGCAGCGGCTGCGCGCGCTCGAAACCGGCCTCGGGCGGCTATTGGTGGTGCGTTCGCGCCCCCTGCGGCTGACCGAACCGGGCAAGGTGCTGCTGCGATACGCCCGCCAGATGCAGGCGATGCGCGCCGACCTGTCGCGCGAACTGGGTACCACCTTGGGCCAGGACGAACGCCTGCCCATCGCGGTGAACGCCGATAGTCTGGCCACCTGGGTGTTGCCGGCGCTGGACGAAGTGGTGCGCGACGGGCAGCGCGAGGGCTACGGCCTGGAACTGGTGGTCGACGACCAGGACTTCACCCACGACTGGTTGCGCGAGGGCGCGGTGCTGGGCTGCGTGAGCACGGTGGCCGAGGCGCTGCGCGGCTGCACGGTGGAGCGGCTGGGCGCGATGCGCTACATCGCCGTGGCCAGCCCGGCGTTCTGCGAGCGGTACCTGGCGCAGGGGCTGAACCGGACGAACTTCGCGCATCTGCCCTGGCTGGTGTTCAACCGCAAGGACGACGCCCACACGGTGTGGGTCGGGCGCGCCTTCGGCTTGCGTGATCCGCGGCTGAAGGAGCGGTCGGTGCCATCGTCGGAAGCACATGTGCGCGCTGCCGTCATGGGCTGGGGCATCGGCGTCATGTCAGAGCAGATCGCCGCGCCCCACCTGTCCAGCGGCGCGCTGCAGGCACTGCACCCGGACGTCCACATCGATGTGCTGCTGCACTGGCACCAGTGGAAGCTGCGCACCGAGGACACACCCGAGCCGGTGCTGCGCGCCGGTGCGCTCGATCGCGTAGGCCGGGCCTTGATCGTGGGGGGTCGGCTCGCGCTGCGTCCGGCACCGGGATAATGCCGGCCCATGATCCGTTTGCTGGTGGGTTTGGGCAATCCCGGCCCGGAGTACGAGGACACCCGCCATAACGTCGGGTTCTGGTGGGTGGACGCGGCCGCCCGGGCACTGGGCACGCGACTGGTGCCCGAACGCGCCTACCAGGGACTGTTGGCGCGGGTGAATCGGCCCGACGGCCCGCTGTGGCTGCTCGAGCCACAGACCTACATGAATCTGTCGGGTCGCTCGGTGGCGGCGCTGGCGCGCTTCTTCAAGATCGAACCCGATCAGATCCTGGTCGTGCACGACGAACTCGACCTGCCGCCGGGGCAGATGAAGATCAAGCAGGGCGGCGGCGTCGCCGGACACAACGGGCTGAAGGACATCCAGGCCCAGCTCGGCAGTGCCGACTTCTGGCGCCTGCGCATCGGCATCGGGCACCCGGGCGACCGCGCCGAAGTGGCCAACTGGGTATTGCGCAAGCCCGCGCCCGATCAGCGCGAAGCCATGTTGGCCTGCCTCGATCGCTCGTTGCAGGCACTGCCGCAGTTGCTCGAGGGGCCCACCGCACGGGCGCTCGCAGCCATCCATGCCCGGCCGTCGGCACCGGGTGCAGACAAGGCGAAACCACCGAAGGCCAAGAATTCGGTGCGCGGGGCCCAGCCCACCGAAGCCCCGGGCAACGGCAACGGTATACCCCAGGTTGAAGCCAGGGCCGCTGCGGTCCGACCGGACACCCAGGAGAACTGAACGTGGCGCCGCTCATCGGGTATTTCGGCATCGCAGCGGTACGTGCGCTGCAATCGGCGGCGCTGGGCGCCGCGCTGTCTGGCACGGCGTTGGCCCAGGGTCCAGCCACGTCCGACACGGTGTACCGGTGCGGCCCGGATGGCGGCAGCTACTCGGTGCGCCCGTGCGCCGATGGCCGCGCGGTGAGTGTCGACGACGTCCGAACCGGCGAGCAGATCGCCCAAGGCCGCGAGGTGGCCAGGCGTGAGCGAGCACTTGCCGACAAGCTGACGGCCGAGCGCCTCGCGACGGAGTCGCGTGCTCCGGCACCCCCGATCAACCTGACGCCGCACGGCGGCCAGGTCAAACCGGCCGCAGCCAAGCGGCCCCAAAAGAACAAGCAGCGGCGCACACGGCTGGCCCAGCAGCCCAGCCCGGCTGTCGGACCCGCGAAATCGAAGTCCCGCAGCACGTCAGCGCAAGCCGACGGCACCGCACCGACAACTGCCAAACACCGCTCGTCCAAGTCGAAGACGGGCCGCCAGCCATCGCAGTCGTGAGCCCACGCGGTGCCCGGCGGGTGCCAGGCGCCATAGGCGGCAGTGCAACCCGGTCGCGTTCGGTCCCGGTCACTCGACCTTGTCGGCGGTCGGCGGTGGACCGTTCGCAGTGCCGCCGCGGGCCTCGACCAGCCGGCGGTACTTGGCCCACAACTGCGGCCGCGACTCGACACGCTGGGGGTTTACCGGAATGCAGCCCACCGGGCACAGCTGCGCGCACTGCGGCACGTCGAAATGACCGACGCACTCGGTGCAGCGATCGGGGTCGATGCGGTAATGCTCGTCGCCCATCGAGATCGCCTCGTTCGGGCATTCGGGTTCGCAGACGTCGCAGTTGATGCACTCGTCCGTGATCATCAAGGCCATGGCGGTTCAGGGCCCCTCGTCGACGTGGGCCACACGCTCCTTCAGTCGCTGAAGCACCGAGGGTGCCACGAACTTGGAAACATCACCGCCGAGCATGGCGATCTCGCGCACGAATGTGCCGCTGACGAACTGGTACTGGTCCGACGGGGTCAAGAACAGCGTCTCGACGTCAGGCATGAGCTGGCGGTTCATGCCAGCCATCTGGAACTCATACTCGAAGTCACTGACCGCGCGCAGCCCCCGCACCACCACCTGCCCGTCGTTGGCCACGACGAAGTCGCGCAACAGGCCGCGGAAGGCCACCACCTCGACGTTCGGGTACGGCCGTGCGATCTCGGAGGCGATCTCCAGGCGCTCGGCGATGGTGAACATCGTGCGTTTGTGGTGGCCGGCCGCCACCGCGAGGATGAGGCGGTCGAACAGCCGCGCGGCCCGGCGCATCAGGTCTTCGTGGCCCAGCGTCATGGGGTCGAAGGTGCCCGGATACACGGCGATCAGCGGCTTGGGGTGTTGCAGCACAGCGCACTCCTGGTCGGCTGGCGGGCAGTTTAGCTGCTGCGCTGCAGCAAGTGGAAGTGCACGGCCCCCGCGCGGCCCTGGCGCCACAGCGTCCAGCCTTGCGGCGGCGTGGTCAAGGGCTCGGGCGCTTCAACGTAGACATAACCGCCGGCAGCGACCAACGGCACTGCACGCGCCAATGCCTGCGCATGCAGACCGGCATCGAACGGCGGGTCGATGAACACGAGTTCGAACCTCTCGGGCGTGCAGGTCGCCATCCACGCCAGTGCGTCGGCGCACAGCACCCGCACCGCGGCAGCACCCAGGCGGGCCTGGCAGTTGCGCAGGCCGCCGGCCAGCCCCGGATCGCGCTCGAGCAACACCACCTCGGCAGCGCCCCGCGAAGCGGCCTCGAATCCGAGCGCCCCGCTGCCGGCGAACGCGTCCAGACAACGCCAGCCCTCGAGCGACTGGCCGAGCCAGTTGAACACGGTCTCACGCACCCTGTCGGGCGTGGGCCGCAGGCCGGGTCGATCCGCCACCGGCAGCTTGCTGCGTCGGAACTGCCCGCCGATCAACCGCACCTGGCGCGGCGCCGCGGCGGCGGCAAGCGCCTGGCGACGCGGAGGCCTCACTGCCGCACCGCGATGCCCTGTGCGGCCATCAGCGCCTTGGCCTGACCGACCGTGAATTCGCCGTAGTGGAAGATGCTCGCCGCAAGCACCGCGTCGGCGCCGCCGATGCGGATGCCGTCGGCCAGGTGTTGAAGCGTGCCGACGCCGCCCGAGGCGATGACTGGAACGGACACAGCGTCGCTGACGGCGCGCGTGAGCTCGAGGTCGAAGCCGATCTTGGTACCGTCGCGGTCCATGCTGGTGAGCAAGATCTCGCCAGCCCCGTACTCGGCCATCTGCCGCGCCCAGCCCACGGCATCCAACCCTGTGTTGCGCCGACCGCCATGGGTGTAGACATCCCAGCCGGGCCCGCGAGCCTCGGCATCGGCGCCCCGCCGGCACTTGGCATCGATGGCCACCACGATGCACTGAGCACCATACTTCTCGCTGGCTTGCCGGATCACCGATGGGTCGGCAACCGCCGCGGAGTTGAAGCTCACCTTGTCGGCGCCGGCGTTGAGCAAGCGGCGCACGTCCTCGACGGTGCGCACACCGCCACCCACGGTCAGCGGGATGAACACCTGCGAGGCCACCGCTTCGATGATGGGCAGGATCAGGCCGCGCCCGTCGCTGGTGGCGGTGATGTCGAGAAAGGTGAGTTCGTCGGCACCCTGGTCGTTGTAGCGCGCGGCGATTTCCACCGGGTCTCCGGCATCGCGCAGTTCGACGAAATTCACACCCTTGACGACGCGCCCGCCCGTGACGTCCAGGCAGGGAATGATGCGCTTGGCCAGCATGCGGTTGCGCGCGGTCAGGCGCCGCGCGCGTCGGCGCGGCGCTGCGCAGCGGTGAAATCGAGCGCGCCGGTGTAGATCGAACGACCACAGATGACGCCGGTGACGCCTTCGGACTCGACCGAGCACAGTTGGTCGATGTCTTCCAGCCCGGCCAGGCCACCGGAGGCGATGACGGGTATCGACAACGCACGCGCCAGCTTGACGGTGGCCGCGACGTTGATGCCGGTGAGCATGCCGTCGCGGCCGATGTCGGTGTAGATGACGGCCTCGACGCCATAGTCCTGGAACTTGAGCGCCAGGTCAACGACTTCGTGGCCGGTCAGTTTGCTCCAGCCGTCGGTGGCCACCTTGCCGTCCTTCGCATCGAGGCCGACGATGATGTGCCCACCGAAGGCGCTGCACGCGTCCTTCAGGAAGCCGGGGTTCTTGACCGCAGCCGTACCAATGATGACGTAGCTGAGCCCGTCGTCCAGGTAGCGCTCGATGGTGTCGAGGTCGCGGATGCCCCCGCCCAGTTGCACCGGGATCTCATCGCCCACTTCGTCGAGGATGGACTTGATGGCCGGTTCGTTGACGGGCTTGCCCGCGAACGCACCGTTGAGGTCGACCAGGTGCAGCCGGCGTGCCCCGGCGTCCAGCCAGCGCCGGGCCATCGCGGCGGGATCCTCGCCGAAAGTGGTGGAGGCCGACATGTCGCCTTGCTTCAGGCGCACGCACTGGCCGTCCTTGAGATCGATCGCGGGGATCAGCAGCATGGCGTGTGCAGCGAGAGGGTGAGTGGTGTCACGATGCGCGCAGCGCGCATCGCTAGGGCTTCCAGTTCAGGAAGTTGCGGTACAGGCTCAGACCGTGCGCGGCGCTCTTCTCGGGGTGGAACTGGGTGGCAAAAATGTTATCCCGGGCTATGGCGCAGGTAAAGCGGCCGCCATAGTCGGCTACGCCCGCGGTGTGGCGCGGGTCCGACGGACAGACGTAGTAGCTGTGCACGAAGTAGAACCAGGCACCATCCGGAACGTCATTCCACACCGCATGACGAAGGCCCTGCTCACCGCTTTGCCAGACCTGGTTCCAGCCCATCTGCGGCACCTTGTAGCGGCTGCCGTCGGGCTGGAGCATGCCCTCGAGGCGAAAGCGCCGGACCCGCCCCGCCATCAAGCCCAGGCCAGGCGTGTCCTGTTCCTCGCTGTGGTCGAGCAGCATCTGCATGCCCACGCACACACCCATCAAGGGTTTGGTCGCGGCCGCCTCGCGCACCGCCTGCTCGAGCCCGGAATCGCGCAGCTCGCGCATGCAGTCGCGCATCGCACCCTGTCCCGGCAGCACCACGCGCTCCGCCGCGCGCACCTGCTCGGGCTGGCGGGTCACCACCACATCGATGCCACTGCCAGCGGCCACATGCATCACCGCCTGCGACACCGAGCGCAGGTTGCCCATGCCGTAGTCGACGACCGCGACCACGCGCCGGCCCTGCGCCTGCCCCGCAACCTCCATCAGAGCGACCCCTTGGTCGAGGGCACCACACCGGCGGCTCGTTCATCACGCGCCAGCGCCATGCGCAGCGCCCGCCCGAATGCCTTGAACACGGTCTCGGCTTGATGGTGGGCGTTCTGGCCCTTGACGTTGTCCACGTGCAAGGTC
Organism: Aquabacterium sp.; assembly: GCA_023150345.1. Taxonomy (GTDB): domain Bacteria; phylum Pseudomonadota; class Gammaproteobacteria; order Burkholderiales; family Burkholderiaceae_C; genus Pseudaquabacterium. The sequence goes on from JAKLLB010000007.1 coordinate 22,675, forward strand.
ACCCGCGCGTGGTTGACGAAGCCCTGAAAGAACTCATGCGTGAGTTGCGTGTCGAAGCCGCCCACCATCGCCGCGGTGTACGGCACGTTCAGGATGAGACCGGGCCGCCCGGACAGATCGACCACCACGCGCGACAAGGCCTCGTCCAGCGGCACATAGGCATGGCCATAGCGGGCAATGCCGCGCTTGTCGCCCACGGCCTGCGCCAGCGCCATGCCCAGGGTAATGCCGACGTCCTCGACGGTGTGATGGCCATCGATGTGCAGGTCGCCCTCGGCTTCGATCTCGAGGTCGATCATGCCGTGCCGGGCCACCTGATCGAGCATGTGGTCGAAGAAGCCGATGCCCGTGGCCAGGCGGGACTGGCCGCTGCCGTCGAGATCGACGCGCACGCGGATGCGCGTCTCCTGGGTGTCGCGGCGCACCTCGGCGATGCGGTGATCGTGGGTCATAAGCTGGCCTTCAGGGCGTCGAGCATCCGGGTGTTCTCGTCGGGCGTGCCGATGGTCACACGCAGGCAGTTGGCCAGCAACGGGTGCAGGCCCGAGACGTTCTTGACCAGCACGCCGCGCGCACGCAGGCCAGCAAACGCCGCCGCCGCATCGGGCACGCGCGCAAGAATCATGTTGGCCTGACTCGGGTAGGGCCGCACGCTGGGCAGTGCAGACAGCGCAGCATGGACCCGCTCGCGCTCGCGGCGAATGGCTGCAGCCTGGCGCGCATATTCGTCGGCATGCTCCAGCGCGAACAGGCCGGCTTCGGCGTTGAGCACGCTCACATTGAATGGCGGTCGCAGCTTTTCGATCTCGGCCACCAGTTCGGTGCGCCCCATCAGGTAGCCGATGCGAACGCCAGCCAGCCCGAACTTGCTCATCGTGCGCATCACGAGCACGTGCGGATGGCGTCGCAAACGGGGCATCGAATCCTGCGAGGCAAACGGCTGATAAGCCTCGTCCATCACGACCACCCCCCGCACTTCGGCCATCGCATGAACGATCCGCTCGATCACGGCGTCGTCCCAGAGGTTGGCGGTGGGGTTGTTCGGATACGCCAGGTAAAGCAGTCCCGGGCGATGCTCGGAAATCGCGGCCAGCATCGCCGCCTCGTCGAGCTCGAAGTCCTCGCGCAGCGGAACGCCCACGAAGCGCAGGCCCTGCAGTGCTGCGGACATCGCGTACATCACGAAGCCCGGCACCGGCGCCATCACGGTGGCGCCAGGCACATCGCAAGCCATGGAGAGCATGGTGATCAACTCGTCCGAACCGTTGCCCAGCGTGATCGTGCACCCCGCAGGCAGTCCGGCGTGCGCGGCCAGCGCGTGGCGCAGGTCTTCGGTTCGCTCAGCCGGATAGCGGTTGATCGCGACACGCCCCAGCCGTTCGCCGAGTTCGCGTTGCAACTCATCGGGCAGGCGGTAGGGGTTCTCCATGGTGTCGAGCTTGACCAGCCCGGCACTGGGCTGCACCGCGTAGGCATGCATCGACTGGACATCGCGGCGAATCACCCGGTTCACGCAGTCCTGCAGCATGCGTTCCATCCTCGGCCTTCCTACCGTTTGTCAATCCAGGCGCAACTGCGCCGCACGGGCATGCGCCTGCAGCCCCTCGCCATAGGCCAGCTCGGCCGCGATCGGGCCCAGCACCTGCGCGCCGGCGGCGCTGACTTCGATCAGGCTCGAGCGCTTCTGGAAGTCGTACACGCCCAGCGGTGAGGAAAAGCGCGCCGTGCCCGCGGTGGGCAGCACATGGTTGGGGCCGGCGCAGTAATCGCCCAGGCTCTCACTCGTGTAGGCACCCAGGAAGATGGCGCCGGCGTGGCGCAGCAGCGGCTCCCAGCGCTCGGGCTCGCGCGAGCTGACCTCGAGGTGTTCGGGTGCGATGCGGTTGCTGATGGCGCAGGCTTCTTCCATCGAGCGCGTGTGGATCAGCGCGCCTCGCCCCTGCAGCGACGCGCTAATGACCTCGTGCCGCGGCATGCTCGGCAGCAGGCGAGCCACGGCTTCGGCCACGCGGGCGATGTAGTCGGCATCGGGGCACAGCAGGATGCTCTGCGCCAGCTCGTCGTGCTCGGCCTGGCTGAACAGGTCCATCGCCACCCAGTCGGGCGGCGTCGTGCCGTCGGCCAGCACGAGGATCTCACTGGGCCCGGCGATCATGTCGATGCCGACCTGGCCGAACACACGCCGCTTGGCGCTGGCCACATAGGCGTTGCCCGGCCCCGTGATCTTGTCGACGCGGGCGATGGTGGCCGTGCCCCAGGCCAGCGCGGCCACCGCCTGTGCGCCACCGATGGTGTAGACGCGCGTGACGCCGGCGACATGGGCGGCGGCCAGCACCAGCGGATTGCGCTCGCCGCGCGCATCGGTGCCCGCGCCTGCGCGCACCGGCGTGGGCACCACCATCGTGATCTCGGGCACGCCGGCCACGCGCGCCGGCAGCGCGTTCATCAGCACCGACGACGGATAGGCCGCCTTGCCGCCGGGCACGTAGATGCCCACCCGGTCCAGCGGCGTGACCTTCTGTCCCAGAAGCGTGCCATCGGCGTCACGGTACTGCCAGCTGCGGCCGCATGCGTCGAGTTGGCGCTCGTGATAGTCGCGCACGCGGCGTGCGGCGGCCTCCAGCGCGTTGCGCTGGGCGGGCGGCAGCGAATCGAACGCGGCGCGCAGTTCGTCGGCATGCAGTTCGAGCGCAGCCACCGATGCCGCCTGAACGCCGTCGAAGCGGGCGGTGTACTCGAGCACGGCGGCATCGCCGCGCGACCGCACGTCGGCCAGGATCTGCGCCACCCGCTGCTCGATGGCCTCGTCGGTCTGCGCCGACCAGTGCAGCACGCGTGCGAAGGCGTCCTCGAAGCCGGGATCGCGCGTGGAAAGCTGGCGCACCAACGGAGCCGTCATGATGCCGGCTCCGACCGCACCCTGCCGAATGCGTCGATCAGTCGGCGGATCGGCTCGCGCTTGAGCTTGAGCGCGGCCTGGTTGACCACCAGGCGCGAGCTGATGTCCATGATGCGCTCGACTTCGACCAGTTGGTTGGCCTTGAGGGTGCTGCCGGTGGACACGAGGTCGACGATGGCGTCGGCCAGACCGGTCAGCGGGGCGAGTTCCATCGAGCCGTAGAGCTTGATGAGGTCGACATGCACGCCTTTGTCGGCGAAGTGCTGGCGGGCGATGGCGGTGTACTTGGTGGCCACGCGCACGCGCGAGCCCTGGCGCACCGCTGCCGGGTAATCGAAGTCGGCACGGGTGGCCACGCTCATGCGGCAGCGGGCGATGCCCAGGTCGAGCGGCTGGTACAGGGATGCGCCACCGTGCTCGATGAGCACATCCAGCCCCGCCACGCCGAGATCGGCACCGCCTTGCTCGACGTAGGTCGGCACGTCTGTGGCACGCACGAGCACCACGCGCACCTCGGGGCGACTGGTGGGCAGGATGAGCTTGCGGCTGCGCTCCGGGTCTTCGGTGACCTCGATGCCAGCTGCGGCCAGCAGCGGCAGTGTCTCGTCGAAAATGCGGCCCTTGGACAGCGCCAGCGTGATGGTGGCCGGGTTCATCGGTTGCTCGCGGGTGTGGTGCGGCACGGCGTGCCGCAGACGGCAGCCGCGGGACTTCAGCTGGAGTGGTGAGCAGCCGCCTGGGCTGCCGCCCACTCGGCCGGGGTGAGCGTCTTCATCGACAGCGCGTGGATCTGCTCGCGCATGCGGTCGCCCAGCGCCTGGTAGACGCGCTGGTGTCGCGCCACCCGGTGGCGACCCTCGAACTCGGCCGAGACAATGGTGGCAAAGAAGTGCCGGCCGTCGCCATCGACCTCGAGATGGTCGCAGGCCAGCCCGTTGGCGATGTAGCGCCTGACTTCGTCGACAGTGGGTTCGGACATGCCCGCGATTATCGCATCGACCGCTGGCCGCTCGTGTTCAGTGTCGCAGCTTGTAGCCGCTGACCAGCAGGCGCAGCGCCAGCGCCGAAATGCCGACGAAGCTGCAGCTCACCACCGCCAGGCTCAGCCACGGCGAGACGTCGCTGCGGCCGAAGAAGCCGTACCGGAAGCCATCGACCATGTAGAAGAAGGGATTGAGATGGCTGGCAGCCTGCCAGAACGGCGGCAGCGACTTGACCGAATAGAACACGCCCGACAGGAAGGTCATGGGCATGATGATGAAGTTCTGGAATGCAGCCATCTGGTCGAATTTCTCGGCCCACAGCCCCGCGATCAGCCCCAGCGCCCCGAGCATGCCCGCGCCCAGCACGGCGAATGACAGCGCCCAGGCAGGGTCCGTCAGCGTCGGGAGCCCGAACACCGCGGTGACCGCCAGCACGCCGGCACCCACGCTCAGTGCCCGCGCGGCCGCGGCACCCACATAGGCCGTGAACCACGACCAGTGCGACAGCGGCGTCACCAGCAGGAAGACCAGGTTGCCGGTGATCTTGCTCTGGATGAGGCTGGACGACGTGTTGGCGAACGCGTTCTGCAGCACGCTCATCATCACCAGCCCAGGCACCAGGAACCGGGTGTAGCCCACACCCTCGAAGACGACGACGCGATCCTCGAGCACATGGCCGAAGATGAGCAGGTACAGCATGGCCGTCAGCACCGGCGCCGCCACCGTCTGGAAGGCCACTTTCCAGAACCGCAGCACCTCCTTGTAGAGCAGCGTGCGCATGCCGACCCACGCGGCGGCAGGCGGTTGCGGCGCCGGCGTTCGCTCAGACATGCACAGCTCCCGCCAGGTGCGCGGTGGAGGCCGGTACGCCTCGCATGATCTCGAGGAACACATCCTCCAGGTCGGCGCGACCGATCTCCAGGTCCTCGACCACGACCCGCGCCTCGCGCAGTTGGGCCAGCACGCCCTCGACTTCGCCAGCGTCATGCACTTTGAGTTGAACCACGCGACCGGTCACGCGAGCCCGCTCCGCGAGCGCGGCGGGCAAGGCGACGTCCGTCTTGAAACGCAACATCGTGCTCGCAGCCCTTGCCAGCAAGTCAGCCGTGCGGTCCAGCGCCACCAGCACGCCCTGCTTGAGCATGCCGATGCGGTGGCACAGTGCTTCGGCCTCTTCGAGGTAGTGGGTGGTCAGCAGCACCGTGTGGCCCTCACGATTGAGCCGGGCGATGAAGCTCCACAGCGTCTGGCGCAGTTCCACGTCCACCCCGGCCGTCGGCTCGTCCAGCACGATCACCGGCGGGCGATGCACGAGGGCCTGTGCCACCAGCACCCGCCGCTTCATTCCGCCCGACAGCTGCCGCATGTTGGCGCCGGCCTTGTCGGCCAGGCCCAGTTCGGCCAGCAACTCGTCGATCCAGGCGTCGTTGCCGCGCACGCCGAAGTACCCGCTCTGAATACGCAGCGTCTCACGGACCGAAAAGAACGGATCGAAGACCAGCTCCTGCGGCACGATGCCCAATGCCCGCCGGGCGGCGGCGTAGTCGGCGCGCACGTCATGCCCCATCACGGTGACACGGCCACGGCTGGCCGCGGCCAGCCCGGCCAGGATGCTGATCAGCGTGGTCTTGCCCGCCCCGTTGGGGCCCAGCAGCCCGAAGAACTCTCCAGGCTCGATGTCAAAACTCACTCCGGCCAGGGCCTGTAGGTCGCCACGTGCCCCCCGGTAGGTCTTTGCAACATCCTCGAAGCGCACGGCAGGCATGGCGGCGCATTGTAGGGAGAGCGATCAGTTTCCGCCGGCAGCCTTGGTGCTAGATTCGCCGCAGGCATCCCACCGCCCCATGCAAGCCACCCCCAAGAAGCCGCGCCGCACGGCAGAACGCATCCTCGAGGTCACGCTCGATCTGTTCAACCGTTTCGGCGAGCCCAACGTCAGCACCACGCTGATCTCCGCCGAGCTCGGCATCAGCCCCGGCAATCTGTACTACCACTACCCGGCCAAGGACGAGCTGATCAACGCGCTGTTCGATCGCTACGAACGCTCACTGTCCGAGTTGCTCAACGCCGCCGACAACGTGCGCAACGTGGAGGACGCGTGGTTGTTCTTCCACATGCTGTTCGAGCTGATCTGGCGCTACCGCTTCCTGTATCGCGACCTCAACGACCTGCTCAGCAAGAACCGGCGGCTCGAGACGCACTTCCAGTTCGTTCTGAAGAACAAGTCACGGGCCGTGCGCAGCGTACTCGACGGCCTGACGCGCGGTCGTGCCGTGCGCATCGACACGCGCGAGGCCGAAGCCGCCGCCAGCGCCATGGTGGTGGTGCTCACCTATTGGCTGAGCTACGAGTACGTGCGCGATCCGCGCAAGGCGCTCGAGCCCGAAAGCGCCGCGGCGGCATTGGCGCGCGGCGCCTATCATGTGCTCAGCCTGCTGATGCCTTATCTGGACGAGCAGTCCCGCGAGCACCTGTTCAAGATCGCCGGCGCCTACCGCGGCGGCGAGTGACGTCCATCAGCAGGAGACAGCCATGGCCAAGTGGACCGCTTTTCCGTATGACAGCGCCGACTACACCTACTCACCGGCGGCGTTGAAGAAGCAGTGGGCGCGCCTGCACGCCGGCGACGCCGAGCCGCTGCCCAAGGACGACAAGGTGCTGGCGGCGTGGGCGCTGTTCCATGCGGGTGAGTTCCAGAAGGCCTGCGAGGCTGGCTTGAAAGCTGGTGGCGATGGCATCACCGTGGCCAACAAGGCGCAGGCCATCTACGCGAACTACCTCGAAAAGAGCGAGAAAAACCGGCTCGCGATGTTCCAGGAGGTGGCCGAACGGGCGGAAGCCCAGGCCGCCGAGAACCCGAAGAATGCCAACGCCCACTACTGGATGGCCTACGCGCTGGGTCGCTACAGCCAGGGCATCAGTGTGGCCAAGGCGCTGGCGCAAGGGCTGGGCAGCAAGGTCAAGACCGCCCTGGAGACAACGATCAAGCTCGCGCCGAAGCACGCCGACGCACACATCGCGCTCGGCGCATTTCATGCCGAGGTGATCGACAAGGTGGGCAAGTTGCTGGGCAAGACCCAAGGCGCCGACGCTTCCACCGGCCTCAAGCTGTACCAGCAGGCTCTGAAGCTCAACCCGACCTCCGCGATAGCGATGGTGGAGTACGCCAACGGGCTGGTGATGCTCGAGGGCGACAAGCGCATGAAGGAAGCCGAGAAGCTCTACGCCGACGCGGCCGCCTGCGAACCCGCCGATGCGATGGAGCGGCTGGACGTCGAGATGGCCAAGGCCGAGCTCGAAGACTAGAAACGGGGCTTCACGTTGCCTGCGGCAACATGAGCGCGCCGGGCCGCTCCCAAGCGCGAATCCCGCAGCCCGCAGGGCGAAGGGTAGGCCAATGAGCCTGCGCCGCAATCTGGTGCTCGTTACACGAGCACCAGATTGTCTCGGTGGATGAGTTCGGGTTCGTTGGCGAAGCCGAGCAGTCCGGCGATCTGCGACGACGGCTTGCGGGCGATGAGGCGGGCCTCGGCAGACGAGTAATTGGCCAGGCCGCGGGCGATCTCATCGCCTTGCGCGCCGCGCACCGCGATCACATCGCCACGGTGGAAGTCGCCATCCACGCCCGTGACGCCTATGGGCAACAGGCTCTTGCCTTCGTCGCGCAGTTTGCGAGCAGCACCATCATCGATCGTGACCGCGCCACGCAACTGCAGGTGGTCGACCATCCATTGCTTGCGGGCCGCCACCTTCGCGGTGCCTGCGACCAGCGCGGTGCCGATGGACTCGCCCGCGGCCAGCCGCAGCAGCACATCGGGTTCGCGTCCCCAGGCGATCACCGTGCTGGCGCCGCTGCCGGCGGCGCGCCGGGCGGCCAGCACCTTGGTGATCATGCCGCCCCGCCCGATCGACGAACCGGCGCCGCCGGCCATGGTCTCGAGCGCCGGATCGCCGGCCACGGCCTCGTCGATGAGGCGAGCCTGGGGGTCCTTGCGCGGATCGGCCGAGTACAGGCCGCGCTGGTCGGTGAGGATCACCAGCGCATCGGCCTCCACCAGATTCGCCACCAGGGCGCCCAGGGTGTCGTTGTCGCCGAACTTGATTTCGTCGTTGACGACGGTGTCGTTCTCGTTGATCACCGGGATGACCTGCAGCCCCAGCAGCGTCAGCAACGTCGAGCGCGCATTGAGGTAGCGCTCGCGGTCGGCGAGATCGGCATGCGTGAGCAGCACCTGTGCACTGCGCAGCCCGTGGCGCGAAAGCTGGCTCTCGTACATCTGCGCCAACCCCATCTGACCCACCGCCGCGGCTGCCTGCAGCTCATGCAGCTCGGTAGGCCGAGTGGCCCAGCCCAACCGCTTCATGCCCTCGGCGATTGCGCCGCTGGACACCATCACGACCTCGCGGCCCTGTGCAGCCAGTGCGGCCAACTGGCCACACCAGTTGCCCACGGCGTCGGCATCGATGCCCCGCCCCTCGTCGGTCACGAGGCTGGACCCCACCTTGACGACGATGCGCCGCGCCGCGCGCAAGGGTTCACTCATGTCCGCTCTCGGCGACGTGCGCGAAGCGTGGATCAGGCTCGGGTGGCGCAGCCTCCTTGTGGGCGGCCACATGCTGGTAGATGGCATGCAGCAAGGGCTCAAGGCCCTCGCGCGCCAGTGCCGAGATCTCGAACACCGGACCTTTCCAGCGCAAGCGACGCACGAAGTCCTTCACGCGCGCCGCGCGCTCGTCCTGCGCAATCATGTCGATCTTGTTGAGCACCAGCCAGCGCGGCTTGCGGTAAAGGGCTTCGTCGTATTTTCGCAGCTCCTTCACGATCGCCCGCGCCTGCGCCACGGGGTCGACGGAGTCGTCGAATGGCGCCAGGTCCACCAGGTGCAGCAGCAGCCGCGTGCGCTGCAGGTGGCGCAGGAACTGGTGGCCCAGCCCGGCGCCTTCGGCCGCACCCTCGATCAAACCAGGGATGTCGGCCACGACGAAGCTGCGTTCCGGACCGACTCGCACCACGCCGAGGTTCGGGTGCAGGGTGGTGAACGGGTAGTCGGCGATCTTCGGGCGGGCGTTCGAGATGGCCGCGATCAGCGTCGACTTGCCGGCGTTGGGCATGCCCAGCAGGCCCACATCGGCCAACACGCGCAGTTCGAGCTTGAGGCGGCGCTGCTCGCCGGGCCAGCCGGGCGTCTTCTGCCGCGGAGCGCGGTTGGTGCTGCTCTTGTAATGCAGGTTGCCGAAGCCGCCATCGCCACCCTTGGCCACCAGGACGGGCTCGTCGGGCACGAGCAACTCGGCCACCACCGCCCCGGAGTCGAGGTCGGTGACGATGGTGCCCACCGGCATGCGCAGGACGATGTCGTCGCCGGCCGCGCCGAACTGATCGGAACCACGGCCTGGCTCGCCGTTGCGCGCCTCATGCCGGCGTGCATAGCGGTAGTCGACGAGCGTGTTGAGGTTGCGGTCGGCAACCGCCCACACGCTGCCCCCGCGCCCACCGTCGCCGCCATTGGGGCCACCGAATGGAATGCACTTCTCGCGTCGAAAGCTCAGGCAGCCAGCACCGCCGTGACCGGCGGCGACATCGATGGTGGCTTCGTCGACGAATTTCATGGTGCGGTGCCTGGTGTTGTCCCGAAACGGCGAAGCCCCGGCAGGCCGGGGCTTCGCATGGGGCCTGTCCGGTGTGAGCCGGCTCAGGCCGGCTGGACGCTCACCGTCTGGCGATTCAGCGGGCCTTTGGTCGAAAAGCTCACCTGGCCGTCCACCAGGGCGAACAGCGTGTGGTCCTTGCCCATACCGACGTTGACGCCAGCATGGAAGCGCGTGCCGCGCTGACGCACGATGATCGATCCGGCCGGCACGACCTGGCCGCCGAAAACCTTCACGCCGAGCATCTTGGGCTGGGAATCGCGGCCGTTGCGGGTAGAGCCGCCGCCCTTTTTCTGTGCCATGGTTCAGTTACTCCTGGTGGGGCAGTTCAGGCGTTCACCGCGCTGATCTGCAGTTCCGTGTAGCCCTGGCGATGACCGCCCTGCTTGCGATAGTGCTTGCGACGGCGCATCTTGAAGATGCGGACCTTGTCGAACCTGCCGTGCGACACCACCGTGGCTTTCACGTTGGCGCCTGCCACCAAGGGAGCCCCGACGGTCAGGTCGGCGCCGTTTCCGACAGCCAGAACCTGGTCGAGGGTAATCTCTTGGCCCACGTCCGCAGCAATCTGTTCTACCTTGATCTTCTCGCCGGCAGCAACCTTGTATTGCTTGCCACCGGTTTTTATGACCGCGTACATAAGTGCCTCTTTGCTAGGATGATGCGAGCCGAAACGGCCCGCGCCGCCAACCCGCAGACCCGTGCCAACGTGCTGGGCTTGTCGCCCACCTACCACCGGTTGCGCCCGGCTCGACACGGCCCCTGGGGCCTCGAGAGTCGCCGGCGGCCTGCCGGCGGTAGCCCGCACGGTCATCCGACGCCCCGTCCCTTTCAGCCGCAGACGGCCGAAAGAACCTTTGAGTATACCTGATCAGGCAGACTTCGGCACCCACCCACAGCACCTCTGGTCCGCGGGCCGCAGTCCGGGGTGGGTCGCGCCTCCCTCTTCCTATAATCCGCCCGCCTCACTTCGCCCCGCCCACCGTGCCCGAGACCGCCGCACCCGCCATGGCCATCGCCGACCCCATGGCCGCCGAGATGCGGCAGGTCGACGAGGTCATCCACCGACGACTCACGTCGAACGTGGCGCTGATCAACCAGATCGGCCACTACATCGTCAGCGCCGGCGGCAAGCGCATACGGCCGCGACTGGTGCTGCTGTTCGCCCAGGCCTTGAACTTCGAGGGCCCGCAGCGGTTCGAGCTCGCCGCCACTGTCGAGTTCATTCACACGGCCACTTTGTTGCACGACGACGTGGTCGACGAGTCATCGCTGCGCCGAGGACGCCAGACGGCCAATGCTCTCTTCGGCAACGCCGCGAGCGTACTGGTGGGCGACTTCCTGTACTCGCGGGCATTCCAGATGATGGTGAGCGTGCACAAGCCTCGCGTGCTCGAGGTACTGGCCGATGCCACCAACGTGATTGCCGAGGGCGAGGTGCTGCAGCTGATGAACATGCACGACCCCGATCTCGCGGTGGACGACTACCTGCGCGTCATCCGCTACAAGACGGCCAAGCTGTTCGAAGCCAGCGCACGCCTGGGCGCCGTGCTCGCAGACTCGCCACCCTCTCTCGAAGAGGCTTGCGCGGACTACGGACGCTCTCTGGGCACGGCGTTCCAGCTCATCGACGACCTGCTCGACTACGAGGGTGATACCCACGCACTGGGCAAGAACGTCGGTGACGATCTGCGCGAAGGCAAGCCGACGCTGCCGCTGCTGTTGGCGATGGAGCAAGCCACCGACGCCGAGCGGACGATGATCCGCAGGGCCATCGAGCACGGCGAGACCGCAAGGCTGGCCGACATCATCACCATCGTGCGCCGAACTGGCGCACTGCAAGCCACGCGCGAGGCTGCGCGCGTCGAGGCCGACAAGGCCCGAAACAGCGCGATGGCGCTGCCAGACAATTCCGGGCGAGAAGCTCTGCTAGAATTATGTGTTCGGTCGGTGGAGAGATCGTCCTAGCGCGATCCGACCCTCCGCCACCAACGCGCCGGCGCGCACCCATTGTGGTCAATTGGGTACAGCCGCCGCGCCATCGGGGTGTAGCTTAGCCTGGTAGAGCGCTACGTTCGGGACGTAGAGGCCGGAGGTTCGAATCCTCTCACCCCGACCAGGTTTCATGCCGCGTGTGTCTGGCTCCCGAAACGAGGGGCCACACCTGATCGCCCCCTTTGACGAAACCGGCGAGCGACTACGGGCACGTGGGTTGCGCTTTCGGGCTGAAGTGAGCGCCCGATCCGTGCCTTCTTCGGTTTACAGTGTGAGGCGGATCGGGGATCATGGTCTGATCGCCTTATCCTGCGTCACGAAACCGCGTGGACACCCTTGTCGACTCCCAGCAATCCAACCTCTCCGGTGTGGCGAGGGTGTTGGTGCATGCCGGCAAACTGACGGCCAAAGCTGCCGAGGACCTGGCCCGCATCGCCCAGGAGCGCAGGATCGGGTTCGTGGCATCGGTGATCGCGTCCGGCGCCGTCTCGCCGTCGGACCTGGCCCACACCCTTTCGACCACGCTGGCGGTGCCTCTGGTCGACCTCAATGCCGTCGATGTGGAGCGCCTGCCCAAGGGCATCATCGATGGGAAGCTGGCGCAGCAGTACCACATTGTTGCGCTGGCGCGACGCGGAAGCCGCCTCTACATCGGCTGCACCGATCCGACCGATCAAGAGGCGTCGGAGCGGATCAAGTTCGCCACCCAGCTGGCGCCCGAGTGGGTGATCGTCGAGTACGACAAGCTGGCACGGATCCTGGAGTCGCAAGGCACCAGCACGACCGAGGCTCTGGAGAGCATCGCCGGGGACGACTTCGAGTTCGATGTCACCGAGGAGGACACTTCCGCCGAGTCGGCCGAGGTAACCGCCGACGTCGAGGACGCGCCGGTCGTTCGGTTTCTGCAGAAGATGTTGATCGACGCCATCAACATGCGCGCGTCGGACCTTCACTTCGAACCTTACGAGAGCCACTACCGGGTGCGATTTCGCGTCGATGGGGAACTGCGCGAGATCACCCAGCCGCCGATCGCCATCAAGGAAAAGCTTGCATCGCGCATCAAGGTCATCAGCCGCCTCGACATCGCGGAGAAGCGCGTTCCGCAGGACGGCCGCATGAAGCTGAAGTTCGGCAGCAAGGCCATCGACTTCCGCATCTCGACGCTGCCGACACTCTTCGGCGAGAAGATCGTCATCCGCATCCTGGATCCGTCCAGCGCCAAACTGGGCATCGAAGCTCTGGGCTACGAAAAAGTCGAAAAAGAGCGGCTGCTCGCTGCCATCGGGCGCCCTTACGGCATGGTGCTGGTAACCGGTCCGACGGGCTCGGGCAAGACGGTCTCGCTGTATACCTGCCTGAATATCCTCAACCAGCCTGGGGTCAACATCTCGACGGTGGAGGATCCGGCCGAAATCAACCTGCCCGGCATCAACCAGGTGAACGTGAACGATCGCGCCGGTCTGAACTTCGCCGCGGCGTTGAAGTCCTTCCTGCGGCAGGACCCCGACATCATCATGGTGGGCGAAATCCGTGACCTGGAAACCGCCGACATCGCGATCAAGGCCGCCCAAACCGGCCACCTCGTCATGTCCACGCTGCATACCAACGACGCGCCAACGACGCTGACCCGGCTGCAGAACATGGGCGTCGCGCCGTTCAACATCGCCTCCAGCGTCATCTTGATCACGGCCCAGCGGCTGGCCCGCCGCCTGTGCGAGAACTGCAAGACACCCGCCGAGTACCCGCGCGATGCCCTGCTGCGGGCCGGCTATCGGCCTGAAGATCTCGATGGCTCCTGGAAGCCTTATCGGGCCGTGGGTTGCTCGTCGTGCAATAACGGCTACAAGGGACGGGTCGGCATTTACCAAGTGATGCCCATCACCGAGGCACAACAGCGCATCATCCTGGCCGAGGGCACTGCAATCGACATCGCGGAGCAGGCCCGCAAGGACGGCGTCCGCGATCTGCGCCAGGCCGGGCTACTGAAGGTCCGCACGGGGCACACCTCGCTCGAGGAAGTGATCGCCGTCACGAACGAATGAACCCGACGAGGACCCTGCAGGGTCCCGCCACAGCTCAAGACTGATCGGAGCCGAGACAAACATGGCAACTGCACAGGCAGCACGCAACCTCAAGGAGGCAGTGTTCGAGTGGGAGGGTCGCGACCGCAACGGCAAGGTCGTGCGGGGCGAGGTGAGGGCGGGTGGCGAAGCGGCCGTCAGCGCCTCCTTGCGCCGCCAGGGCATCCTGCTGACCAAGGTCAAGAAGCGTCGCACCAGCGGCGGCCGCGCGATCAAGCAAAAGGACATCGCCATCTTCACCCGGCAGCTGGCCACGATGATGAAGGCGGGCGTTCCGTTGCTGCAGTCCTTCGACATCGTGGCGCGCGGCGCCACCAATCCGAAGCTGACTCGATTGCTCAACGACATTCGCCAGGACGTCGAGACCGGCACCAGCCTGTCGGCCGCGTTTCGAAAACACCCGCTGTACTTCGACGCCCTGTACTGCAACCTGGTGGAGGCCGGTGAATCCGGCGGCATCCTGGAAGCCCTGCTGGATCGCCTGGCGATCTACCAGGAAAAGACCATGGCGCTGAAGTCGAAGATCAAGTCGGCGCTGATGTACCCGATCGCCGTGCTGGTGGTGGCCTTCCTGGTGCTGACCATCATCATGATCAAGGTCATACCGGCGTTCAAGGATGTGTTCCGATCGTTCGGCGCCGAGTTGCCGGCGCCCACGCTGGTGGTCATCGCCATGTCGGAGTTCTTCGTCGCCTATTGGTGGATCATCTTCGGCGTGCTCATCGGCGGCGGCTACATGTTCCTCCAGACATGGAAGCGTTCCGAGAAAATGCAGATGGCCATGGACCGGCTGCTGCTGCGGCTGCCGGTGTTCGGCGACCTGATCAACAAGTCGGTCCTGGCCCGCTGGACGCGAACGCTGGCCACCATGTTCGCCGCAGGCGTTCCGCTGGTCGAAGCACTGGACTCCGTCGGGGGAGCAGCCGGCAACGCGGTCTACGCAGTGGCCACGCAACAGATCCAGCGCGACGTGTCCACGGGCTCGGCGCTCACCACGGCCATGCAGACGTCGGGCGTCTTCCCGACCATGGTGCTTCAAATGACCTCGATCGGCGAGGAGTCCGGATCGCTGGATCACATGCTGGGCAAGGCGGCCGAGTTCTACGAGGACGAAGTGGACGAGATGGTCAAGGGGCTTTCCGCCTTGATGGAGCCGTTCATCATCGTGATCCTGGGAACGATGATCGGTGGCATCGTGGTCGCGATGTACCTGCCCATCTTCAAGCTCGGCGCGGTGGTCTGACCCGTGGATCTTCTCGGCGAGTGGCACTGGCTGCTGTCACCGGTGTCCCTGGGTGTGCTCGGGCTGTTGATCGGCAGTTTCCTCAATGTGGTGATCCACCGCCAGCCGGTACTCCTCGAGCGAGGGTGGTTGCACGATGCCGCGCAGTATCTGCAAGACGGCAGCGCCATGCAGCGGGTGTTGGGCGCGGGCTCCCCGCGGTTGTCGGAGCTGGCCCGAACCGGGCAGGCCCTCGAGACCGACCTGAACGCGCTGCCAGCGATGTCGTTGGCGCGCCCGCGCTCGCGCTGTCCGCATTGCGGCCATCTCATCGCCTGGTACGAGAACATCCCGGTCTTGAGCTGGCTGTGGCTGCGCCGACGGTGCTCGGCCTGCAAGGCGCCGATCTCCTGGCGCTATCCCCTGGTCGAGTTGCTCACCGGCGGCCTGTTCTTTGCCGTGGCTGCGCGGTTCGGCCCCACCGCAACCTCCGCCGTGCTATGCGTGGCAGTGGCGCTGATCGTGGCCGCCGCCCTGATCGACCTCGATACCACCTTGCTCCCCGATGACCTGACCTTGCCGTTGATCGGCCTGGGACTGCTGGCCGCGTGGCAGCACTGGTTGCCGATCAGCCTGGAGCAGTCGGCGTTGGGTGCACTGTTCGGCTACTTCTCGCTGTGGGCGGTGGCATGGCTGTATCGGGTGATTCGCGGCGTGCAGGGCATGGCCGAAGGCGACTTCAAGCTGCTGGCGGGGCTGGGCGCATTGCTGGGTTGGCAACTGCTGCCGGCAATCATCCTTCTGTCGTCCATCGTTGGTGCCGCCGTGGGCATCTTCCTCATCGCCGCCCGCGGGCACGGTCGCAGCGTTCCCATCCCGTTCGGGCCCTACCTCGCTGGGGGCGGATTGGCAGCCGTCTTCTTCGGCGGTGAACTGCTGCGGCTGTGGGGCCTGGGCTGACCCGCTGCAACGAAAGCCGACAGTGGCTGCAGTGCGCATCGGCCTGACCGGAGGAATCGGCAGCGGCAAGAGCACGGTGGCACGCATGTGGGTCGCGCTCGGGGCCACGCTGGTCGATACCGACGCCATTGCCCATGCCATCACCGCGCCGGGTGGCGCCGCCATGGCGGCCATCCGCGATGCATTCGGCGACAGGGTGGTCGCGGCGGACGGCGCGATCGATCGCGCACACATGCGCGAACTCGCCTTCTCGGACCCGCTGGCCAAGCGCCGCCTGGAGGCCATCGTGCATCCGATGATCGGCCTGGAGGCCCAACGGCAGGCGCAGGCTGCCACAGGACCGGTGGTCTTCGACGTGCCGCTGCTGGCTGAATCTGCCGCGTGGCGAGCCCGTTGTGATCGCATACTCGTCGTCGACTGCCCTGAGGAAGTCCAGGTCGAGCGCGTGGTCGAACGCTCTGGCTGGCAACCTTCCCAGGTGCGCACCATCATCGCCCAGCAGGCCAGTCGCCCGCGACGGCGCAGCATCGCGGATGCCGTGATTCACAACGCCGGGCTGTCGCTCGACGACCTGCGCGATCAGGTGCGCGACCTGTTTCGGCTATGGGTCGATCGCGCACCACACGACCCGCTGTCCACCCGGCCGCTCTGACGCCCTGTGAAACAATGGCGTGGCTGCCCGGAAAGACACCAGTCGGCCACGCTGAGGTTGCGCCTTGATCCTGTACGAGTATCCGTTCAACGAGAGCATCCGCACCATGCTGCGGCTCGAGCATCTGCTCGACCGGTTGGGGCAACTGCTGCCACGCGAGGCTGCGGTCGACCACCACTTCGCGCTGGTCACCCTGTTCGAGATCCTCGACGTCTCGGCTCGCGCCGACCTCAAGTCCGAGTTGCTCAAGGAGCTCGAGCGGCACCGCGGCCAGTTCGCGACTTACCGTGGCAATCCGAACGTATCTCAGCAGGCGCTCGATGAGATCACCGCCCGTCTGGACCATGCCTTCGATGGACTCAGTCACCAGTACGGGAAGGCGGCACAGCTGCTCACCGGCAACGAATGGCTGATGAGCGTGCGCAGCCGGATCAGCATCCCCGGTGGCACCTGTGAATTCGACCTGCCGGCCTATTACGCGTGGCAGCAACGCAGCGGCGAGCAGCGGCGCGCCGACCTGGAAGGCTGGATTTCGTCGCTGGAGCCGCTGGCCGCGTCGTTGCAGGTGCTTCTGCAGTTGCTGCGCGATGCGGGCGTGTCGCACAAGGTGGTCACCACGCACGGCCAGTACCAGCAGAGCCTGCCGCCTGGCCGGGCATACCAGCTCCTGCGGCTGCGCATCGACCCGACGAGCGGTCTCATCCCTGAGATCACCGGGCACCGTCTCATGGTCTCGGTGCGCATGATGCGCTGCGAACCCGACGGGCGACTGCGGCCAGTTCAGGATGACGAGTCCTTCGAACTGACGTTCTGCGGCTGAAACCCGAGCGCCATGGCCACCGAGCCCGTTCGACCGCACCAGCGACACGTCGATTGCCCGGCATGCGGATCGCCCACGGAGTATGGCCCGCAAAACGCTTGGCGCCCGTTTTGCAGCGAGCACTGTCGACGGGCCGATCTCGGCGCGTGGGCCAGCGAGCGCTATCGCATGCCGGCGGCACCGCTTGATGATCCGGACCCACCGGCGGCCGACCCGCACTGACCCCGCGAACCTCGCGGCCGGCAGGCGGCCCTTGAACGGCGCAGACTCGACCCTATAATCGAGCTGCTAGCACTCAACCAAGTCGAGTGCTAACAGTCGAGGCAGCCCGTTCTGACTCGATCAACATGTGAATGAGTGCTCACCTTGTTGGGCGCTCACCCCTTTCAGAGCAGACAGCGACATCCAAGGAGATGCGATGAAACTTCGTCCGTTGCACGATCGCGTGATCGTCAAGCGCCTTGAAAACGAAACCAAGACAGCCTCGGGCATCGTGATCCCCGACAACGCCGCAGAGAAGCCCGATCAGGGCGAGGTGCTGGCCGTCGGCCCGGGCAAGCGCAACGACAAGGGCGACTTCGTGGCCCTGAACATCAAGGTGGGCGACCGCGTCCTGTTTGGCAAGTACAGCGGCCAGACCGTCAAGGTCGACGGCGACGAACTGCTGGTGATGCGCGAAGAGGATCTTTTCGCGGTCATCGAGAAGTAATTGCCCGCGGCAATCACTCTCGTCGCGGGCTGACTTGGCTTGGCCAAGTCAAGGGCCGTAGGCCCGGCCGGAGACAGAAGTTGGTTGCCAGGCGCCAACCTATTCCTGTACTGAATTCGGAGAAACACACATGGCAGCAAAAGACGTCGTTTTTGGTTCCGACGCCCGCCACCGCATGGTCGAGGGCGTGAACATCCTGGCCAATGCGGTCAAGGTCACCCTCGGTCCCAAGGGCCGCAACGTGGTGCTCGAGCGCTCGTTCGGCGCCCCCACCGTCACCAAGGACGGTGTGTCGGTGGCCAAGGAAATCGAGCTCAAGGACAAGCTCCAGAACATGGGCGCGCAGATGGTCAAGGAAGTGGCTTCCAAGACCAGCGACAACGCCGGTGATGGCACCACCACCGCCACCGTTCTGGCCCAGTCCATCGTGCGCGAAGGCATGAAGTACGTGGCCGCCGGCATGAACCCGATGGACCTCAAGCGCGGCATCGACAAGGCCGTGATCGCGCTGACCGAAGAGCTGAAGAAGGCCAGCAAGCCCACGACGACCAGCAAGGAAATCAGCCAGGTCGGCAGCATCTCCGCCAACAGCGACGAGTCGATCGGCAAGATCATTGCCGATGCGATGGACAAGGTCGGCAAGGAAGGGGTCATCACCGTCGAGGACGGCAAGAGCCTGAACAACGAGCTGGATGTCGTCGAAGGCATGCAGTTCGACCGCGGCTACCTGTCGCCCTACTTCATCAACAGCCCCGAGAAGCAGGTGGCGGTGCTCGAGAGCCCCTACGTGCTGCTGTTCGACAAGAAGATCGGCAACATCCGCGACCTGCTTCCCACGCTGGAGCAGGTGGCCAAGGCCGGCAAGCCGTTGCTGATCATCGCCGAGGAAGTCGAAGGCGAGGCGCTGGCCACGCTGGTGGTCAACACCATCCGCGGCATCCTCAAGGTCTGCGCGGTGAAGGCGCCTGGCTTCGGCGACCGCCGCAAGGCCATGCTCGAGGACATCGCCATCCTGACCGGTGGCAAGGTCATCTCCGAGGAAGTGGGCCTGACGCTCGAGAAGGTGTCGCTGGCTGACCTGGGTCAGGCCAAGCGCATCGAAGTGGGCAAGGAAAACACCACCATCATCGATGGCGCCGGTGCCGAGGCCGACATCCAGGCCCGCGTCAAGCAGATCCGCATCCAGATCGAGGAAGCCACCTCCGACTACGACCGCGAGAAGCTGCAAGAGCGCGTGGCCAAGCTGGCTGGCGGTGTGGCCGTCATCAAGGTCGGTGCGGCCACTGAAGTCGAGATGAAGGAAAAGAAGGCCCGCGTCGAAGACGCCCTGCACGCGACCCGTGCAGCGGTGGAAGAAGGCGTGGTGGCGGGCGGTGGCGTGGCGCTGCTGCGTGCGCGTTCGGCGATGGGCAGCCTCAAGGGCGACAACCACGATCAGGACGCAGGCATCAAGATCGTGCTGCGTGCGGTCGAGCAGCCCCTGCGCGAGATCGTCGCCAATGCGGGCGCTGAGCCCAGCGTGGTGGTCAACAAGGTGCTCGAGGGCAAGGGCAACTACGGCTACAACGCCGCGACCGACGCCTATGGCGACATGATCGAGATGGGCATCCTGGATCCGACCAAGGTGACCCGCACGGCGCTGCAGAATGCCGCCTCCGTGGCCGGCCTGATGCTCACCACCGAGTGCATGGTCGCCGAGGCGCCCAAGGAAGAGCCCCCGATGCCCCCTGGCGGCGGCATGGGTGGCATGGGCGGCATGGGCATGGACATGTAAGACCTTGTCAACCGGTGCAGTGCGCGAGCCGTGCTGCACCGGGAACAATCGGTCGGGCGGCGTGAGCCGTGTGACCGCACGGGCTGCCTTCGGGCAGCCCGTTTGCATTGGGGCGCGCCAGAGTGTCGCCACCACGTCGCACGGACGATAATCCACGAGAACGCCACGCTGCAGTCATGAGCCGACGCCCCACTTTGCAGGACTTCGTCGAAGACGAGATGCTTCGCGCACCGATGACATTCGACCAGGTGGTCGACACGGTGCAGGAGCGATGGACCCAGACACGCGGGCCGCAGACGCGCCAAGGCGGCGACGCCACGCGGCTGCTGCAGATGCACCGCCCCGATCTGGTCAACTCCGCCGTGCGGGCCTTGCGCGAACAGGTCCGCACGACGCTGGCCTCCATCGGTGGCAAGACAGCCGGAGCGGCAACGACAGGGGCCGCAGCCCCGGTTGGCGGCAAGCTGGTGCTGTCGTTGATCGATGAAGACGCGGTGTCGGCCGACATCGAACAGGCCCGCGCCGTCGAGCGCATCAAGTCGATGGCCGAGTTCGAATTGCGCGAACTGCAGTCGTTCACCTCGGCGCTGGTGGGTGACTTCAACGTCTCGCGCGACACCAACCCCTTCCGGCCCGATGCCTGGGTGCGGGCCTTGTGGGACGGCCTGCAGTCGGTGCCGCTGCCTGCCCAAGCGCGCGCTGCATTGCTGCACGACGCGGCCGAGCCGCTGGCGCGGACACTGCGCCAGAGCTATGCCGCTGCCTGCAGCCGCCTCGAAGAAGAGGGTGTGGAGCCGGCGGCCTACCGCACGATCGTGGTGTCGCCCTCTGCGCGCGCCTCGGGCGATACCGTGCAGGCGCCGCTGGCCACCACGCTCAACGAGATGCGCGAGAGCCTGCCGATGCCACTCGATGGCATCCCGCCTCCGATGCCCGCGGCGCCAGCGCCCATCGAGCCTGGCCGCGCCGCGGGCGGGGTCGCCTCCGCAACGCCCGGGCCAATGTTCGGCGCACCGACCGTGGCCGGCCCCGGCAGCGCGGTCGACGCGCAACTGATCGAGTTGCTGTCGCGCCTGTTCGACGCCATCCAGGTCGACCGCTCGGTGGTGCCCACCTGCCTCACGCTGCTGCTGCGCCTGCATCCGACCGCCCTGAGGCTGGCCATGCAAGACGCACGCATGCTCGAGGACTACGACCACCCGGTCTGGCGCTTCATGGATCGCCTGTCTCATCTGGTGGGCACGGCGCCGGCCAGTGACATCGAGCGCAGCTTGGGTTATGCACGGCAACTGATCGACCATCTCGTGTCCGATGGTCAGGCCAGTGTGGCGCGATTCGAGTGGGCGTTGGGCCGCCTCGAAGCGTTCGAACGCCACGGCTTCGAGCGCGCGCTGAACGTCGCACAGCCCGAGATCCTGCAGTTGCAGCTGGACGTCGACAGCCAGAGCGACGCGTTGGATGTGGGCACACTCGACACCGTGCCGGCCGAGCTGATGGACGAACCCCATGTGCCCGACGAGGACGACGATGGCACCGCCGCGGTGCCAGACGCCACACCCGGCGAGCACATGCGCGCCTACCTGCAAGGCGACTGGCGCCTGCTGCAACTGCTGTGGATCGACCGAACCGGCCAGACCTGGCTGCTGCGCGACGTGTCCGCCGACCAGCACTGGGCACTGCGCCTGCCGGCCATCGAGAAGCTCTTCGCCGCCCACCTGGCGATGATGGTCCGCCCGCCGTCGCTCGTGCGCAGCGCAGCAGCGCGCGTGCTGCGTGCTCTCAAGCAGGGACAACCGGTGTCATGAGCCGGCAGGGCTCGGCCCGAAGATGCTCCCGTCGCCATCTGGGCGGCCCCGACCACCGTCCATGGGCATGACGGCGCGGCGTGGGCATGCCGTCTGCGCCGTCGCACTGGCCCTGGCGACCGCCACGGGCCATGCCGGACCTGACAGCGCATCGGCACCTGCGGCAACCCGCGTGGTCGCCCCTCCAACGACGGGTGCGGCCGCTGCGCATGGTGCGGCGGTGCCCACTGCACGCAGGCCGCGCATCGGCCTGGTTCTGTCGGGCGGCGGGGCTCGCGGGCTGGCGCATGTGGGCGTGCTGAAGGTGCTCGAGCAGATGCAGATCCCGGTCGATGTGATCGCGGGCACCTCGATGGGCGCCATCATCGGCGGCCTCTACGCGAGCGGCATGCGCGCCGACGAGCTGGAGCGCGAGCTGCTGCGCCTGGACTGGGACACGATCTTTGCGCCGCGCATCGAGCGCCAGTACCTGTCGCAGCGGCGCAAGGAGGAGGACTTCGAGGTTTCGCCGGTACTCGAACTGGGCTTGCGCGACGGCGAGTTGCTGGCACCGCGCGGCGCCGTATCCAGCCGGGGGCTGGAGTCGCTGTTGCGCCACTACACCTTGCCGGTGCGCGATGTGGCCAGCTTCGATGCACTGCCCATCCCGTTTCGGGCAGTGGCCACCGACATGGAGACCGGCGAGCCCATGATCATGGACGGGGGCGATCTGGCCCTGGCGCTTCGATCGAGCATGAGTGTGCCGGGAGTCTTCGCGCCGACCGAGGTCGACGGACACATCCTCGGCGACGGTGGCCTGGTGAATAACACACCGATCAGCGTGGCGCGCGCGCTGGGCGCCGAGGTTCTGATCGTCGTGAACATCGGCACGCCGCTGGGGGGGCGTGAAACGCTGGGCTCGGCGCTCGGACTCACCCAGCAAACCATCAACATCCTCACGGAGCAGAATGTCCAGCGCAGCCTGTCCACGCTTCAGCCACACGACGTCCTGCTCGCGCCGGCGTTGGGCACCTACACGTCGGCCGACTTCTCATCGGCACGCGAACTGATGGCACTGGGCGCGGCCGGTGCACGCGGCCGCAGCGATCGGTTGAGTCCGTTGTCGATTCCGACCCCTGACTATGCCCGCTGGCGCCAAGCACATGCGGCGCCCTCGCTCGGCCGGCCGCAGCTTGCCGCGGTGCACATCGAAGGCAGCACGGTGACCAACCCGCAGCGCCTCATCCAGATGCTGGAAACCCGGCCAGGACAGACGTTCGACAGGGACCGTGCCGAGCGCGACACGCGGCGTCTGGCCAGCGCTGGGGACTACACCCGAACCGACTATCAACTTCGA
Source organism: Aquabacterium sp. (assembly GCA_023150345.1). GTDB lineage: Bacteria > Pseudomonadota > Gammaproteobacteria > Burkholderiales > Burkholderiaceae_C > Pseudaquabacterium. The sequence continues at coordinate 45,560 of JAKLLB010000007.1, forward strand.
CGCGACAGCGGCGGTGCCGACGTCGTGGTCTTCGAGCTCGAGGACAAGCCCTGGGGCCCGAGCTATCTGCGGGTGGGGCTCGATCTGAGCACCGACTTCCGCGGCCGCAGTGCGTTCAACCTCAAGCTCGGCCACAACCGGCACTGGCTGTCCGCCAATGGCACCGAGTGGCGCAATCGGCTGCAGATCGGCGAGGTGCCTTTGCTCTCGACCGAGCTGTACCACCCGTTGGCCTGGACGGCTTCGCGAGCCGACGACTGGTTTGTGGCCGCGCACGCAAGCGTCGAGCGGCGGCGGCTCGGGCAGTACGCGACCGCCAGCGGGGAAGAAACCGCCATCTTCCGCCGTGACACGCTGCGCGCGGGGATCGACCTGGGGCAGCCCTGGGGCGAGATCGGCGAGTTGCGCCTGGGCTGGATACAACAGTCGCTGAGCACAGTCCCGCAGATCGTGAGCGGCAGCCATGCCGGGCCCACAGGGCGAGCCCGTTGGTCGGAGACCGGCGTGCGCGCCCGAGTGGTGTTCGACCAGCTCGATGCAGCCAGTTTCCCGCGCGACGGATACCGGGCCGAAGCCGAGCTCGGCTGGGGTGCTCGCAGTGGCGATCTGCGCGGGCGCTTCAGCCGCATCGAAACGCAGGCGCAATGGGTGCACAGCGCCGGTCTGCATACGCTCAGCCTTTATGGCGCGCTTCAGATGGCCGATTCGCGGCAGGTGCTGAGCGTGCCACGCTACCGCCTGGGCGGCTTCCACCAGTTGTCGGGCTATCACGCAGGGCAGTTGACCGGCAACGATGTGCTGCTGCTGCGCGCGAACTGGTATCGACGGCTCAATGCCACCCCCACGCTGACCCGCGGTTTCTTCGTGGGCGCCTCGGTCGAGGCCGGCAACGCCTGGGCGCAGCACTCGGACATACGGCTCGCCGGCCTGCGCACCGGCATGAGCGTGTACCTGGGCGCGGACACCGGAATCGGACCTCTGTACCTCGGCCTGACCCACGCCCCCCGAGGCAGCACCGGGGTGGTGTTGTTCATCGGCCGGCCCTGACCCGACTCAGCACCCGGGCTCGATCCAGGCCCGCAAGGTGCACGCGGCGTCGCCCAAGCCCTGGCGGGTGAGCGCCGAGAACAAGGCAATGCCGATGTCGGCGTATTCGGTGGCCACCTCGCCCAGTACCTGCTGAGCCTGCGCCAGCGCACGCTGTCCCTCCTGGCGACTGAGCTTGTCGGCCTTGGTCAACAGCACCAGCAGGTGTACCTCGCCCACGCCGACGCGCGGCGCAACGAACTCGAGCAACTGGCGGTCCAGATCGGTGAACCCATGGCGGGCGTCGACCATCATCACCACGCCTGCCAGCGAGTGCCGATGGGCCAGATACTCGGCCATCACCTGCTGCCAGCGTCGCTTGGCATCCCGGGCCACCGCCGCGTAGCCGTAGCCCGGCAAGTCGGCCCAGAGTGCATCGGGCGCCTGGGGCGGGCCCAGCTCGAACAAGTTGATGTGCTGCGTGCGACCTGGCGTCTTGGACGCGAAGGCCAACTGGCGCTGCTGGGCCAACGTGTTGATGGCCGTGGACTTGCCGGCGTTGCTGCGGCCGACGAACGCGATCTCGGGCAGGCCGGGGGGCGGCAGCTCGTCGAGGCGGCTGGCCGTGGTGAGAAAGCGGGCACCCTGGGTCCAGGCCAGGGCGGCGCGCTCCCGCGGATCGGGTTCAGCGTGCTTCGAGTTCGAGGTGGTCATGGAGCATTGTAAAATCCGCAGGTTTGCCCATTCCAAGGTCTCTCGACATGAAGTCGCTGCTCGCCCTGACGCTTCTGGCCGCCGTGGCCATGCCCACCCTCGCCGCGGACGCCGCGAATGCCGCTGGAGCCAAGCCCGACCTGGCCAAGGGGCAGGCATCGGCCCAGGTGTGCGTCGCCTGCCACACCGTCGACGGCAGCCGCGGCGCGCCGGCCAACCCCATCCTGGCCGGCCAGCATGCCGACTACCTCGTCAAGCAACTCACCGAGTTCAAGTCCGGCAAGCGTGCCAATGCCATCATGTCGGGCATGGCTGCCACGTTGGCCGACGGTGACCTGAAGCATGTCGCGGCCTATTACAACAGCCTGAAGGCCGAGCCCGGTGCCGCGCGCAACAAGGATCTGCTGCTGCTGGGCGAGAAGATCTATCGCGGCGGCATCGCCGCCAAGCAAGTGCCGGCATGCGCCGGCTGCCACAGCCCGTCGGGCGCTGGCATACCGGCCGAGTATCCGCGCCTGGCCGGCCAGCATGCCGACTACACCGAGGCGCAACTGGTGGCGTTCCGGGCGGGTCAGCGGGCCAATTCGGCGCAGATGACCACCATCGCTGCGAAGATGTCCGACAAGGAAATCAAGGCCGTGGCCGACTACATGGCTGGCCTGCGCTGAGCCAGCCGGCACAGCCATTTCCCCTGCAACGGGCCGGTCGATGACCGGCCCGCGTCGTTTGGACGGCCCCCCACCGGATAATCCCGCGCATGTCATCCCCCGGCCCATCCAGCGCCAGCGTCGCCCCTGCCCGGCCCTGGCGCGATGCCTATGAGCTGCTGGCGTCGATGCGCTTTGCCATCGCGCTGTTGACACTGATCTGCATCGCGTCGGTGATCGGCACCGTCGTGCAGCAGAACGAGCCCTACGTCAACTACGTCAACCAGTTCGGGCCGTACTGGGCGGAAGTGTTCGCGGCGGTGGGGCTCTACACCGTCTACAGCGCGGGCTGGTTCTTGGTGATCCTGGGCTTCCTGGTGATCTCGACCAGCCTGTGCATCGCCCGCAACACGCCCAAGATCCTGGCCGAACTGCGCACGTTCAAGGAGCAGGTGCGCGAACAATCACTGGCGGCATTCCACCATCGGGCCGAGGCCGTATTGGCCTCGACGCCCGATGCCATGCTGCAGCGCAGCCATGCGTTGCTGGCCGCGCTGGGCTGGCAGGCACGCGCGCAGGTCCGCACCAACGGCACCATGATCGCCGCTCGCAAGGGCATGGCGCACAAGATCGGCTACCTGGCGGCGCACTCGGCCATAGTGCTGGTGTGCCTGGGCGGCCTGCTGGATGGCGACCTCGTGGTGCGGGCACAGATGGCCTGGCAGGGCAAGAGCTCATACAGCGGTTCCGGCCTGGTGCGCGACGTGCCGGCCCAGCACCGGCTGTCGGCCACGAGCCCGACGTTCAGGGCCAACCTGCTGGTACCCGAGGGGGGCCGCGCGGGGGTGGCGATACTGAACATGCCGGACGGCGTCGTCTTGCAGGACCTCCCGTTTGACGTGGAGCTGCGCAAGTTCTCCGTCGAGCACTACGAGACGGGCATGCCCAAGCTGTTCGCCAGCGAGATCGTCATCCACGATCGCGACACCGGGGCCACCCGCGCCGCCACGGTCAAGGTCAATGAGCCCGTCACGCACCGCGGCATCACGATGTACCAGAGCAGCTTCGACGACGGCGGCTCGCTGCTGCGCCTGCGTGCGCGCCCGCTGGCCGGCGGGCCGGGCTTCGATCTGCAAGGCACGGTGGGGCAGACCACTGAACTGACCGGAGCGCAGCAGTCCCTGCGGCTGGAGTACACCGGCCTGCGTGTCATCAACGTCGAAGAGGTCGGCGGTGCAGCCGCACCCGATGGCGTGGGCACCGCTTCCGCGTCCGCCTCCGAAGCTGCCGCGTCGGCCGCCGGGTTGGGGGCCACCATCGAGCGTCACCTGGGCTCGGCCGCCCGGCCTCCCGGCAAGCGCACCACTCGAAACATCGGACCGTCGTTCACCTACAAGCTTCGCGATGCGAGCGGGCAGGCGCGCGAATACCAGAACTACATGCTGCCGGTCGACATGGACGGCCAGCGTGTGTTCCTGGCCGGCGTGCGCGACACACCCGCCGAGCCGTTCCGCTACCTGCGAATTCCGGCAGACGCGAACGACAGCCCCGACGACTGGCTGCGTGCACGCGCCGCATTGCTGGACCCCGTGCTGCGCGAGAAGGCCGCGCAGCGCTACGCGAGCCTGGCCACACCGGCAGACCGACCGCAGATGCGCGACCAGATCCAGGCCACCGCCCTGCGCGCGCTGGCGCTGTACGCAGGTGCCGAGCGCGTGAGGCCCGCATCGGCCGCGGCCAGCGCCCCTGGCGCCGATCCCCTGCCGGGCGGGCTGCCCGCGCTGGCCGAGTTCATCGAGTCGCAGGTTCCGCAGGACGAGCGCACGCGCATGAGCGAGGTGCTGCTGCGCATCCTCAGCGGCAGCCTGTTCGAACTGGCGAACCTCGCGCGCGAGCAGGCCGGCCTGGGCGCGCTGCCGCTGGGCGAAGGCACGCAACGATTCATGCAGCAGGCGATGATGGCCTGGTCCGACGCTGCGTACTACCCAGCGCCCGTGTGGCTGCAACTTGACGACTACACGCAGATCCAAGCCAGCGTGTTCCAGGTGGCGCGCGCTCCGGGTCGCAACCTGGTCTACCTGGGCGCCGTGCTGCTGATCGTCGGCGTCTTCGCGATGCTCTATATCCGCGAGCGGCGCCTGTGGATCTGGCTGCAACCCGAGCCTGGCGGCCACACCCGCGTCAGGGTGGCGCTGTCGACCACCCGACGAACGCTCGACGCCGACGCCGAATTCGACCAGTTCCAGGCTGCCTTGCTGGAGAAGACGCCATGACCTCGCCCACCGCCGTCTCGTCCGCGACCGCCGCCTCCATCCCGCTCGGCCGCAAAGGCCTGCTGTCGGGGCGCAGCACATTCGACTGGATGTTTGCCGCGCTGGTGGTGGCGGGCGCCGCCTTCGCCCTGCATCGCTATCGTGCGTCGATGGACGGCTACGAGCTGGCCATCCTCGCCGCCAGTGCGCCCGTCGTCGTCGCGTTGGGCTGGTACTGGGGGGCACTGCGTCCGCTGGCGCTCGCCTGTGGCGCGGCCACGCTGACGGCCATCGCGCTGTACGCGCAGCGAACTGACGGCTTCGGTGCCGATCTCGCGCGGGCCGACCAGGTGTTTCTGCTCAAGTACGCCTTGTCCAGCCAGAGTGCCATCCTGTGGATGTGCGTGCTCTTCGTGATGAGCACGGTGATGTACTGGATCGGGTTGTTCGTCCGCGCCGACGACAACACCGCGCAGCGCATGGGTTCGCGGCTGGCCTGGGCCGGTGTGGGCATGGCGCTGGTGGGCACCCTGGTGCGCTGGTACGAGAGCCACCAGATCGGACCGGACATCGGACACATCCCGGTGAGCAACCTCTACGAGGTGTTCGTGATGTTCTGCTGGCTCACGGCGCTGTTCTACCTGTACTACGAGCAGCACTACCGCACGCGCGCGCTGGGTGCGTTCGTCATGCTGGTGGTCTCCGCCGCGGTCGGCTTTCTCGCCTGGTATGCCGCGGTGCGCGGCGCGCACGAGATCCAGCCGCTGGTACCGGCGCTGCAGAGCTGGTGGATGAAGCTGCACGTGCCGGCCAACTTCGTGGGCTACGGCACCTTCTCGCTGGCGGCGATGGTGGCATTTGCCTACCTGCTGCAGCACCAGGCCGGTGAGACGCGCTGGTGGAAGCTGGCGCCGCTGGGGATCATCGGCATGGCACTGTGCCTGCAGCCGGTGGTGTTCCGGCAGAAGGCGCTGGAGGGCCTGTCGAGCTACTGGGCGGTGTACTTCGGCATCGCGGCCCTGGTGGTGGGCGCGATCCTGGCCGCCCGCCGGCGCATCGCCGAACGACTGCCGGCGCCCCAGGTGCTCGATGACCTGATGTACCGCGCCATCGCGGTGGGTTTCGCCTTCTTCACGATCGCCACCATCCTGGGCGCCTTCTGGGCCGCCGAGGCCTGGGGCGGCTACTGGAGCTGGGACCCGAAGGAGACCTGGGCCCTGATCGTGTGGCTCAACTACGCCGCCTGGCTGCACATGCGGCTGATGAAGGGCTTGCGCGGTGCGGTGTCGGCCTGGTGGGCGCTGGCCGGGTTGCTGGTCACCAGCTTCGCCTTCCTGGGCGTGAACATGTTTCTCACTGGGTTGCACTCCTACGGCAATCTGTAGCTCCGCCGACGGCGGCGTGCACGGCGTCTCCCGGGCGGCAAGAGGGTTGCCGCTCCGCTGGCCAGCGTAGCCGTCGGGCTGGATGTAAGGTCCAGGCCGGCCGCTACGTCCAACCCGCATACGCCTGGAGCAACTGACCATGGGCCACCCCTTCCGCTCACGTGCTGCGCGTGGGCTCGATCATCCCCACTCCTGCGAGATCACGCCGCGCGCCTGGGCCATGGGTCGTCGCGACTGGCTGCGATCGGTAGCGGCCGGTGCGCTGGGGCCGGCGCTGGCCACCTGGGCCGCACGCGATGCCCTGGCGCAGGCCAGGTCGGGCGGACCGGCCGGCACGCCCCTGCCCGCAGCGCGCAGCGGCGTGGCCGGTGCGGTGACGATGGAGCGCCACACCTCACGCCAGGATGCGACCAGCTACAACAACTTCTACGAGTTCGGCACCGACAAGGCCGATCCGGCTCGCCAGGCGCACACCTTGCGCACACGCCCCTGGACGGTGGCGGTGGACGGCGAGGTCAAGCGTGCGCAGGTGTTCGATATCGACGCTCTGCTGAAGCTCGCACCGATGGAAGAGCGCATCTATCGGCTGCGTTGCGTCGAGGGCTGGTCGATGGTGATCCCCTGGGTGGGGTGGCCGCTGGCCGAACTCATCCGCCGGGTGGAGCCCACCGCCAACGCGAAGTTCGTCGAGTTCCATACCCTGGCCGATCCCAAGACAATGCCCGGCGTGTCCTCACGCGTGCTGGAGTGGCCCTATGTCGAGGGCCTGCGCATGGACGAAGCGCAGCATCCGCTGACGCTGCTCGCCTTCGGCATGTATGGTGAAGTGCTGTCGCCGCAGAACGGCGCGCCGCTGCGACTGGTCGTGCCGTGGAAGTACGGCTTCAAGAGCGGCAAGTCGCTGGTGCGCATCCGCTTCGTCGAGCGTGAGCCGCGCACGGCGTGGGTCAAGGCCGCGCCCCAGGAGTATGGCTTCTACTCCAACGTCAACCCGAAGGTGGACCATCCCCGCTGGAGCCAGGCCCATGAGCGACGCATCGGCGAGGATGGTCTCTTCACCAAGAAGAGGCCCACGCTGATGTTCAATGGCTATGAGGCGCAGGTGGGCCAGCTCTACGCGGGTATGGACCTGGCGCGGCACTTCTGATGGCGAGCGCCACGCCGGCAAGCCTGCACGATCGACTGCATCGCCTGTGGATGCACCGGCTGGCGCGCCCGGTCCTGTTCGGACTGTGCCTGCTGCCGCTGGTGCACCTGGCCTGGGGCGCCGCGACCGATGCGTTGGGGCCCAATCCCGCCGAAGCCCTGATCCGGCGCAGCGGCGAGTGGACGCTGCGCCTGCTGTGCGCCACGCTGGCCGTCACCCCGTTGCGGGAGTGGACGGGCTGGAGCGCGCTGGCCCGCTGGCGTCGCATGCTCGGGCTCTACACCGCGTTCTACGCATGCGTGCACTTCCTGTGTTACGCGTGGCTCGACATGGGCTTCACGTGGGCCGACATCGCCGCCGACATCGCCAAGCGGCCCTTCATCCTGGTGGGTGCGCTCTCGCTGCTGCTGCTGGCCCCGCTGGCTGCCACCTCGTTCGGCCGGGCCATGCGGGCCATGGGAGCTGCCAACTGGAAGGCGCTGCATCGCGCGGTCTACGCCATCGCCCTGCTGGCGCTGCTGCACTTCTTCTGGATGCGAGCCGGCAAGAACGACTTCGAACTGTGGACGATTTACGCTGCCGTGCTGGGCGTGTTGCTGGGCTGGCGCATCTGGCGTCAGATGCGTTCATACTCGCGTGCAGTGCCGCGTTCGACCGCCGCCCGCGTACCGCCGACGGCGGGTTGAAGCGCAGCGCCGGATGCCCGCGACACGGGCGACCGGAGGCCCTGCATGTCGCAACCCGCCCTGCCCGACAACCACGACCCGGACCTCGCGCAGCTGCTCGAAGCCAGCGCGGCGGCGCTCGCCCGCGGCGACCACGAGCAAGGGGCCGAGCAGGCATCGCTGGCGGTGGAGCGCGCCCTGGTGGCCCGGAGTCCGGACGCCGACGGCGGACGGGCGCTCGACCTGCTGGCGGCCCACCAGTGGCGACTGGGTCACTTCGAGGACGCCGCCATGACAGCCCGGCGGGCGCTGGTGGTCTGGCAACGTCTGGACGACGGTCCGCGGCTGTGCGCCACGCAGTGTCTGCTGGCAACGGCATACACCGAAATCGGCCTGCATGAAGAAGCACTGCGCCAGGCGGCCGCGGCCTTCGACCTGGCGCGCCGACGCCATCTGCCAGCCGAGGAGGCATTGGCGCTCAATCGCCTGGGCATTTGCCATGACCGGCTGGGCGATCCCGAGCGCGGCGAGCGCTACCTCGGCCGAGCACTCGCGCGGGCGCGCGAACAAGGCAGCGACGAGCCGGCGCTGATGGCCCTGAACAACCTGGCGGCAGTGGCCATCAGCGCCTATCACCTGCTGAGCGAGCGTGGCGAGAACAGCGAGGCGCATGGCTTCCTGTCGCGGGGCCTGCGTTACGCCGAGCAGGCACTGGAGCTTGTGCTGCGAGGCTGCGACGTCTACCGGCAGACCGTGGTGCGCGGCAACCTCGGAGAGCTGCACACGCTGCTGGGTCACTACGTTCTCGGTGAGCAGTACGTGCGCAACACCATCCTGCAGGCCGAGAGCCACGGCTGGACTGCGGTGGCGCTGCGCTCGCGCTACCTGTTGGGGGAACTTCGGGCCGCGCAGGGCCAGCACGACGAAGCCGTGATCGAGCTGCAACGGACGCTCGACGGCCTGCGCCAGCACGAGCACACCACCACGCGCATGCGTGTGCACCGGGCGCTGCACCGGTGCTACAAGGCGCTGGGTCGTTTCGAGCAGGCTCTGGCCCACTTCGAGTCCTACCACGAGCTCGAGCTCCAGCGGCTGGCCCTGCAGTCACGCGCCCAGGCTCGGCTGATGGTGAACCGACAGGACGTGGAGCAGACCTGGGGCGACCCGGCGACTCAAATCTGACCGGGCGCCCCCACCCGGTCACCGCCCACCCCGGGGACGCGCGCTCCGGCCCCGTCGATGCGTGCCAGCCTGCACGCACGACGACGGCGCGACCCCCGGTGTGCGGGGAAGGCAAAGCGGCGCCCGGCGCCTAGGATCATGCGCATGAAGAACCCGCGCCGCGCCGCCTTCGTTGCCGACCCGTCCGCCCCCGCAACCCTGCAGGATGTGGCAGGCGAGCCGTTGACCGATGGCCGCGCGCGCCAGGCGCTGAAGCTGGCATTGCGGGTGCTCGACCTGGCGGGCGTGTTCAAGCGGCCGCACGACATGGTGCAATCGCTGACCCAGGTCGCGCGCGCGCTCAAGGCACTGGACTCGCTCGACAGCGCCGAGGGTTACCTGGAACAGGCCCTGCACTGGGGCGAGGCAGCGCCCGGCCACGACCTGCAACTCGACCTGGGTTGCGAACTGGCCGAGCTGAGCTGCACGCTGGCCGAGCAGCAGCGCGATCGCGCCGAGCATGATCGTTACGCCGGCATGGCGGCACGTGACCGCGCCCGCACCCGCGCATTGGAAGTCGCGGCGCTGGCCGGCCGCGTCAGCGACGCCCATTGCGAGGCCAAGCTGCTGCTGCGCGTCAGCGATGTGCTCGACCGTTGCGGCGACCACGACCACGCCACCTCGCTGCAGAACCGCGCCGTGGCCCTGATGGGCATCGGCCTGCATGAGCCGAGCGCCGAGCCAGCGCAGGCAACCCCCCAGTCGACCTGGGAACAGCGTCTGCTCGCTCCGAGCTCCACGCTGCTGATGTGAACGCGCTGACCCCGGCAACTCGCCGAGGGGCCTGCGTTCAACCGCCGTGGCCGTCGCCCCAGGTCATGCGGTAGGTGGTCGTGAACGGCTGAAGCGGGTTCGCTGTCCCGAAGTGGCCGCCGTGCATGGCGGCTATCTTGTGCGCCAGCCTGTGGCCCAGTCCAAGCCCGAGCGCCGGGCCCGACGATCGTCCGGCCGCGCCCCCAGGCGCGGCCGTGCCGGGCGCATCCACGCGTGGACCATTGCGACCCGCGACACGCTCGCCGTCGTCGCTGACCTGCAACCAGCGCCCCTGGGCATCGAGCGCGAGTTCGATCGACGCACCCGCGGGCGTGTGAGCGAGCGCGTTCTCCACGAGGTTGCGCAGAATCATTTCCAGCAGCAGCGGGTGCCCCCGCATCGGCACGGAATCGGGCGCGCGCATCGACAACGCGTGCCCGCTGTCGAGCGCGGCTTGTGCATAGCGGCCGAGCACATCGCGACCCAACACGGCCAGGTCGCACTCGACGGCCGCCTCTTCCAGCTCGACACGGCTGGCGCGTGCCAGGGCCAGCAGCTGGTCCAGCATCTGCGCCACGCGCCTGGCGTCGCGCTCGATCCGATCGAGCGCCTGCGTCCGGTCTTCGTCTGCCAGGGGGCCGCGCACGTTTGCTGCATGCAAGGCCAGTGAAGCCAGCGGCGTGCGCAGTTCGTGGGCCAGCTCATTGGCCAGTTGCCGCTCGTTGGCCAGCGCAGCCTGGTAGCGCTGTCCCAGCGTATTGACGGCATGCGCGAGCTGCGCCAATTCCCGGTGTCGTGGCAGGGGGTCGATGTTCTGCACCGTGCGGACGTCGAGGGCCTGGACTCGATCGGCCAGTTGCCTCAACGGCTGCATCGCACGTCGCAGCGCCCATCCGAGTACCACGGCCACGACGGGCAGCAACCACAGGCCGGGCTCAGCCACCTGGCCTGCAATGTCCCACGCCAGATCGTCGTGCTCGGGCATGCTCACCAGCACCATCACCCGCCGCTCGCGCGAAGGCCCGTTCCACCGTGCATATGCGCGCCAGCGCGTCGCCGGCTGTCCCAGCTCGAGCGTGGCATAGCCCTCATCGGGCTCGAACGCCGGCGTTGGCGCACTGCCGAAGCGACTGAGCAGGCGCCCGTCGGAACCCCAGACCGCCACGCTCATCGACCGCTGGTAGTCGTGCGCGCGCAAGATTGCACCGCCCGGCGGCGGCGGTGGCATCAGCCGCTCATCGGCGAATCGGTTGTCGCGCTCGGCGAGCAGCAGCGCTGCAACGCCGGCGAGATGCCCGTCGGTCAACTCGTCGGCCTCGTGCCAGCCGGCGTGGAAGCCCGCGGCCACCATCGCCACCCACACGATGAGCAGCGCGCCCAGACCCCAGGCCAACAGCCGCCTGCCGAGCGTCGGTCTGTACCCCTGCCGCACTCCTGCGGGCCCCTGCGGTTTCCTCATGTCGCAGCCACGAAATAGCCCACGCCGCGCAGCGTGCGGATGATGTCGTCGCCCAGCTTGCGGCGAAGTCTGTGCACGTGCACCTCGATGGCATTGCTCTCGACACCGGCGGCGCCCCAGTCGTACAGGCGCTCCTCGATCTGCAGCCTGGACAGCACGCGCGGGCGCACCTCGGCCAGCGCCAGCAACACCGCGAATTCGCGGGCGGACAGTTCCACGGCGACGCCGCCACGCCAAGCCTGGCGGGCCGCCGGATCGAGCTCCACATCGCCCAGCACCACGCGTGGCTGCGCGCGACCGACACTGCGGCGACGCAACGCACGCATGCGCGCCGTCAGTTCGCCCACGTCGAACGGCTTGACGACATAGTCGTCGGCCCCGAGGTCGAGCGCGGCAATCCGCGATGGCACCTCGTCGCGCGCAGTCATGACCAGAACAGGTGTCGCCGCGTCAGGCACGGTGCCCGACGGCTGCGCTCGCAGACGGGAGAGCAAAGCGCTGCCATCGCCGTCGGGCAGGCCCAGGTCGAGCAGCACCAGATCGAAGGGTTCAGCCGCGAGAGCGGCCCAGGCGCGGGCCATGGTGTCCGCCACATCGACCGCGCAACCCTGCTGGCGCAACTGCGAACGCAGGCCCGACGAGATGCCTTCGTCGTCTTCGACCACCAACACACGCATGGTCCGCATTGTCGCGCCCCGAGCCTCATCCCTGGACACGGCCCAGTACCGCCCGCGGGGCCACCGGGGCACTTAAGACCTGCTTAAGGCCGGCTCCCTACGGTAGCCGGCCATGACAGACGATCGCATGGCCCGATGGTGGGCCGCGTTCACGATCCCGGCCCTGCCTGCCGTGGCCTGGGATGCAACGGGCCTCGACTACCCACTGGCGCGGGTGGCGGGCGGCCCTGAGGGTTTCGCCGCGCGTGGGCACTGGCTGCTGCAAGGCGTGATTCACGATGGCGGTCGGTGGCTGGCCTGGGCGGCGGCCACCGCGCTGTGCCTGGCGATCTGGTGGCCGATCGGCCCGCTGCGTCGCCTGTCGCTGGGCCGACGCCTCCAATGTGCGGTCAGCGTGCTCGGCGCGGTGCTGACCGTCAGCCTGCTCAAGCACGTCAGCAGCATCCACTGCCCGTGGGACCTGTCGGCTTTCGGCGGCTGGGTCGATCCGGGTCGACTGTCGACATCGGCAACTGACGCCGGCTCTGCGCCAGGCCATTGCTTCCCGGCGGGGCACGCGACTGCCGGCTTCGCTTTCGTGAGTGGCCATTTGGCGTTCCGCGGCGTGGACGAACGCATCGCGCGGGCCTGGCTGTGCGCCGCTCTGCTGGTCGGCACAGCGTTTGGCCTGGCGCAGCAGTGGCGCGGTGCCCACTTCATGAGCCACACGCTGTGGAGCGCGGTCACCTGCTGGTGGGTTGCGCTAGCGGGAGATGCGCTGCGCCGCAGCGCCGAGCGCCGCTGGCCTTACCTGGATCGCGCAAGTGACGACTGACGCCCGCACCCTGGACACGGGCCGGCGCCGGGTGATCCACCCGCTGCGGCCCGGCCTGCACCCCCTGTGGCCGGTGCTGGCCACGGCACTGTGGATCGCCACGCTGGGCAACCTCGCGCTGTGGCGTGCCCTTTACCAGTATGGACTGCTGCAGGGATGGAACGGCTTCATCTTTGCAATCGGACTGGGCACTGCGCTCGCGGCGCTTCTGGTGGTGCTGCTGGGCCTCCTGGCCTGGCGACGGACCCTGCGCCCGGCGCTCGTCGCAGCGCTGGTGACCAGCGCGGTGGCGACCCATTTCATGCTCGGCTACGGCGTCGTCATCGATCGCGCGATGCTCGTGAACGTGGCACAGACGCATGCCGCCGAAGCTGCCGATCTGATGACACCCAGCCTGTTGCTGACCGTGTCCATGCTCGGCCTGTTGCCGGCCTGGTGGACCTGGCGCATCCCGATTGCGACTCGGCCGTGGCCCGGGCAGTTGCGGCACAACCTGCTGGCCGCAGGCGCAGCGGCGGCGGTGGCCGTGCTGGCGCTGTTGGCGGTGTTCCAGCCATTGTCGTCGGCGGTGCGCGAGCACCGGCCCCTGCGCTACCTGGTCAACCCGCTCAACACGGTGGTTGCCGCCGCCCAGGTGGTCGCGGCGCAACTCAAGGCTGCGCCTCAGCCCCTGCGGCCCCTGGGGCGCGACGCGGCGGTGGCACCGCCCTCGTCCGCTCGCCGCCCGCCGCTGCTGGTGCTGGTGCTCGGGGAGACGGCGCGCGCCGACCACTTCGGGCTCAACGGCTACGCACTCGACACGACGCCCGAACTGGCGGTGCTGGGCGTGGTGAGCCAGCGCCAGGCCAGGTCATGCGGCACCAGCACGGCCGCATCCGTGCCCTGCATGTTCTCGCACATGTCGCGCACGGAGTTCGACGGCGCCACCGCGCGACACGAGTCGCTGGTCGACGTGCTGCACCACGCTGGTCTGGCCGTGTTGTGGCTGGACAATCAGGCCGGCTGCAAGGGGGTGTGCGACCGGGTTCCCAACGTGAACACGAGCAAGCTGGGAGACAACGCGCTTTGCGCCGATGGCGAGTGCCGCGACGAAGTCATGCTGTCGGACCTGGATGCGCGCATCGCGTCCATGCCGGGTGATCGTCGCGCGCGTGGAATCGTGCTCGTGATGCATCAGATGGGCAGCCACGGCCCCGCCTACTACAAACGATACTCGGCCGCATTCAAGCGCTTCCGCCCCGAGTGCCGCAGTGCCGCGCTGCAGGATTGCAGCCGCGAGGAGGTGGTCAACGCATACGACAACACGATCGCCTACACCGACCACTTCCTGGCCGCGACGATCCACTGGCTGCAGGCGAAGTCGGACCAGGCCGACACCGCGCTGCTGTATGTATCCGACCACGGTGAATCGCTGGGCGAGCACAACCTGTACCTGCACGGCTTGCCTTACGCCATGGCCCCAGACACCCAGAAGCACGTGCCCTGGATCACGTGGATGTCACCCGGCTTCGCGCTGCGCACCGGCGTCACGCGCGCGTGCCTGCAGCAGCGCCTGGACGAGCCCGTCTCGCATGACCACTACTTCCACTCCGTGCTGGGCTTGCTCGACGTTCAAACCCAGGCGTACCGGCCGGAGCGCGACTTCTATCGGGCGTGCAGGTCGCCCTGACTCGACCTGGTCGTGCGTACGACGCCTGTCGTACGATCACGGCATCCTCGCTACCGCGCGGTGTCCAACCATGCTCTCGCTGCGTTTTGCCGGTCGTTCCATTCGCCCCCTGCTGCTGGCGGTCATCGCCTGCGGATCTGCTGCTGCCCAGCCGACGACTGCGGCAGAACCCGGGTTGGTCGATCGCGTGCGAGGTACGGTCGTCAGGGGCGCCAGCGCTGCCGCATCGGGCATCGAGAAGGGCGCGCGGGCTGTGGAGCGCGGCGTACAAAGCGGCGCCAGTGCGGCGGCACAGGGCGTGCGTCGCGGCGTGGTTGCCGCGGCCAGTGGCGTGGAGCGCGGCGCACAGGCGGTGGCCCGCACCGCTGGTGCCGTGGCCCAGAAGGCCAGCGGCGGCGCTTCGCAGCCGGCCGAGAAGTAGCGCTGGCGCCCGGCCACGCGGCGCTGCCGGTCGACGAAACGTCGAGCCGGTCCCCAGGGGTCGAACTACCGCGCCAGCACCGGCCTCAGCGCCACGCCAGTGTGAGTGCCCTGCTCCACCAGGTGCTCGGGCGTGCCGGCGGCAACGACGCGACCGCCCTGCGCGCCGCCTTCCGGGCCCAGGTCGACCACCCAGTCGGCTTCGGCGATGACGTCGAGGTCGTGCTCGATCACCACCACGCTGTGACCGCCGTCGACCAAGCGGTGCAGCACCCGGATGAGGCGCTCGACATCGGCCATGTGCAGGCCCACCGTGGGCTCGTCGAGCACATACAAGGTGTGCGGCGCGCGCGGTCCGCGCCGCGGCGCGCGGGCGTCGGCGGCCTCGGTGGACAGCGGCAGTTCGTCGCGCACCTTGGCCAACTCCGTGACAAGCTTGATGCGCTGGGCCTCGCCGCCCGACAGCGTGGGCGAGGGCTGGCCCAGGGTGAGGTAGCCCAGCCCGACGTCCTGCAACAGCTTCAGCGGGTGGGCGATGGCCGGCATGCTGGCGAAGAACTCCACCGCTTCGTCGACTTCCATGCGCAGCACCTCGCCGATGCTGCGCCCGCGCCAGCTCACGGCCAGCGTCTGCGGGTTGAAGCGCATGCCGTGGCACTGGTCGCAGGGCAGCTTCACGTCGGGCAGGAAGCTCATCTCGATGGTGCGCACGCCTTGCCCCTCGCATGCAGGGCAGCGGCCCTCGCCGGTGTTGAAGCTGAAGCGGCCGGCGGCATAGCCGCGCGCCTTGGCCTCCAGCGTCTCGGCAAAGAGCCTGCGGATGGCATCCCAGAAGCCGATGTAGGTGGCCGGGCAGGAACGCGGTGTCTTGCCGATCGGCGTCTGGTCGACCTCGAGCACGCGCTCGACGAGTGCTGTGCCCTCCAGGCCCGCGCAGCCCACCCAGGCCGGCACGCCCAAGTCGACGCCGCGGTTCGAGCGCCCGCCGCCGCCGCGCGCGGTCAGCGCAGCCTGCACGTTGGCCAGCAGCACGTCACGCGCCAGCGTGCTCTTGCCCGAGCCCGAGACGCCGGTCACCGCCACCAGGCGCTGCAACGGCACCGATACGTCGATGTCCTGCAGGTTGTGCAGCCGTGCGCCGCGCAGCGCCAGGTGATCGGTGGCGAGGTTCACGCGCCGCCGCGGGCGCAGTGGATGGCGCAGCGGCTGCGCCAGCAGGCGCCCGGTGACCGAAGCGGGCTCGGCCTGCAGCGCGGCCACGCTGCCCTGCGCCACCACCTGCCCGCCACGCCGGCCGGCGCCGGGGCCGATGTCGATGAGGTGGTCGGCACGACGGATGGTGTCCTCGTCGTGCTCCACCACCACCAGCGTGTTGCCCTGCGCGCTCAGGCGCGCCAGCGCACGCAGCAAGATGGCGTTGTCGCGGGGATGCAGGCCGATGGTGGGTTCGTCCAGCACGTAGCACACGCCCTGGAGGTTGCTCCCCAGTTGAGCGGCCAGGCGGATGCGCTGCGCTTCGCCGCCCGACAGCGTGGGCGCAGCCCGGTCCAGGGTGAGGTAGCCCAGGCCCACGTCTTCGAGGAAGGCCAGCCGCGCCGCCACCTCGGACACCACGTCGCGTGCGATCGCCGCGTCGCGCCCCTGCAGCTGCAAGCCCTGGGCCCAGGCGCGCGCCTGGCCGACCGACCATCGCGCCACCTCGGTGATGGCGTGGCCGTCGAAGGTGATGGCGCGCGCCACCGGGTTCAGGCGGCTACCGGCGCAGTCCGGGCAGGGCGTGTCGGCCAGGTCGTCGAGCTCGGGCTCGGCCCCCGCCAGGCGCTGCTCGCGGCCGTTGGAGTCGTCGTCGCGCCGGCTGTCGTCGAGTGCGCGCCGCTGCTCGCGGCTGAGCGCCAGCCCGGTGCCGACGCAACTGGTGCACCAGCCATGCGCGCTGTTGTACGAGAACAGGCGCGGATCTGGCTCGGGGTAGCTGGTGCCGCATTGCGGGCAGGCGCGACGCGTGGAGAACACGCGCAGCGTGCCGATGCCGGCACTGGAGCGGCCCTCGCGCAGCGCTTCGTGCAGGCCGTCCAGCGGCGCCAGCACATGCAGCACGCCCTTGCCCAGGTCGAGCGCGCGCGCCAGCAGCTCGCGCAGTTCGCCCTCGGCGTCGGCACGCACCGTGAGGTCGCCCACCGGCAGTTCGATGGTGTGTTCTCGAAAACGGTCCAACCGCGGCCAGGGGTCGACACGCAGGAACTCGCCATCGACGCGCAGATGGGTGTGGCCGCGCGCCTTGGCCCACTTGGCCAGGTCGGTGTAGACGCCCTTGCGTGCCACCACCAGCGGCGCCAGCAAGCCCACGTGGCGGCCGGCGTAGTCGCGCAGCAGCTGGGCGGCGATGCTCTCCACGCTCTGTGGCCGCACCTCGGCGCCATCGTGCACGCAGCGCTGCAGGCCCAGCTTCACCCACAGCAGGCGCAGGAAGTGCCAGACCTCGGTGGTGGTGGCCACGGTGCTCTTGCGCCCGCCGCGCGACAGCCGCTGTTCGATCGCCACCGTGGGCGGTATGCCCCAGACGGCGTCGACCTCGGGCCGCCCGACCGGTTGCACGATGCTGCGCGCGTAGGCGTTGAGGCTCTCGAGATAGCGGCGCTGGCCCTCGTTGAACAGGATGTCGAAGGCCAGCGTGCTCTTGCCCGAGCCCGACACCCCGGTGATGACGCTGAAGCGGCCGCGCGGAATCTCGACCGTCAGCCCGCGCAGGTTGTGCTCGTGAGCGTTGACGATGCGGATGGCCTCGTCGCGCCGCTCGCGCAGGCGCTGCTGCAGCGGCCGGCCGTCGAACGCCGCATCGCGCTCGCGCGTGCCCAGCGCGCCGTCGTACTCGCGCAGCGCGCGCCCGGTGTGCGAGTGCGGATGCGCCCGCACGTCCTCGGGCGTGCCGGTGCAGACGATGCGTCCGCCATCCTCGCCGCCCTCGGGTCCGAGGTCGATGATCCAGTCGGCGCTGCGGATGACGTCGAGGTTGTGCTCGATGACGATGAGCGAGTGCCCGGCCTCGAGCAGCCGCCGCAGCGAGCGCATGAGCTTGGCGATGTCGTCAAAGTGCAGGCCGGTGGTGGGCTCGTCGAACAGGAACAGCGTGCCCTTGCGCGCGGCCGGTTGGCGCGGGCCCTGGGCGGCGTCGGCCAGGAAACCGGCCAGCTTCAGGCGCTGGGCTTCACCGCCGCTGAGCGTGGGCACCGGCTGGCCCAGGCGCAGGTAGTCCAGGCCGACGTCGATCAGGGGTTGCAGCCGCGTCAATACCGCGCCATCTCCGGCAAAGACGCGGCAGGCCTCGGCCACCGTGAGCTCCAGCACATCGGCCACCGACAGGCGCCTGTCCTCGGCGGCCGGGCCGGCGCCCAGCAGCCGCTCGAGCTTGACCTCCAGCAGCTCGGCGCGAAAGCGCTTGCCATCGCAGTCCGGGCAGCGCAGGTACACATCCGACAGGAACTGCATCTCGACATGCTCGAACCCCGAGCCGCCGCAGGTGGGGCAGCGGCCGTCGCCGGCATTGAAGCTGAACATGCCGGCGCCGTACTGGCGCTCGACCGCCAGCGGCGCCTGCGCGAAGAGCTTGCGGATCTCGTCGAACGCGCCGACATAGCTGGCCGGGTTGCTGCGCGCTGTCTTGCCGATGGGCGACTGGTCGACGAACACGGCATCGGCCAGCCAGTCGGCGCCGAGCAGCCGGTCGTGCGCGCCGCTGGCCTCGGCCGGTTTGCCGAAGTGGCGCAGCAGCGCCGGCACGAGCACGTCCTGTACCAGCGTGCTCTTGCCCGAACCCGAGACACCGGTGACGACCACCAGTCGCTGCAGCGGGAACTCGACATCGAGCCGACGCAGGTTGTGCTCGCGCGCGCCTTCGAGCAGCAGCCGCGGCGTGGCCTCGCCCACATGGCGGCGCAACCCCAGTCCGACCTGCTTGCGCCCACCGAGGTATGCACCGGTCAGCGTGTCGGCATGGCGAGCCTGGTCGGGCGTGCCGTCGAAGACGATGCGCCCGCCGCGCTCGCCCGGGCCCGGGCCCATGTCGATCAGCCGGTCGGCAGCCAGCATCACCGCCGGGTCGTGCTCGACGACCACCAACGTGTTGCCTGCATCGCGCAAGCGGTGCATGGCCTGCACGATGCGGCTCATGTCGCGCGGATGCAGGCCGATGCTGGGTTCATCGAGCACGAACAGCGTGTTCACCAGCGAGGTGCCCAGCGCGGTGGTGAGGTTGATGCGCTGCACCTCTCCGCCCGAGAGTGTGCGGCTCTGTCGGTCCAGGCACAGATAGCCCAGGCCGACGTCGCACAGGTAGGTCAGCCGCGTGCGGATTTCGGCCAGCAGCAGCTTGAGCGCTTCGTCCAGCAGCACATCGGGCAGTTCCAGCCGCTCGAAGAATCGCTGCAGTCGATGCAGCGGCAGCACCATGAGATCGTGCAGGCACAGCCCGGGCAGTGCCTGCAGCTGGTCGGCGCTCCAGGCTACACCTGCGGGCATGAAGGGCACCTGCGCGCCGACGCCCTCGCCCAGGGCGCGCCGGGCATCGGCGGCGCTGCCCAGGCGCCACAGCAGCGCCTCGGTCTTCAGGCGCGCGCCGCAGCAGTCCGGGCACGGCGTGTAGCTGCGGTACTTCGACAGCAGCACCCGGATGTGCATCTTGTAGGCCTTGCTCTCCAGGTAGCCGAAGAAGCGCCGCACGCCATACCAGTGCTGGTTCCAGTTGCCGTTCCAGTTCGGGCTGCCCTCGATCACCCAGGCCTGCTGCGCCGGCGTGAGCTGGTTCCAGGCCGTGTCGCGCGGAACCCCGGCCTCGCCCGCATACTTGATCAGGTCGTCCTGGCATTCCTTCCAGGCCGGCGTCTGCATCGGCTTGATGGCCCCGGCGCGCAGCGTCTTGCGGTGGTCGGGGATCACCAGGCTCAGATCGACGCCGATGACACGGCCGAAGCCGCGGCAGGTGTCGCAGGCACCCAGCGCCGAGTTGAAGCTGAACAGCGCGGGCTGGGGCTCGGCATAGCGCAGGTCGCTGTCGGGGCAATGCAGGCCACTGCTGTAGCGCCAGACCTCGACCACCGTCGGCTCGCCGCCTGCGCTTGCCGCCATCACATGCACGTCGACGCGGCCGCCGCCGCGGCGCAGCGCCAGTTCCACGGCCTCGATCACCCGCGCCGGCTCGGCAGCGCCCAGGCGCAGACGGTCGGCGACCACATCGAGCACTTTGCGGTGACCGACCACCCGCTCGCCCTGCACCCGTGCGAAGCCGCTGGCGGACAGCCACTGCGCCACTTCGTCGGGCGTCACCTGCTCGGGCAGCTCCACCGGAAAAGTGATGACCACTCGAGGGTCGCCCGCGGCTGCGGCACGCTCGCGCAGGTCGTCGTGGATGCTGTGCGGCGTGTCGTGGCGAACGCGCTGCGCGGTCTGGCGGTCGTAGAGCTCGGCGGCACGCGCATAGAGCAGCTTGAGGTGGTCGTTGAGCTCGGTCATCGTGCCGACCGTGCTGCGACTGGTGCGCACCGGGTTGGTCTGGTCGATGGCGATGGCCGGCGGCACGCCGTCCACCTGGTCGACCGCGGGGCGGTCCATGCGGTCGAGGAACTGGCGCGCATAGGCGCTGAAGGTCTCGACGTAGCGCCGCTGGCCCTCGGCATAAAGGGTGTCGAAGACGAGGCTGGACTTGCCCGAGCCCGAGGGTCCGGTGACAACTGTCATCTCGCCGGTGCGCAGATCGAGGTCGAGATGCTTCAGGTTGTGCTGGCGCGCCCCGCGGATGCGTATGACTCCCTCGCTCATGCAGCCCTTCCCGGATGACCAGGCGAAGGATTCTAGGAGGGCCACCCGCCTGAGCAACGCGTCACGGAATGTCCCTTCGACATCAGGGTTGCGCGCAACGCGCAGTCCGCCCCCGGGGCCCAGAATCGTCGCGGTGTGAACTGCCTATGGCAACAGGAGTACGGCATGACGAAGACGTGGGCGCGCTGGTTGACGGTGGGTGCGGTGCTGGTCGCGACCGGTGTGCCGGGCTGGGCTCAGATCCGCCTCGGCCAGACCGCCGGCTTCACGGGGCCGGTGGCAGCGGGTGTGAAAGAGATCACCGACGGCGCGAAGCTGTACCTCGATGCGGTGAACGCCCGCGGCGGGATCGGCGGGCAGAAGATCGAGCTGGTTTCGCTGGACGACAAGTTCGATCCCAAGCTCGCGGCCGAGAATGCCCGGAAGCTGATCGACCAGGGCGTGCTGGCGCTGTTCCTCACCCGGGGCACACCGCACTCGCAGGCGGTCCTGCCGCTGCTGACCGAGCACAAGCTGGCGCTGGTGGCGCCATCCACGGGTGCCATGGCGCTGCATCAGCCGGTCCATCCGTGGGTGTTCAACGTGCGGGCCACCTACCAGCGCGAGGCCGAGCGCGCGGTGCAGCACCTGTTCCTCATCGGCATGCAACGCATCGCGGTGATCCAGGTCGATGACAGCTTCGGGGCCGATGCGGCCACAGGCGCGCTCAAGGGCTTCGCCAGTCAGAAGAAGAGCCCCGCTGTGCATGTGAAGTACGACCGCACCAAGCCCGACCTGGCGCCGCTGATCCCGAAGGTGATGCAAAGCGATGCGCAGGCTGTGCTCTTCATCGGCTCGGGCACCACAGTGGTCGAAGGGGTGACGCAACTGCGTGCCGCCGGGTCGCGGGCCCAGCTCGTGACCTTGTCCAACAACGCGTCGTCGGGTTTTGTCAAGTCGCTGGGCGACCATGCCCGAGGCACCATCGTCAGCCAGGTGTTCCCCTATGAGCGATCGCTGGGCGCACCGATCGTCAAGGAGGCCCACGACCTGCTGCAGGCCCGCGGTGGCGCCGAGGTGACGCCGGCCATGCTGGAGGGCTTTTCCGCTGCCAAGGTGCTTGTCGAAGGGCTGCGCCGTGCCGGCAAGGAACTCAGCCGTGCAGGCCTGCAGCGCGCACTCGAGGGCATGCGCCGGGTCGACATCGGCGGCCTGGAAGTGAGCTACGGCCCCGACGACCACACCGGCCTGGACTACGCCGAGCTGTCGATCGTTGGCGCCGACGGCCGCTTCAAGCGTTGAATTCGTCGCGTCCTGGCTCGCGTCGGCCCCAGCGGGAGCGGGCGAAGTGATACATTTTTCGGCACTCCGGAGCAGTTTGCCGATGACCCCAGACGACCCGCTGGAACGCCTGCGCAGGCTCGAGCGGGTCACGGCCGGCTCGCTGGATGGCTATTGGGAGCGCAACCTGCGCACCAACCGCAGCTGGTACTCGCCCAGCTTTCGGATGCTCTTCGGCTTCAGCGCAGACGAGTTGCCCGACGATCGCAACGTCGTCAACACCCGCATCCACCCCGAGGACTGGCCCAGCTTCGAGGCCGCCTACACGCGCGCCATCGCCCAGGTCGGCCGCTTCAGCTACGAGCTGCGCTACCGCGACGCACGCGGCCAGTGGCGCTGGGTGCGCGGGCGCGGCCAGGCCTGGCCGGGTGCAGACGGGCGTGCCGAGTTCATCACCGGGGCAGTCAGCGATATCCACGCCGAGAAGGTGGCGCAACAGTCGCTGGAAGAGGCCAATGGCCGCTTCGAGCGTGCCATCGAGGCCTCGGAGGAGGGCTTGTTCGAGCGCATCGAAGGCGAGCCCGCCATCCTGATGTCCGATCGCTACCTGGCGCTGATCGGCTTCGCGCGGCATGAGTTGCCTGCCGATCGCCGCTGGCTGCTGGAGCGCTTCCATCCGGATGACCTGGAGGAGTTCAATCGCGTCGTGACCGAGGGCGTGGCGGCCCTGGGGCGCTGGGAGGTGCGGTTTCGCTTCCGCCACGCCTGCGGCGACTACCGCTGGTACCGCCAGCGCGGCGTGGCCCGGCAGATGTCCGATGGCCGAGTGCGGGTGACCGGGATGATTGCCGATGTGCACGAGCTCACGCTGCAACGCCAGGAGCTCGAGCGCACGCGCAGCCAGCTCGAGACCCTGGTGGCCGAGCGCACCGCCCGCCTGGAGGCCGCGCTCTCGCTGGCCCGCGAGAGGCAGATCGAGGCCGAACGGGCGAACGCGGCCAAGTCGCGCTTTCTCGCGCACATGAGCCACGAGATCCGCACGCCCTTGAACGGCGTGCTGGGGCTGCTCGACCTGGCACGACGCGCCGCGCCCACGCCCGACCTGCAGCGCTATCTCGACACCGCCAACCACTCCGGCCAGTCGTTGCTGCAGGTGATCAATGCGGTGCTCGATTTTTCGCGCATCGAGGCCGGGCGCCTGGAACTGCGCCCCGAGCCATTCGACCTGGCGGCGATCCTCGTCGACACCGTGCGCGCGGTGATGCCGCTGGTGCGCGAGCGCGCGCTGATGATGCTGTTCGACTGGGTCGAGGGCCCGAGCTGGGTGCTGGCCGACCCGGCCGCGGTGCGTCAGGTGATCACCAACCTCGTGGGCAACGCGGTGAAGTTCACCGAGCGCGGCCATGTCCAGGTGGTAGGTCGCAGCCAGTTGCAGGACGACGGCCGGCTATTGGTGCAGGTGGTCGTCCGCGATACCGGACCTGGCATACCTGCCGAAGTGATGGGCCGCATCTTCGATGCCTTCGAGCAAGGCGACGCGAGCCTGGCCCGGCTGCACGGCGGCACCGGCCTGGGACTGTCGATCGCCCGGTCGCTGGCCGCGGCGATGGACGGCGACATCACCGCGAGCAGCCCGGCGGACGGCGGCTGCCAGTTCACGGTGACGCTGCGCCTGAAAGGAGCCGACGCCCCGGCCGTGCCCACACCCCGGCCCGACGGTGAGGCCTGGCTGGTGCATGCCACGCCCCTGGGTGCGCAGTGGCTGGAAAAGCGACTGGCCCGGTTGGGCTGGCGCACACGCGCACTGGGCACGGTCGATGAGTTGCTCGCCCTGGCCCGCGCCCAAACGCCGCAACTGGTGCTGCTGTCCGAATCCGGCCTGACCCATGACCTGGACCTGCGCCCCATACGGGCCGCGTTCCCCGACATCCCCATGCGACTGCTGGTACGTCCGGACTGGCACTCTCCGGGACTGGAGACCGAGGCACAAGCGCTGGGCATCGGGACGGTCCTGACACCGGTCACACCGGTGGAGTTGCTGCGCCTGACCCAGGTGCAGGCGCCACCGAAGCGGGTGCGGCCAGAACCCGGCCTGCGCGCGCCCACCTGGCCGGCGGGCAGCCGGGTGCTCCTCGTCGAAGACAACCCGGTCAACCAACTCATCGGCCAGGAATTCCTGCGCGTGTTGGGTTGCACGGTGCGCACGGCCGGTGACGGCGCGCAGGCACTGGTGGACTGCGTGGACTTCAGGCCCCAACTGGTGCTGATGGACCTGCAGATGCCCGGCATGGATGGCCTGGAGGCCACGCGCGAGCTGCGCCGCATGCAGCAGGAAGATCGCTGGCCGGGCGCGCCCATCGTGGCGCTGACCGCCCATGCGGCGCCGGCCGACCACGCAGCCTGCCTGGCCGCCGGAATGGACGGCGTGCTCACCAAGCCGCTGGCGCTGGATGCGCTGTGGCGTGAACTCGACCGCAACCTTCGATCGGGACCGTGAACCCAGGCACTCGGTCCCGACGCCGCGGCCGGCCCGGCGGCGGCCGGCCCTGATCAGCCCAGCGCATCGGTCTCGCTGACGCCGCCCAGGAATCGCTCCACCAGTGCGTACTGCGCTGGCGTGTTCAGTGCCGGCGCGTGACCGCAATCGGCGATCGTGGCCACCACGGCCTGGGGTCCGCGCGTGCGCATGGCCTCGGCCACCTCGGCGAGCAGCAGGTCGCTGTGCGCACCGCGCAGCACCAGCACCGGGATGTCCAGGCTGTCCCACGCGTCCCATTGCAGGTAGTCATCGGGATGACAGGTGAACTGCCGCACCATGGCGGGGTCGTAGTGGGGCGTCACGCGGCCGTCGGGCAGGCGGCGGGTGCTGGTTTCGGTCAGGCGGCGCCACTGCTCGTCGCTCAGCCATCCATAGGGGCGGTAAACGGTGCGGAAGTACTGCTCGAGCTCGGTGACGGTGGCAAACGCGTCGGGGTTGCCGGCGTACGAACAGATGCGCGCGACAGCGGCCGGCTCGAGCTCGGGGCCGATGTCGTTGAGCACGAGCCGGCGGATGCGCCCGCGCAGCAGCGTGGCGGCGCAGCGCAAGCCGATCGCCCCGCCCATCGACGTGCCCAGCCAATGGCAATGCCCGATGCCCAGTTGGTCGAGCAGCGACTCGGCCAGCCGCGCGTAGAAGGCCAGGCAGTACTCGTCGTCTGGCCGCGGGCTCCACTGCGAGAGGCCGCGGCCGATGGTGTCGGGGCAGATGACGCGCCAGCGTTGCGACAGATGGGCGGCAATGTCGTCCATGTCGCGCCCCGTGCGGGCCAGCCCGTGCCAGGCGATCACCACTTCGTCGTGCTGCTCGCCCCACTCGGTGTAGTGCAGCTCGCGCCCGACGCAGCTCAGGTAGCGGGAACGGTGGGTCATCGCGATGTCCTCGTCGTGGCGGCGCAGGCGCGACTGGCGTGCCTCAATCGGGCACGTTCATCGTCGAGCCGCTGAAGGTGATGGCATCGGCAGCGGCCGGTTGCCCGGCGATGGGCGGCACGTTGCCGGAAGTGAGCGCCGGCGCGGCGCCGGGGGTACCGCCACGGGGCAATGTGCGCACCACCTGGCTGGGAGGCAGTGCGGTGCCGTTCTTCAGGTGGGCCCACATCGCGTCCAGCGCGCGATTGAGGTACAGGTGCAGCGGCACATAGCGGCTGTCGTAGCCCGGCAGCACCGCTTGCAGGCCAATGAACCCGTCGAAGTGCTGGGCGTTGGTCACCTCGACGTACGACAGTTTGCTGGCCGCACCTTCGACCACCTTGTTCAATGCGGTGTAGGGCCGCGAGGTGTGGTTGACCGGAAGCAGCGCATCGGAGCGGCCATGGACGATGATCGCCGGGCGGCCGCCCAGGTTCGCGCTGCGGCGGGTCTCGTCCAGGCCGGTCTGCAGTGCCTTGGCCGTGGCGTCACTGCCGGTGAGCAGGTTGCGCAGGCACAGGGCCCCGTCGAGGTTGAAGTCCTGCTTCAGCGTCGACGGCGAGAACGAAAAGAGATCGCGCAACGCGGCGCCGGGGCTCTGGTTGTTGATCAGTTGCACGCCGGCCGAAGGTGGCACGCCGTTGCCGGTGGCCGCCATCGTCGACAGGCCCGCGGCGAGCGCGGTCGGCACGCCAGCGGCGGTGGTGGCACCGTAGCTGTAGCCACACAGGTGGTCCTTCACGCTGGCACGGGCCAGCGCGTTCGCAAACGTCACCGTGACCGCTGGCGCCACCTCGAATGCGGCGTGCGAGGCATGCAACGGGTTCGACTCGGCCTCCCAGCCGTAGTCGCGCAGCTTCTGCAGGGCCTCGTCGGCCTGCTCGGCCAAGGTCTCGGCAACCAGCAGGCCCTTGGCCTTGAGCGAGGCGCAGCGGTTGGCCGCGAAGGCCGCCACCACAAAGGCACCGCCGGGCGTGCCCGCCACCTGTGCCGACTGCGAGGCACAGCTCTGATACAGGTTGGCGTAGCTGGTGAAGTCGAAGAGCGTCTTGCCCACGGTCGTCACCGCGGTGCCGCCGCGACGGATGGTCACGCCCGGGTTGGCAGGCAGCTCGACCGCGGGCTCGGCCACCGCCACGCCGTCGATCAGGCCACCGCGATCGAGCTCCGCCGCCGCCAGCGCAGCACCGCCACCATTGGACACGCTCGAGGCGATCACCAGCGTGTTGGCTGGCGTCATCGCGCGTTCGCGGGCGCCATCGGGCAGTCGTGCGCCGTACTCCTGGTTGAGCACCCACAGCGCGAACTCCACCGCCTGCAGTGTGAAGGTGCCCCAGTCCTTCTCGGGGTTGCGCTGCGAGTGCGCATGCTTGAACGCGAAGCGGTTGGGCGTGGCGGCGTTGAGCGCCGCCAGATCGGCGGCCGGCAGCGCGGCGCGGAAGTGGGCGCTCGATCCGGCCGTCGCCGCTGCGGCCCGGGTGCCATCGATCAGGGCCACGGTGTCACCGGCCAGGTCGTGGGGTGCACTGCCGGTGCCTTTGTCGGTGTAGGCCACCGCGCAGCCGCGCTTGAGGCCCCATTCGCCGGTGGAAATGGCTCCGTACACGCCGCGCGAGCCCGATGACGTGGCGGTGACGATGCAGGGCGCGGCAGGGTTGAAGGTGGCAGGCACCTGGACCATCAGGGTGACGTTGCGCGCACCGCTGCCGTCGTCGCTGTAGGCGATGGCCTCCAGCCCGGCAATGCGGCCTTCGCCACTGCCGGCCACGCCATTGGCGTCGACGTTGGGGCCGTAGAACACGCCGTAGCCGCCACTCGCGCTGGTATCGACGATGGCGCGGTAGCTGCTGTAGATGGCCAGCCGGCGAATCTCGGTGGCCGTGGGCGTGGCCGACACCGCCGGCGCCGTGGCCAAGGCCAAGCCGGTGCGCCCGAGCCCCGCCGTGAGCAGGTCGTCGCTGGTGCCGTCGTAGCGGGTGGTCGTCACGGCGCCGACGTACGCCGGCTTGACATTGACCTCGATCGGGTCGCTGTCGAGCGCGCAGCCCGTCAACGCGAGGGCCGCGGCAGTGGCCGTCGCGCTGGTCAGGCGGGCACGCGGATGGTGTCGGTTCATTGCACGGGTCTCCTCGTCGGGTTTGCAGCGTTTCGGTCAGGGACGGGCCCCAGCCACGCGCAGTGCGCGCAGCCGGCCGACCACGCCGGCCGGAAAGTGATAGACAGATAGCACGAACAGCACGCCCAGCCACAGCAGCCAGCGGTCGGGCGAGACGAACTGCGACAGCACGGGAACGCCTTCGAGCGCCGCGCCGGCAACCTTGAGCAGGTCCTGCAGGTAGTTCTGCGCCAGCATGAACAACACGCCGCCGAGCACGGCGCCATACATCGTGCCCATGCCGCCGATGACGACGATGAGCAGGATGTCGAGCATGATCTCGAACGACAGCGTGGTGTCGGGACCGGTGTAGCGCAGCCACAGCGCCAGCAGCGCGCCGGCCAATGTGGCCCCCATGGCGGCCAGGACATTGCTCAAGGTGCGGAAGACGACTGTTCGAAAGCCGATGGCCTCGGCACGGAAGTCGTTCTCGCGTATGGCCTGCAGCACGCGCCCGAACGGGGAGTTGACGATGCGCAGCAGCACCAGGACGGCCACCAGCACGACGGTGAACAGCAGGTAGTAGGTGAACAGCTTGCCGTCCACCGCGACGCCCAGCAGCGGCTGTTCGAGCGGTTCGAACGACGGGCTCAGCCACTCGGGGTTGCGGAACGTGAGCCCATCTTCGCCGCCAGTGAACTCGGACAACTGCGAGGCCAGCGTCAGGAATGCCGAGGCCACCGCCAGCGTGATCATCGCGAAGAAGATCGCCTTCACTCTCAGCGAGAACAGGCCGATCACCAGCGACAGCGCCAGCGACACCGCCATCGCTGCGGCCAGCCCCACCGCCACCGCGCCCCAGCCCGCCCCCATCCGGGTGCTGGCGATGGCCACGCCGTACGCGCCGATGCCGAAGAACATGGTGTGCGCGAAACTGACGATGCCGGTGTAGCCCAGCAGCAGGTCGTAGCTGGCCACCAGCAGGATGAACACCAGCGTCTTGGCTGCCACCCCCAGCGCCTTGCTGCCGGGAAACAGGAACGGCGCCAACGCCAGCGCCAGGACGATGGCCACCAGTGCCAGCGCCAGCCAGCGGCTGCGCGGCAGATCGTGCGACAAGAGACGGTTCAGCATCGGGTGCTACCTCGGAGACTGGCGCAGGCAGGCAGACAGGCCGACGGTGTTCATGCCCGGTGCCTCACCGATTGGTCACCGGATACAGGCCCTGCGGGCGCCACAGCAGGATGGCCACCATCAACCCGATGTTGGAGAACAGGGCCACCTTGGGCGCCAGGTAGCCGGTGTAGTTGGCCAGCACGCCCACCATCAGCGCGCCGATGAAGCAACCCAGCGTAGAACCCAGCCCACCGATGATGATGACGATGAAGATCAGCACATTGACCTGTGCGCCGATCTGCGGCACCACGTTCTGCTGGAACAACCCCCACATGACGCCACCCAGGCCGGCCAGTGCCGAACCTGCGACGAACACGCCCACGAACAGCCGGCGGATGCGGTAACCCAGCGACTCGACCATCTCGCGGTCCTGGACGCCAGCGCGTATCAGCAGGCCGATCTTGGTGCGGTTGAGGGTGTAGACCAGCAGCGCGAACACCACCAGGCCGATGACCATGGCCAGCACCCGGTACCGCTCGATGGCCGCGTCACCGATGAACCAGGCCCCGCGTACCACGTCGGGCAGCGGCAACGGAATCTGCTGCGGGCCCCAGATCACCTTGATGATCTCCTCGCCGATGATCATGCCGCCCATGGTGATGAGGATCTGCTTGAGATGCTGGCCGTACACCGGACGCACCATCACGCGCTCGAACGCCAGGCCCACCGCGCCGGCCAAGGTCATCGCAGCGAGCATGGCCAGGAACATCGCACCCAGTTGCGCCGCACCGCCCTGCCAGCCCGAGGCCGCCCCCATCACGCTGGTGGCCACGAACGCGCCCAGCGCGATGAACACGCCATGCCCGAAGTTCAGCACGTCCATCAGCCCGAACACCAGGGTCAGGCCGGAGGCGGTGATGAAGACGATCAGGCCCATCGCCAGACCGGCCACCGTGAGCGTGAGCCAGGTGCTGGGGCTGCCGACCAGCGGCAGGGCCAGCGCGGCGAGGGCCACGAGCAGCGCCAGGGGCTTCCAGTCGAAGCGCGATCGCGGCACGGCTTGCGCGTCGGTCGCGCCCGCGGTCGTGGCCGCGGCGGGGCTGGCGTTCATTGGTGGGCTCCCAGCGACAGGCCCAGCAGGCGCTGCTGCAGGGCATCGTCTTCGGCCAGCTCGCGCATGGCGCCGCGGTGCACGATGCGGCCGTCGTCCATCACCGCCACGCTGTCGCCCAGCGCCCGGGCCATCGTGAAGTTCTGCTCCACCAGCACGATGGTCGTGCGCTGGCGTTTCAGCTCGCTGAATGCGGTGATCAGGTTCTGGATGATCGACGGGGCCAGGCCTTTGCTGGGTTCGTCGATCAGGATGAGCGCGCGCGGCTCGCAGATGGCGCGTGCCACGGCGAGCATCTGCTTCTGCCCGCCCGAGAGCTTGCCTGCCGGATAGAGCCAGAACTTGCGCAGCGCAGGGAACAGCCCGAAGATCCAGTCGAGACGGGCACCGTCGAGTTCGCCGGCGTGGCGCGCGGCGCGCGCGGCCAGCACCATGTTCTCCTGCACGGTGAGATCGCTGAAGATGCCCATGTTCTCCGGCACATAGGCGATGCCGCGTGCGGCGATGTCGGGCGTGGCCAGACCGTCGAGCCGTTCGCCGCGGAACCGCAGCTCGCCCGCACTGGCTTTCCACAGGCCCATGATGGTGCGCAGCGTCGTGCTCTTGCCGGCGCCATTGCGCCCCAGCAGCATCGTGACCTCGCCCTCGGGCACCGCGAAATCCACGCCATGCAGGATGTGATAGGCGCCGATGTGCGTGTGCACACCGCGAAGGTCGAGCAGGGGCTTGTGGGTCATGGCCTCATGCTCCGGTCTGGGACTGGCCGGGTTGCGGCGCCGCGCCGAGGTAAGCCTGCTGCACCACCGGCGAGGCGATCACCTCGGCCGGAGGTCCGTCGGCTACCAGCGCCCCGTTGTGCAGCACGACGATGCGATCGGACAGCTCGCGCACCACGTCCATCTTGTGCTCGACCAGCAAGATGGTGCAGTCGGGGCGGGCCTTGATCGAGCGGATCAGGTCGAGCACGACGGGCACCTCGTCCACGCTCATGCCTGCCGTGGGCTCGTCGAACATGAACACGCGCGGCTGCAAGGCAATCAGCATCGCCACTTCGAGCTTGCGCTGGTCGCCGTGGGGCAGGCTGCTGGCATGCGCGTCGTGGCGATCGCCCAGGCGCACCTGCTCGAGGATGGCCTGTGCCTCGTCCACCCAGGCGCGGCGATCGAGCCACACGCGCCAGAAGTCCAGGCCGCCGAAGGGTCCGCCCCTGCCGCGACCGGATTCGCGCGCCTGGATGGCCAGGCGCACGTTCTCGCGCACGCTCAGGTTGGGAAACAGCTGCGTGAGCTGGAATGCGCGCCCCAGCCCACGGTGCGTGCGCACCGGCGCCGGCAGCGCCGTGAGCTCGTGCCCGTCCAGCCACACCTGGCCCTCGCTGGCGGGCAGCTGGCCGGAGATGAGGTTGAAGTAGGTGGTCTTGCCCGCGCCGTTGGGGCCGACGATGGACGTGAGCGTGCCCGGCTCGAATCGGCACGACACGTGGTCCACCGCCACGTGGCCGCCGAAACGGATGGTCAGATCGCGGGTTTCGAGCACAGGCGTGCCGGTGTTCCTGGGGTGCAGGGCAGCCGCCTGCGGCGCCGTTGACGGGCGCGCAGGGCGAGGCCGGTGAAGTCGTATGCGTCTTTAACGTGCTAGCGCTTGTTGCGGATCGGCACGTTCATCTCTTCCGGCTTGATCTCGCGCACGAGTTCGGGCACGCCCCAGGCGAAGGCCGGGTCGGCCTTGATCTTGAAGTGATACATGCTCTGCATCGCCTGATGGTCGTCCTTGCGGAAGGTCATGCGGCCCTTGGGTGTCTCGAAGCTCATGCCTTCCATCGTGGCCATGAGCTTGTTCGTCGCTGCGTCGCCCTGGGTCTTCTTCAGTGCCTCGACCACGGCGATGGCCGCGCTCATGCCGCCGGCGGTGAAGAAGTCGGGCGGCGCCTTGAACTGCTTGTAGTGGTTGGCCACCAGCCACTCGTTCACCGGGTTCTTTGGAATGCCGAAGTAGTAGTAGGTGGCGCCTTCCATGCCCGGGAAGTTCTTGTAGGCGGCCATGGCCGGCAGGATGTTGCCGCCGGTGGCGATCTCGATGCCATAGCGCTTGAGGTCCATGTCGGCGATCTTGAACGGATTGCCGGCGCCGGCCCAGATGATGAAGATCACCTTGCGGCCCGGCTGATCCTTGAGCTTGTCGATCAGGCGCTGCGCGCCGGCGGTGAAGTCCGTCGTCGTGGTGGGCAGGTACTCCTCGTGGATGATCTTCGCGGTCTTGAGGGCATCCTTGAACGCCTTCACGCCGTCACGACCGAAGGCGTAGTCCTGCGCCAGCGTGGCAACGGAGACGCCAGCCTTGTCCAATGCCACCGCGTTGCTGATCGCGTCCTGGCTGGAATTTCGACCCGTGCGGAAGATGTACTTGTTCCACTTGTCACCGGTGATCGAGTCGGCCACCGCCGGTTCCACCAGCAGGATCTTCTTCGATTCCTCGGCCACCGGCAGCATGGCCAGCGCGACGCCGCTGCTCGTCGGGCCGATGGCGATATCGGCCTTGTCGTCGTTATAGGCGGCGGCCAGCAGGCTCTTGCCCAGGTCCGGCTTGCCCTGGTCATCCTTCTCGATGACGACGATCTTCTTGCCCGCCACCTGCATCGTTCCGCCAGTGGCGTAGTCCAGTCCCATCATGAGCCCGGTCTGGGTCTGCTTGCCATACGCTTCCAGCGGACCGGTCTTGCTGTAGACATGGGCGATGCGGATTTCACCCTGCGCCCAGACGGCGGGGGAGGCCAACGCGGCTGCCAGCGCACCGGCCAGCAGGGTGGTGGGGAACAGGCGGCGCTTCATGGGTGTGTCTCCTGGGTGTAGGGGCCGCAGCCGTGCGGCTGCCAACAGAACGCGGTAGCCATTGCAAGCGTTGTGCCATGCGCACCAGATCAGTGCAAACCCTGACAAAGCCGCCAACCGCACGGCGAAACCGCGGAAACGCCTCATGAGATGCATGAATTTCGTACACTCTTCGTGCGGCCGAATGTGTTTTCTTCAGACAGTTCTACAGGAACTGTCTGATTTTCAGTCAGTGTCGCGAAACGCCCGATCAGACCGGGCGCCCTCTGGTGCCCAGTTCCGGGTACCGTGCGAGCCGATCGTAGAAGGCCGCGCGCGACATCCGAAGCAGCCGCGCCGCGGCCAGGCGGTTGCCTCCGGTGGCCTGCAACGCCTGCGCCATGGCCTGGCGCTCGAGTTCCGCCACCTGCTCCGGCAGCGGACGCACCGCGATCGACGGTTCGCTGCGTCGTTGCGGCTCGGCCGCCCGCTGTGCTGGCTCGGGTGAGTCGGCTGCATCGGTCGACGCTCGAGGCAACCCCAGTGACGCTACTCCTGTCAACGCGCCCTCGAAGTGCCGCGCATCGAGCAACAGATCGTCGGTCATCAGCGCGGCCTGCTCGAGCAGGTTGCGCAGCTCGCGGATGTTGCCCGGCCAGGGCTGCCGCGCCAGCAGGTCCAGGGCAGCGGCGGTCAGGCTCTTGTGCGGCAGGCCGCCACGGCGCGCGATGTCATCGAGCAGTGCGTCGGCCAGGGCTTCCAGGTCGGCGAGGCGCTCGCGCAGGGCGGGCAGGCGGATGGGCAGGACATTGAGCCGGTAGAACAAGTCGGCGCGGAACCGGCCATCGGCCACCATGGCGGGCAGGTCGCGGCTGGTGGCGGCGATCACACGCACATCCACCTTCACCACCTGGTTGCTTCCCAGTGGCTCGACTTCCTGCTCCTGCAGCGCACGCAACAGCTTGGCCTGCAGGGCCAGCGGCATGTCGCCGATCTCGTCGAGGAACAGCGTGCCACCGTCGGCCAGCTTGAACTTCCCCTCGCGGCCACGGCGATCGGCCCCGGTATAGGCGCCGGGCGCAACGCCGAAGAACTCGGCCTCCAGCAAGGTGTCCGGCACGGCCGCGATGTTGACGCCCACGAACGCATGCCCGGCGCGCGCCGAGGCCGCGTGGATCGCATGCGCCAGCAACTCCTTGCCCGTGCCGGTCTCGCCCAGCAGCAGCACCGTGGACTCGGTGGCCGCGACCCGGCGCGCCTGGCGCTTGACCTCCAGCGCCGCGGGGCTCGCGCCGATGTAGCCCGCGATGGTGTACTTGGGCCGCCGCTGCGCGGCCAGCTGGCGCTGCGCGTCCTCGAGCTCGCGCTGCAGGCGACCGAACTTGGTCATCAGCGGCTGCATGGTGCTCTCGGGATGGTCCATCAGCACCATGCCCAGTGCCCCGATCACCCGCCCCTGTGGGTCGCGCAGCGGCACCCGGCTGACGAGGAAGGTGCCGGCCTTGTTGGTGAGCAGGTCGACCATGATGGGCCGGCCTGTATCCACGACCTGGGCCATCAGCGTATTGGGCACGACCTCCTCGACCCGTCGCCCGACGAAGTCCGACTCCCCTTCGAAACCCAGCGCCGGCAGGAAGCGTTTGTACCCCTCGCTGATCCAGACGATGCGGTGCTCGTGGTCGACCACCATCATGCCCTGCACGGTCTGCGCGTAGAGATCGAACATCGACTGCGCCGCCAGCTTGAGCAGGCTGTCGGCATCCTGCGGCAAATTCGACGACGTATGCGAGATCAGGGCCATGCCCGAGACTCTAGTGCACGGCGAACCCACACAATCGGGCGGCGCGACGTTGACGCCACCGTCTCGCTTCGACGTTCCCTGACCTGCCGCCGCATGCCCGACGCGACTCCACCGACCGAAGGCCCGCCGCCGCGCGCGACTGGCGGCGCCGCGGCGCAGGGGCTGTCGCCACCGGCGCCGGACGCCGCGCTCGCGGCGCGCTGGCAGTTGGACCGTGCCGCGGCCGCAGCTCTGCTGCGCTTCTCCATATTCGCCAACGTGCTGGGGCTGCCGCTGCCGCTGCTCTATGGCGGACTCACCCCGGCCCGGCGCCTGTGGATGATGGTTCTCCTGGTGGCCATGCTGGGCATGCAAGTCACGGTCAGTCGCCTGCTCGACCGCCGCCCGCACGCATTGACGGTGACCACGCTGTGCATGCTCAGCGTGATGTTGGCGATGATGCAGTTCGCGATGGGCGTCGGCGTGCAGGGCCAGGCGCAGGGCTTGGCCGCGCTGCTGGTGGTGCTGGCCGGCGTGCTGGCCGGCACGCGTGCAGCGTGGGGCCTGGCGGCGTTGAACCTGGCATGCGTCGCGCTCCTGTACGGGGTCGAAATGGCGGGCGTGATCCCTGGGCGCACGCTCCTGGCCCAGCAACCGACGATCAACCGCGCGATCACGCTGTCGTTGGTCATCACTTGCGGCCTGCTGGCGGCGCTGGTGCTGGCGCGGCAGTACCTGCACGCTCTGGACGAAGCGGCCCTGCAGCGCGAGCGGCTGGACGGGATGCTGCGCATCGGCACCGACTGGATCTGGGAGCAAGATGCCCTGGGTCGATTCACGTTCGTGTCGCCCTCGTTCACCCAGCGCACCGGCCTGGCACCAGACCGCGTGTTGGGTCGTGCACTGTGGGACCTGCCGGACGTGCAGGCGCCCGAGCCAGGCTGGCAGGCGCTGCGCCAGGCCTATGACGCCCGGCATCCCCTGCGCGACGAGCTGCTGCGCATGCAAGCCGCCGATGGTCGCCGTTTGCTGGTGGCCGTGACCGCCGAACCCTGGTACTCGCCCACCGGCAAGCTGCTGGGCTGGCGCGGCGCGGGCCATGAGGTGACACGGCTGATGGAGGAGGCGCAGCGTCGGCGCGAGTCCGAAGACGTCCTGTTGCGCATCTTCGACACCACGCCCGACGGCTTGGCGGTGAGCACGCTCGACGAAGGCCGCTTCCTGATGGTGAATCGGCACTTCGCCGCCATGCTCGGCCGCACGCCCGAGGACATCGTCGGCCGTACCTCGGTTGAAATCGGCTACTGGCGCGACGCCGCCGAGCGCGAACCGTTCCGGTCGGAACTTGGCGCCCGCGGCCAAACGCAGTTGCGCGCGCACCGCCTGTACACCGCCACCGGCGCCGAGGTGGCGGTGCTGACCTCGGCCGCACTCATCATGTTGCACGAGCGCGCGCATGTGGTCACGGTGGCGCGCGACGTGACCGAAGTCGAGCGCGAGCGACACGAGATCGGCAGTGTGCTGGAGCACGCTCCCTTGGGCATCGCACTGGCCCGCGACCATGTGTTGCGGCGGGTGAACCCGGCGTTCGAGCAGTTGCTCGGCTACCCGCCGGGAACGCTGGCCGGGCGCGCTGCACATGAGATCTTCTCGCGGGAGCGCGACCACGCCACTTACCTGTCCATCGCGGCGCAGGCACTGGAACCCGGTGGGGTGGAACGCGAGCTGCGCTGGCCGCAGCCCGACGGGGTCATGCGCGAAGTCTGGCTGCGCGGCGTCCCGGTCGACCCTCAGCGACCCGGCGACGGCGTGGTGTGGCTGGCACAAGACGTCGCCGAGCGCCGCCGCGCGCAGAGGCAACTTGCCGAGGCCAAGGAGCAGGCGGAGTCGGCCAGCCGTGCCAAGAGCGCATTCCTCGCAACGATGAGCCACGAGATGCGCACGCCGCTCAACGGCACGCTGGGCATGATCCGTTTGGCCCGCGGCGAGACCGCCGATGCCACGCGCCGCGACGAGTACCTGCGCCATGCCGAAGCCAGTGGCCAGGCGCTGGCACAGATCATCTCGGACGTGCTGGACTTGTCGCGCGTCGAGGCCGGACGTCTGCAGTTGGAGCACACCCGCTTCGACCTGCACGCGCTGGCGCAGTCGGTGCATGCCGTGCACCTGCCGCAAGCGCAGGACCAGGGCCTTGCATTCACTCTGGTCATCGAGCCCGGCGTGCCGCGACTGGTGGACGGCGACCCGGTGCGCGTGCGCCAGATCCTGGTGAACTATGTCGGAAATGCGCTGAAGTTCACCCCGTCGGGCTCGGTGGAACTGCGCCTGGCGCCATGCGATCGTCCCGCCGACGCACCCGCCGGCACGGTGGGCGTGCGCCTCAGCGTGACCGACACCGGCATCGGCATCGACGACGCGACCCGCGCACGGCTGTTCCAGCCCTTCGAGCAGGCCGACACTTCGACCACCCGCCGCTTCGGGGGCACCGGACTGGGGCTCTCGATCTGCCGCGAGCTGGCGCGGCTGATGGGCGGGCGCGTCGACGTGCACAGCACGCCCGGCCAGGGCAGCGAGTTCATCGCCGAAGTGCCGCTGATGCCGTCAACCGGCGCGCCGGATGCCACCTCGCCCGTCGCGAGCGACACGCCATTGGTCGGCCGCCGCATCCTCGTGGCCGAAGATCACCCGGTGAACATGATCATTGCCGCCGAGACGCTGCGGCGCTGGGGCGCCGAAGTGGACGAAGCCACCGACGGCGCCTTGGCGTGCGAGCAGGTGCAGCGCGCCCGCGATGAGGGCCGCCCCCACCACGCCGTGCTGATGGACATGCACATGCCGGTTCTCAACGGCATCGAGGCCACGCGGCGCCTGCGCCAGAAGGTGCCGGCGAACGAGCTGCCCATCGTCGCGTTGACCGCGGCCGCCCTGGCCAGCGAGCAGCAGCAGGCGCTGAACGCCGGCATGAACGACTTCGTCACCAAGCCCATCGATCCGGCGCAGTTGCTGCTCGCGCTGCAACGGGCCTGGAACTCGGGCGACTCTCCGATGAATGCGGGCGATCCCCGGAGCGCCACCTGACCACCTTGGGTTTGGTCGTTCCTCTGGGGCCCGCGTGACCGGGGCGGTATCCTCGCGCGCCATGTACCTGCATCGCTACGGGTTGTCGCGCGAGCCGTTCTCGATCGCGCCCGATCCGCGCTTCCTCTACCTGAGCGATCGTCACCGCGAGGCCCTGGCGCACCTGCTGTACGGGCTCCAGGGCAACGGCGGTTTCGTCATACTGACCGGCGAGGTGGGTGCCGGCAAGACGACGCTGTGCCGGGGACTGCTCGAGCAAGCCGATGTGCACGGTCGGATCGCGTACATCTTCAACCCGCGGCTCACCGAACTGGAGCTGTTGCAGACGGTGTGCGACGAGTTCGGCCTGGAGGTCGAAGCGTCGAGCCGCAGTTCGATCAAGGCGCTGATCGACACCCTCAACGCGTTCCTGTTGGCCGAGCACACCGGCGGGCGGCGCTGCGTGCTGGTCATCGACGAAGCGCAGAACCTCAGCGATGGCGTACTCGAGCAGTTGCGACTGCTCACCAACCTCGAGACGACCGAGCGCAAGCTGCTGCTCATCGTGCTGGTCGGCCAGCCGGAGTTGCGCGAGATGCTGGCCCGCCCGCAACTGGCCGCCCTGGCGCAACGTGTGATCGCGCGCTACCACCTCGAGCCGTTGTCGGCGGCGGACACGCGGGCCTATGTGCGCCACCGCCTTCGCGTGGCCGGTGCGACCGATCCCCTGCCGCTGGGCGATGCGGCGGTGGCGCGCGTGCACGCGATCACCGCAGGCGTGCCGCGCAGAATCAACCTGCTGTGCGACCGGGCCCTGCTTGCCGCTTACGCAGCGGACTGCGATCAGGTCGAGCCGGGCCAGCTGGATGCTGCGGCCGCGGAAGTCGGCCTTGGTGCCGCACGGGCCACCCCGGATGGCGGGATCCCGGCGTGGCGGCTGGCTGCGATGAGCGCCGCCTTCGGTGCGGCCATCGGCGCCGTCGGCCTGGCGATGTGGTGGCACGGTCGTGCGCCGCCATCGGCCACGCCCGTGGCGGCCAGTGCCCCGGCAGTCGACCGCCGCTTGGCGATTGCACCCACCCCGACGGCGAGTCGTCCGACCGGCGCAGTCGATGCACGCGCATCGGATGCCGATCGCCCGAACCCGCCCGCGCTCGCGACAACGCTGCACCGCACCCACCTGCCCGAACTGTGGCCGCGCCTGCATGCCGATATCGACGACGCATGGCACCAGCTGGCACGACACTGGAGCGTGACATCGCCAGCCGCGCAAACTGGCAGCGCGCCGGCCACAAGCCGCGACTGCCCCGTTTCCGCTCCGCTGCGTTGCTGGCGCGGCACCATCACGCTGGCGCAGGCGATGGCACTGGACCGCCCCGCCCTGCTGCTGCTGCGTGATGCAGTGGGCGCCGAACGCGCGGTACTGCTGCGCTCGCTTGGCGCCCAGGATGTCGTCGTCGAGACCAGCGCCGGCGTTTGGCAGTTGTCGAGGGCCGAGCTGGCCCAGGCCTGGAGCGGCGACTACGCCACGCTGTGGCGCTCACCCGAGGGCTGGCCCGCGCAGGGCACGCCCGAGCCGACCGATGCAATCGTTGCGTGGCTGGAGCAGCAACTGGACGCGGCGATGCCACGCGATGCCAGCGTCCCATCGCCAAGCTGGCGCGAGCGGCTCATGCGATTTCAGCGCGCGCAGGGCCTCAAGCCCGACGGTCTGCCCGGGCCCATGACCGTGATGCAGTTGAACCGCGCGCTCGGCGTGCACGAGCCGCGGCTGGAACACTAGGGCTTGCCCATGTCCATTGTGCTCGAGGCCCTGCGCCGCGCCGACCGTGAACGTCGGCAGGCCTCCCATGCCGACGGTCTCGGCGAGATCGTGCTCCAGCCTGCCGACGCGCCGACGACGGCGCCCACGACGACGGCCGCGGCGTACCACCGATGGGCATGGGGCGTGGTGGCGGCCATCGTGGCCATCGTGGCCGTCGCGGCCATCGGCGCTGTCGCCTGGTCATGGCGGTTCGGCCCGCATCGACCCGACCCTGGCGTCGCACGCTCGATGCCGAGCGCAAGCAACGCAACCGCTGCGACGGCCACGTCGGCCACGTCGGCCGCGTCGGCCGTGGCCATGCCGCGGTCGCAGCAGTCCGCCGGTCATGCATCTCCGGCTGCGGCCGCTGGAGCGTCGGTTGCCGCACCTGCGGCGCACGCTCGCGCAGCGCGCGACGCGTTGCCACCGCTGCCCGCCGCCCAACCCCAAGCCGACCGGCCGGTGGTTTCCACGCCCAGCCCTGCGCCTGCGCTCGAGGCGGCGGCAACCGGCCCGGTGCCCGAGCGCTGGCGCGGGCGGCTGGCGCAGTGGCGATTCGGCGGCGCCCTGGACTCGACCGATGCGGCCCGCCGCATGGTGTTCATCGATGGCCAGCTCTACCGCGAAGGCGATGAGC
Organism: Aquabacterium sp.; assembly: GCA_023150345.1. Lineage (GTDB taxonomy): Bacteria > Pseudomonadota > Gammaproteobacteria > Burkholderiales > Burkholderiaceae_C > Pseudaquabacterium. Next base: position 85,337 of record JAKLLB010000007.1, read on the forward strand.
CCACACCGGGTTTGAAGATCGTGCGCATCCGGCTGCGCAGCGCGCTGTTCGAGGCCGAGGGGCGGCGCTTCGAGTGGACGTATTAGGGGCGGCTCGCACCGGTCTACGCCGGCCGACGCCGGTCCTCAGGGCGAGCGAGCGAGCGCACCCACCGTTCACGTGCCGCCAGCCCTCTCCTGCCAGTCTCCGAGCATTGCTATAATGCGAATCGTTATCGTTTGCGTGACTGTTTTTGTATTCCCGACACTCGCTCAGGGACCTGCACCCGTCGACATCTCGAACCCCAAGGACTCCGTTCATGCGCTACATCCGCTCCCTCATCCTGGTCTGCACAGCCGCCTGGGCAACCGCGGCGGCTGCCCTCGAATACCCGAGAAGCCGACATCCACGCCCTGGCGAACAACCCGAACGGCATCCCCGAGGGGTTCTGGGTGCCGCACATCCTGGTGAAGTACGAACTGACCAAAGTCGGCTCGAACGAGGTCATCAAGGGCGACATGATGCCGATGGTCGCCTCCGACGGCCCGCATTACGGCGACAACGTCAAGCTCAAGGGCCCGGGCAAGTACAAGCTGAAGTTCATCGTCTATCCGCCCAGTGCCAAGGAGAACCCCACCGGCCACATGTTCGGTCGCCACACCGACCGCGCCACGGGTGTGCGGCCGTGGTTCAAGCCGGTCGAAGTCGAGTGGGAGTTCACCTATGCCGGCATCGGCAAGAAGGGCGGCTACTGATCATGCGCAGGACCGCAATGGCGTCGGCGCTGGCCGCCGCGCTGGCAGGCCCCGCGCTGGCCGCCGACGATGCCGTGATGGCTGAACTCAAGCGCCTGGCGGCACGCGTCGAGGCACTGGAGCAGCAAAACCAGGAGTTGAAGAAGGCCCTGGCCAGCGAGCGGTTGTCCGAGAAGGACCCCGAGATCGTCAGCCGGATCAAGTACGTCGAGACCCAGGTCGATGCGATCAAGGGCCCGGCCACCAAGCTCGCCGATGCGCTGGACGGTGTATCCGTCGAGGGCAGCCTCGTGGCCATCGCACAGAGGGCCGGGGCCGGTGCAACCAGCAGCGGCACACGCGAGTCGCGCATCAACTACCGCGGTGACGTGGGTGTGACGCTGCCCGCGGGTTCGATGGGCGACCAGGAAGGCACGCTCTACACGCAGGTGCGGATGGGACAGGGCAATGGCGTCGGCCTGCGCCCCACCTACAGCAGCACGCCCAACACCGGCGCGTTCGAGAAGGCCGAAGGCGCCGACGACTCCTTCGCCATCCTGGCCCAGGCGTGGTACCAGCTGAAGGTGCCATTGAGCAACAGCGCCCGCAAGGAGGATGCGCGCGAGCACCTGTACCTCACGGTAGGCAAGATCGACCCCTTCGTGTTCTTCGACCAGAACGCCGCTGCAGACGACGAATCCGCCAAGTTCCTCAACAACGTCTTCGTGCACAACCCGCTGCTCGACTCCGGTGGCGATATCGGTGCCGACGCCTATGGCTTCCAGCCCGGCGCCGTCCTGCGCTATGAGAACAGCCGCCAGAAGGGCGGCGAGTGGGCACTGTCGTTGGGTCTGTTCGCGTCCGACGCCGGCGCCAACTTCTCGGGATCGAGCCGAACGTCCTTCGTGATCGGCCAAGCCGAGATGAACACGCGCTGGAACTACCTGCCCGGGGCGGTGCGGGCCTACGCCTGGCGCAACGCCCGGGCGGCAAGCTACGACGGCGCGCAACGCGCACATGCGGGCTGGGGCATCTCCGCAGACCAGAAAGTGACCGAGGCCCTGACGCTGTTCGGCCGCTTCGGGCACCACGCCTCGGGGCTGGTGCGGTTCGATCGCGCCATCACGCTGGGCGCAGAACTGGAGGGCACGCCATGGCGCCGTTCAGCCGACTCACTGGGCGTGGCTTTCGGCCAGCTGCGCACCAGCCGCGGCTTCCGGCGCGACTCGGCCACCGTCGATGGCGATGGCGACGGGTTGCCTGACCATGGCTACATGGCCGCGGGCAGTGAACGACAGGCCGAGCTGTACTACCGCTTCAAGCTCAACGATGCCGTCGAGCTGACCCCGAACCTGCAATGGATCGGCCGTCCGGGCGGCGATGCGAGCGCCCCGGCGGTCAAGCTGGTGGGGCTGCGCGCGACGCTGGGATTCTGAGGATCCGAAGTGGCTGCAACTGCAATCCGGCATGCCACCGCGCTTGCGCTGGCCATCCTGGGCGCCATGCACCCGCCACCCGGCGCGGCGCAGCCACTGCCCACCTTCGAAGTGGTCGCGCGTGACGGCCGGCTGAGTCCACCCCGCCTGGAAGTACCGGCAGGCTCGCGCATCAAGCTGGTCATCAAGAACGACGGCAAGAGCCCGATCGAGTTCGAGAACCTGGCCATGCGGGTCGAGAAAGTCCTGGCGCCCGGGGGAACTTCGTTCGTCGTCCTGCCCCGCCTGAAGCCCGGTGAGTATGAGTTCATCGACGAGTTCCACATGGACACCGGCAAGATGACGGTGGTCGCGAGGTAGGAGATCCGGCCGATGTGGAATGCACTGGTTGTGGTGTGGCGCGAGAGCCTGGAGGCCATGCTGGTCATCGGCGTGATGCTGTCGTGGATCGCGCGGCAACCCGATCCGGCCATGCTTCGGCGCGGCTTGTGGGCGGGCGTCGGCGTCGGCCTGGGCCTGGCCTGCGCACTGGGCTGGGCGACCTATGCCGCGAGCAGCGAGTTTGTCGGTCATGCCCTGGAGCGGTTTCAGCTCGCCATGATGCTCGGCGCCGCGGTGCTGCTGCTGCACATGGTGCTGTGGATGCATGCGCACGGCCCCGGCATGAAGCGCGCACTCGAACAACAGCTCGAGCGCGCCTCCGCGTCCAGCGGCGCCCGGCTGGGCATGGCCGCGATCACGGCGCTGGCGGTGGCGCGCGAGGGTGCCGAGACCGTGGTCTTCCTGTATGGGCTGGGCATGGAAGGCGACGGCACTGCTGCCGAACCGCTGTTCGCAGGCGCCGCCAGCGGCTTCGGGCTGGCCCTGATCACCGCGTGGGCGATGGTCCGCGGCGCCCGCTTCCTCAACGTGCGCACGCTGTTCCTGGCCAGCGAGTTCCTGCTGCTGCTCATCGCCACCGCCTTGTGGGTGGCGGCCGTCGACCGGATGATCGCCATGGACTGGCTGCCCGCGCTGGTCGATCCGCTTTGGGACGCATCGGCAATCCTGTCCGACAGCCGCGGCGTGGGCCGCTTCCTGGCGGACTTCATGGGCTACCGCGCGCAACCCGCCGCCTCTGTGGTGATTGCCATCGCAGCCTTCTGGGCCTTGGCGCTGTGGCGGATCACCCGCATCGGCCGCATCGGTCGCCCGCATCGCTGACATGACCCCGGCAACCCCTGTCACGCTGGGCGATGGCCGTGCGACGGCAGATGTGCGCAGCGTGGTGTCCCAACCTGTCCGCACGAACCGCTGGTCCGTGGGCATCGAATCGTTCTTCGTGCGCCACCGCGAACGGTTGATCTGGCTGCACGCGGCGATGTTCGTGGTCTTCCTGCTGGTCATCGGCCTGCCGCCGCTGCTGCCCGATCCGCCCGAGAGCGCCACCCCATGGACGCACTACACGACGCTCGCCAACTGGCTGCTGTGGGGCGTGTGGTTTCCGCTGGTGTTCCTGTCGGTCATCTTCACCGGCCGTTCCTGGTGCGGCATCTTCTGCCCCATGGGGGCGGCCACGGAGTGGACAAACAAGGTCGGCCTGCAACGGCCCATACCGCGCTGGATGCGCTGGGAGGGCACACCCGCCGTGAGCTTCATCGCCGTGACCCTGCTCGGTCAGACCCTGGGCGTGCGCGACCACGCCGAGGGTGCGGCAGTCCTCTTCGGCGGCACGATGGCCCTGGCCATGCTCACGGGGTTCCTGTATGGCCGCAAGAAGCGGGCGTGGTGCCGACACCTGTGCCCGATCGGCCGCGTTCTGGGCCTGTACTCGCGCCTGGGCCCTGTCAACATCGAGCCCCAGGTGCGCACCGCCGGCGAGGACATCTACTCCCTCAAGGGCGCCTGCCCGACGATGATCGTGCTGCCGCGCAAGGCGGAGTCGCGCCACTGCATCGAGTGCTTCCGCTGCGTCAACCCCGGCGCCAGGGGCAGCCTGCGGCTGGTGTTGCGCGGCTTCGGCAGCGAGATCGAGCGCATTCGCAGCCACCGCGCCAATTTCGCCGAGGCGTGGATGCTGTTCCTGGACACCGGCATCGCACTGGGCGGCTTCCTGTGGCTGATCCTGCCGCAATACCAGCGACTGCGGCAGGGAGTTGCCGAATGGGCCATCGCGCGCGACTGGGCGTGGCTGTTCGAGTCCGGTCCGTCGTGGCTGATGAGCGTACACCCGCAGCGTGGCGAAGTCTTCTGGTGGCTCGACTTCTTCATGATCATCGCCTTCATGACCGGGTTCATGGCGCTGGTCGCTGCCGTACTGGGTTCGCTCACGGCGGCGGCGGCGTGGTTGTCCGGTCGCATGGGTGGCGACGCCACCGCCCGCCAGCGTTTCACCGAACTGGGTTACCAGTACGCGCCCGTGGCAATGGTGTCGCTGATCGTCGGCCTGGGCAGCGGGCTGTTCGACCCGATCGCGCTCACACCACTGGGCCCGACCGGAGCCCAGGCGGCCAAGGGACTGCTATTCATGCTGGGTGCGGCCTGGAGCGTGTGGCTTGGGGCACGCATACTCGCGCGCCAGGGCGTGTCGGCCGGCAGGCGCTGGCTCCCCCTGCTGCCCGGAGTGCTGGGCAGCGCGCTGGTCGGCCTCGCGTGGTGGCCGGCGATATTCGGTCTGTAGGTCGCGCCGGTCACTTCGCGCGCGTCTGCGTCCACCAGTTGGGGCTGGCCGAAACCACTTCGCCAGACTCATGGATGCGATTGGCCATCGCCAGGGCCTCGCTGCCTGGCGCAGTGGGCAGCAAACGCCAGGCCGGCCCGATGGCCATGGCTTGCCCCGCCGGCAGGCCGCGCGTGGCCAGCCAGGTGTCGATCTGCTGGCTGCTCCAGCCGGGCTGGAACTTCACCAGCACGCCACCGGGCAGCGCCATCAGTCGGCCAGCGGCCGTACCGTTTTGCCGGTAGACCGCCGAACGTGCACCAGCGGCCATCGCACCTTGTGGCTGCACACCGGCGCCATCGCCAGGGGCGACCCTCAGCACCCGAACCAGGCTGTCGCCGGCCACCTGCTGGGCACCCGGGCCTGCCGCACGCGCTCGAGCCACAGGAGCGCCGAACTCGGCAACCAGATCCGGCTGCGCGACGATGGCCACCTTGCGTCCGCCATCGTAGTAGTAGGCCTGCTCATCGGCGGCAAACGCAGTCGGCGCCACGAAGGCGAACCCCACGCATGCCCAGGCCTGAGAGCCGCGCTTCCACTTCTTCGGGATGTTCATCATCATGCGTCCCCGGCTTTTAGTGGCCATACACCTTGATCGACCAATCGGTCAGCGTGCTGGCGGTGCCCTTCTGATCGGCCACGCTCAGCTTCCACGCGCCGTCGGCGGGCTCGTCCATCAGTCGAACGATGCCGAACCGGAAGCCGCCTGCCAGGGTCTTGCCGCAGGTCGTGGGCTTGGGGTTGTTCTCGTCGCTGGTGTCCACGCATTGGCGCGGCGTCGTCAACGTACTCGACGTGCCCGCCGGACTGGTGAGCGTGATCGTCAGATCGCCCACCTCGGCCGTATCGGCATCGACCACGACATCGACGAACTCCAGCTTGGAGATGCCTGTCGCCGCGAGTTCGATCGTGCTGACCAGCGGTGCCGCGTCCGTACCCACCGCACCGGTGGCACCGCGGCTGGCCGTGCTCGACTTCTGGGCCGGCAGATTGCTCCAGGCGCGGGCAGCGGTCACGGCGGCGGCCGCATCGGCTGCACCGAACCCGTACTGGTGGTTCACCTTGAGACCGCCGCCATTGGTGACCCAGTCGGTGTCGGTGGGATCGTTCTGGCGGGCCGTGCGTGCCAGGATCGCCCGCACGTCGCGCCACCCGAGGTTGGGGTTGGCCTCGATCATCAACGCAGCGACGCCGGCGACTTCGGGTGTGGCCGAAGACGTGCCGTTGATGCAGCGCGTGTAGTTCGGCTTGCCGGTGTAGTCGGTGTACGTCTCGCCCGGCTTCTTCGCAGTGCTGCCGTTGTTGTATCCGCCGTCGCCCATCACGTCGGCCGACGTCATCGTGTGCTGCTCGCACTGCTCGCCGCCGTAGCCCATGACCAGGATGTTGGAGCCGGGTTCCGAGTAGGACGAGCGCTTGCCCTGGTCGTTCAACGACCCGATGGCGAACACGCCCTGGTAGTTGGCCTGCCCGTCGTGGTCGGACCGATCGGTGGGCGCGCCGTTGCCAGCCGCCCAGGTGTAGATGGCACCCCTGCCGCCCCGGCCGTTGGTCGTGCCCCGGTCGATGGCATCGCGCCAGGCCTGGGTTGACGGGTGGTTGCCGCCGGTTCCATCGGGCGCGCCGTAGCTGTTGGTGTAGATGTGGTTGTCCGCCAGATCCTTGACGACCGCGTCGGCACCGTACTGGTCCACGCTGGCCTGCAGCAGGTTGTAGCCGACCACGCGGGCGTTGAAGGCGACCCCGACAACGCCGATGCCATTGAAACCCTTGGCTGCCGCCAGCGCCCCGCAGGACGTGCCGTGGCTCGACTCGCTGCCCGATGGATCACCATACGCGTTGGTGCGGTAGTCCCAACTCTTGCCGGCGACGACATCGAAGTCCTCATGCGTGATGTCCAGCCCGTCGTCGACCACCGCGATGCGCACGCCGGCACCCGTGACATGGTTCCAGGCCATGGTCACGCGCAGGTCCTCGCCTGCCAGGCCGGCCTGGCCCGACGGGCCCGCCTGGCCGGTGTTGTTCAGGTGCCATTGGTCGCCGAACAAGGGATCGTCGGGTATGACCGGGGCCAGCGCGGCTGTGCCGCCAACGCTCACGAGTCCGGCCAGCGTGACGACAACGTTGGTGTACGTGCTGTCGCCCAGGCGCACCTTCGGCAACGTGACCCGGCCACTGGCCGGGTCGTAGCTGTTCCAGCTGGTGATCGGTGGATCGGTACCAGCGGCCAGCAGCTGGCCCCAGGTGATGACCACGTCGTTGTAGCGCGTATCCCCGACGACGATGGTACCGATCGTCACACGGTCCGGCGCTGCAGGGTCATAGACCGTGGGCGAGAAGGCCGTCGGCACCGGCGCAGCATCGGCGCGTGGGGCCGCCGCGACCGGCACGGCACCGGCAACAGACAGCGCACGAGGCCCGGGAGATTCGATCGCCGTTTCGCCAGGCTCAACGGAGCGCGAGGCCGCCGGATCACCCCCTCCGCCACAGGCCGTGAGCGCGGCGAGCGCAAGCAATCCCCATGCACGATCAGGGCAAACACAGAGGCGAGTGGGCATGGGCTTGCGCATGGTGATTCCCTCCGGGCAGCGTGTGTTCGTCGCGGCGGCTCAAGACCGCCACCGCCAGCCGGCGGGCTGCACCGCCAACCGCATGCGACATGCGCGATCGCCGCACTCTGCTCCCGGCCATCCGCGTTGTCCATCGATAGTGCCCGTGCTTCTCATGGGGAATCCGGACATCCGCCACCAGACGCGCACGTTTCGTGGTACCCAGGCACCGATCACGACAGGCCCGCTGCCACCGGCGTGCCGGGGCGGGTCTTCCACAACGACACCACCACGCCGCCGGCGATCAGCGCGAAGGTGATGCCCAGAGAGACGGGCGCGGGTATCTTGCCGATGACGCCGACCAGGAAAATCTTCGAGCCGATGAAGACCAGAACCAGGGCCAGCGCGTACTTCAGGTAGTGGAAGCGGTGGATCATCGCCGCGAGCGCGAAGTACAGGGCGCGCAGGCCGAGGATGGCGAAGATGTTGCTCGTGTAGACGATGAACGGATCGTTGGTGATCGCGAAGATCGCCGGCACCGAGTCCACCGCGAACACCAAGTCGATCGCCTCGACCATGCACAGCGCCAGGAACAGCGGCGTGACCCACCGCACGGTGCGACCGCTCACCGGGTCGGGCTCGCGGACCATGAAGGCGTTGCCACGCAGACCGTCGGTCACGCGCAGGTGACTGCGCAGGAACTTCAGCAGCCGGTTGTTGCCGATGTCGGGCGTGTGGTCGGCGGCCATCCACATCTTCACGCCGGTGGCGACCAGGAACAGGCCGAACACGTAGAGCACCCAGCTGAAGTTGGACACCAGAGCCGCGCCCACGCCGATCATCAGCGCGCGCAGCACGATCACGCCCAGGATGCCCCAGAACAGCACGCGATGCTGGTACCGCCTTGGGATGGCGAAGAAGGTGAAGATCATCGCGATCACGAAGACGTTGTCCATCGACAACGACTTCTCGATCATGAAGCCTGTCAGGTACTCGACGCCGCTCTGCGCACCCAGGTACCACCACACCCAGGCGCCGAACAGCAGCGCGACGCTGATGTAGCCGGCCGACAGCACCAGGCTCTCGCGCACGCCGATTTCGCGGTCGTCCTTGTGCAGCACGCCCAGGTCGAAGGCCAGCAGCGACACGACGATGAGTGCGAACAGCAGCCACAACCACAGGGGCTTGCCGATCACGGGGGATTGCAGAAGGCTCAGCAGGATGTCCAAGGTATTGCTCCGCAGTGGGCGCGCCCCGGACCGGCTTCAGCCGGCAGGGATGTGCGTCGACCCGACAAGGCCCGCATGTTGCGCGCCGACTCGCCGCAAATGAAGGCAAGATGGCCGAACCGACATATCGGAAAAACCTGAAGATGAGCCAGTCGTTCAGCTACCGACACCTGTACTACTTCTGGGTTGTGGCCAAGGAAGGCGGCATGGCGCGCGCGGCCGATCGCCTCGACATGGCGGTGCAGACCATCAGCGCCCAGGTGCGCGAGCTCGAGCGCGAACTGGGGGTATCGCTGCTCAAGCCCGCCGGTCGCGGACTGGCGCTCACGGAAGCCGGCCAGGCCGCGCTGCGGCAGGCCGACCTGATCTTCCAGCTCGGCGAGCAGATGCCCGCACTGGTGCGCGAAGCCGGCCAATCCCGGGCCACGCGGCTGGCAGTGGGCATTTCGGACGGCCTGCCCAAGCTGGCGGTGCGGCGGCTGCTCGAACCGGTTCTGGGCGATGCGCAGCTGCGGCTGTTGTGCCACGAAGATCGCTTCGACGACCTGCTGGCGGAGTTGGCCCTGCACCGCTTGGACGTGGTGCTGGCTGACCGGCCTGCGCCGCCGAACCCGAACCTGCGGGTCTACAGCCACGCGCTGGGCGATTCACCCCTGGCCTGGTACGCCGCGCCGACGCTGGCACAGGCCACCCGCCCCGATGACGCGCTGGCCACCCGCCTGGCGGCCATGCCGGTGCTGCTGCCCACGGCGCATGCGGCCGTGCGCCCGCGGCTGGACACCTGGTTGGAGCGGCAGGGCATCGCGCCTCGCCTGGCCGGCGAATTCGAGGACCATGCGCTGATGGTGACCTTCGGCTCTGCCGGCATGGGCGCGTTCGCGGCGCCGGATCTGCTGCAGGACAAGCTCACGACCCGCTACGACGTCGTGCGCCTGGGCGCCTGCGAGGGTGTGTTCGAGCACTTCTGGGCCATCGGCACCGAAAAGCGCATCCAGCATCCGCTGGTGCAGCGGCTGCTGCCTGCCCGATGAACGCAAACCTTCAGTCGCAGTGCGGGCGGACCCGGCCGGCCCGGCCGCCCCACGATCACGACATCACCAACGGTCGCTGCGCAACTGCGGCTGCCAGACACCATCGCGCAGCAGGTACACGGCCACGGCCGAGTAGCGCTGCTCGCCGTCGGGGCCGAAGCGCATCGAGCCGGTGACCGGCGCCACGCCATCGAAGTTGGGGCTCTTCAGCCGCTCGAGCAGCTTCGCCCGGTCGGCGGTGTCGTTGCGCGAAATGGCGTCGGCCACCAGATGCACCGCGTCGTAGGCATAGTGCGCACCGTAGACCGGATCGCCCTTGTACCGCTTGCGAAAGTTCTCGAGGAACGCCGCACCAGCGGGAAATTCGCGGGCCTCGACGATCGGCGAGGTGGCGTAGATGGCTGCCACCTGCCCGGCCACCTTGGCCAGCTTGTCGGTCTTGATGGTGTCGCCACCGACGATGCGCAGCCGCTGCAGGCCGGCCTTGGCGCCCTGCTGCACCAGTGCCTCGACCTGGAAGTCGTTGAGCGTGGCCACCAGCACATCGGTCCTGGCCTTGGCCATCTCGCCGACCAGGGCCGCGAAGTCGGTGGTCTTGTCGTCCATCGTCTTGCGCAGCACCACTTCCTTCTTCTGCGCGGCCAGTTCCTTGGCGGCATCGTCGGCCAGCCCCTTGCCATAGGGCGTGCCATCGTCGACCACCGCGAAGCGCTGCGCCCCGCCGAGTTGCGCCGCATAGGAGCCCAGGGCCTTGGCCTGCAGGTTGTCGTTGGCGACCAGGCGCAGCGTGGTGGGCACGTCCTGCCGGGTATAGGCAGGGTTGGTGGAGATGGCCAGCTGCGGGATGCCGGCACCCGCGTACATCTTGGCCGTGGCGATGCTGACACCGGAGTTCAGGTGCGCCAGCGCCACGGTCACGCCAGCGTCGATGAGCGATTGGGCCGCGGCCTTGCCGGCATCGGCATTGGCCTTGTCGTCGGCCTTCACCAGTTCGAGCTGCACCCGGCCGGAGCCCACCCGAACTCCACCCTTGGCATTGATTTCGTCGACCGCCATCTGCGCGCCGTTGACCATGTCCTGGCCCAGCGCTGCGAGCGGGCCGGTGAGCGGCTGACCGACACCGATCTTGATCACACTCGGCTCGCGCGAGCACGCGCCCAGGCCGGCCATCGCCAGCGCCACCAACCCCCACCGCCAGGCCTGCTGCCAGGTCGAGCGCGCCCGCGGCGCGCCTATCCAGGAAAAACGCATGCTGTACCTCCTGTGCGTGGCGGCCCGCATGCGCATGTCACAGATGAGCAACAACCGGGTCGCGCGGCGGGATTCTGCCTGTAACCCGCCCGGAATCATCCAGTCACATCCCTTATACAAAACACACGTTCGTGTGCTCATTCACGACTGCGCCCCGGTCGACATTGCGTATACGCGCATCCCGTGGAGCCCGAACATGAGCACCGCTGTCCACCAGACCGTCTTCCAGACCGCCAACCCCCACGCTCTGGCCACGATCCTGGATGCCGCCGAGACGCGGCGCATCATCGCCTGCCGGGACATCTTCGACCTCGCGGGCACCAAGCTGTGGGCGCGCGATCAGCCGGTGTCGCAGGCGTTGCAGCGCAAGCTGATGGACCGCAAGCTGCGCCAACCGCTGGAGGCCTGCCTGATGGCCGAGGATGGCGTCACCGCGACGACGCTGCGCGACACCGTTCAGGCCCTGCTCGATCTGGACACCGCGTTGGCCGCGCTGCTGAGCCCATACGCCGAGCGCATCGCCGAGGAGGTGCCCCGCCTGCCGCTGCATCCGGTGGTGCAACTGCTGCTGACCGCGGCGCAGTCGTCGCGACCCGCGCAGTTCGTGCACGCGGTGCAGGCCATGGCGCTCAACGGTGCCCTGGCGTTGGCGCGCAGCGCCACCACGGTCGATCTGCGCATGGCCCTGCTGGCCGGGCTGATGCACGACCTGGGCGAGATGTACATCGACCCGGTCTACGGAGAAGCCGCGGCCGACCGGCATCTCGACTTCGCCAGCTACGAGCACCTGGTGGTGCACCCGCATGTCGGGCACCTGCTGGTGTCGCAACTCACCGACTACCCCCCGCGACTGGCACGCGCGATCGCCGAGCATCACGAGCGGCTCGATGGCTCAGGCTACCCGCACCGGCTGCGCAATGAGCAGATATCACCGCAGGGCCGCCTGCTGGCCGTCACCGAGGCCACATTGGGCGTACTGCGTTCCGACCGTGCAGGCTCACCGGACGCGGCGACGGCATTGCAGCGCGCCAGCGTGGCGCTGCGTGTCGTCCCCGGCGAGTTCGACATGACCTGGATCGGGCCGGTGGCGCATGCGGCCCGTCCCCGCGCAGGGGCGTCCGAGACCGGCGAACCCGATGGCGCGCTCCTGGCCCGGTTGGCCGCACTGGATGGCACCCTGATCTGCGCCCAGCACCAGGCGGAAGCCGTGCGCGGCGATCCCCATGCCCTGCCCCTGCATCCGGCGATGGACCTGGCACGCCACCTTCTGGCGCGACTGCGCACCGGATGGAACGCCAGCGGCCTGTGGAGCGAGGCGGCGCTGCGCGAGTGCCAGGCCGGCGAGATCGATCGCATCGAGGAAGAACTGCGCTACCGGCTGCGCGGCATCGCGCGCGCCGTGCACCTGCATGCGGGCCACCAGCCACCCGAGCTGGCGCTGCTGCTGGAGCGCCTGTGCGAAGGCTTCGAAGTCGAGCCCGCCTGATACCCGGGCCGTCCGCCCAGGGCGTCAGGCGGTCTCAGCCGCCGGCAGCAGTGCCTGGATGCGTGCGAGCAGGTCGTCTTCCTCGTAGGGCTTGCCCAGCAGCACGCTGACCCCTGCAGCCTGCGCTTCGGCGCTGTGCTTGTCGTTGGACGAGGTGATCATGATCACCGGGATGTGGGCGGTGCGCGCATGGCCGCGCACATGGCGCGTCAGGGCGAACCCGTCCATCCCGGGCATCTCGACATCGGTGATCAGCACATGCGGCAGGGTCGACTCGAGCTGTTTCACCGCGTCGGTGCCATCGTCGGCCAGCAACACCTGGTACTGCGCGCGCGCCAGCACGCGGCTGGTCTTCACGCGCACCACCTTGGAGTCGTCGACCACCATCACCACGATGGGCGTATCGGCGGCCGGCGACGATGGTGCCGCCGGTGGCGCGGTGCGGCGCTGTGCCTCCGCTCGCGCCCGATCGGCAGCCTGCCGGCGCTCGGCGTCGAGGCGGGCCGCCTCGATCAACGCATGGCGCTGCGCGGTCTCCCGCGCGGCGGCCTCGCGCGCTTCGGCCTCTCGGGCGGCAGTTTCACGGGCGGCAGCCTCGCGCGCAGCAGCAGCCTCCCGTTCGGCAGCTTCGCGGGCGGCGGCTTCGCGCTCAGCCAGTAGCCGCTGTTCCTCGCGTCGCTGCTCTTCCCGGCGTTGCTCCTCCAGGCGCTGGGCTTCCAGGCGCTCCGTAGCCAGTCGCTCAGCTTCCAGTCGCTCGGCTTCCAGTCGCTCGGCTTCCAGTCGCTCGGCTTCCAGCGCTTGCGCCTCCTGGTCCTCGGCGGATGCCAGCAGTGCCGGCTCGACCGGCTCGGCCAGCGTGTCCGGCTCATCCGGCGACACAACCGCGTCCAGCGTCTTCGCAGGCGACCCGGTGACGGCCCACTCCAGCGGCGGCAGCGAGTCCGACTCGGCCTGTGGTGCGGGCGATGACTCGCCGCGCTGGGCGGCCA
>JAKLLB010000080.1 GCA_023150345.1 Aquabacterium sp.
GCCAAGTTTGGTGGCGAAGCCAAGGCGTACGACCAGATCGATGCGGCGCCGGAGGAGAAGGCGCGCGGCATCACGATCAACACGGCGCACGTGGAGTACGAGACGGCGAACCGTCACTATGCGCACGTGGACTGTCCTGGGCACGCTGACTATGTGAAGAACATGATCACGGGTGCGGCGCAGATGGACGGGGCGATTTTGGTGTGCTCGGCCGCTGATGGGCCGATGCCGCAGACGCGCGAGCACATTTTGCTGGCGCGCCAGGTGGGTGTGCCCTACATCATTGTGTTTCTGAACAAGTGCGACATGGTCGACGACGCCGAGTTGCTCGAGCTGGTCGAGATGGAAGTGCGCGAGCTGCTGAGCAAGTACGACTTTCCTGGCGACGACACCCCGATCATTCATGGCAGCGCGAAGCTGGCCATGGAGGGTGACAAGGGTGAGCTGGGCGAGCAGGCGATCATGAAGCTGGCCGATGCGCTGGACAGCTACATTCCGACGCCCGAGCGTGCGATTGACGGTGCGTTCCTGATGCCGGTGGAAGACGTGTTCTCGATTTCGGGGCGTGGCACCGTGGTGACCGGTCGTGTCGAGCGCGGCGTGATCAAGGTTGGCGAGGAAATCGAGATTGTGGGCATCAAGGCCACGCAGAAGACCACCTGCACGGGCGTGGAGATGTTCCGCAAGCTGCTTGACCAGGGTCAGGCGGGTGACAACGTGGGCATATTGCTGCGCGGCACGAAGCGAGAAGACGTGGAGCGCGGGCAGGTGCTGTGCAAGCCGGGCAGCATCAAGCCGCACACGCACTTCACGGCCGAGGTGTACGTGCTGAGCAAGGAAGAGGGTGGTCGTCACACGCCGTTCTTCAACAACTACCGGCCGCAGTTTTACTTCCGTACGACGGACGTGACGGGCGCGGTGGAGTTGCCCAAGGACAAGGAGATGGTGATGCCTGGCGACAACGTCAGCATCACGGTCAAGCTGATTGCGCCGATCGCGATGGAAGAAGGTCTGCGTTTTGCCATCCGCGAGGGTGGGCGCACCGTCGGCGCCGGCGTGGTGGCCAAGATCATCGAGTAATCTTCAATCAGGAGATCCGCAGGGGCATAGCTCAACTGGCAGAGCGTCGGTCTCCAAAACCGAAGGTCGGGGGTTCGATCCCCTCTGCCCCTGCCACTCGACGAAATCGATCCACCGTCCGGTACCGACCGCCCTGTCTGGCCTGGCCCGCAGCTCCTTCGGGAACCCTGCGGGCCATGGCTCTTGAGGGCGCAAACGCGTTTCAACATGTCCACCAACACCCAAGTCGAGACCCTCTCCACTGGCGCCGACAAGGCCAAGCTGGCCGCTGTGGGCGTGCTGGTGGTGGCTGGGGTGGCCGCGTTCTACGTGCTGGGCAAGCAGGATCTGTGGCTGCGCGTGGTTGCGCTGCTCGTCCTGCTGGCGGCGGCGGTGGCCGTGTTTTTCACGGCTGAGCCTGGCAAGCAACTCATCGCGTTCGGCAGGGATTCCTCCCGAGAGGTCAAGAAAGTCGTCTGGCCGACCCGGAAGGAAGCGCTCCAGATGACCGGCTACGTCTTCGCCTTCGTCGTGGTCATGGCGCTGTTCTTGTTCCTGACCGACAAGACTCTCGAGTGGTTGGTGTACGACCTGCTGATGGGCTATCGCCGCTGATGGAACGTTCAAGATGAGCGAACAACTCAATACTGGCGATGCCGCAGCCGCCTCCGCTGGCACGAACCTGCTGCGGTGGTACGTGGTGCATGCCTACTCGGGCATGGAGAAGGCCGTCGAGCGCAATCTGCGCGAGCGCATCGAGCGCTCCGGCATGCACTCGAAGTTCGGCCGCATCCTGGTGCCCACCGAGGAAGTCGTCGAGCTCAAGAATGGCAAGAAGTCGGTCACCGAGCGCCGGTTCTTCCCTGGATATGTGCTGGTCGAGATGTTGTTGGACGACGAGTCCTGGCACTTGGTCAAGCACACGAGCAAGGTCACCGGTTTCGTCGGTGGCGCCAGGAATCGGCCAGCCCCGATCTCCGAGGCCGAGGTGATGAAGATCGTCAACCAGATGCAGGAAGGTCTGGAGAAGCCGCGGCCCAAGGTGGAGTGGCAGGTTGGCGAGCTGGTGCGAGTCAAGGAAGGCCCCTTCACCGACTTCAACGGCGCGGTCGAGGAAGTCAACTACGAGAAGTCGAAGGTCAAGGTCTCGGTCACGATCTTCGGGCGTGCGACAGGCGTCGAGCTCGACTTCTCCCAGGTCGAAAAGGTCTGACGCGTGCGGGTCCGATAGGCTTGGTCAGGGGCCGGTCGGTCCCAGGCGAGGTTCCAGCGCATGCTGCCGCAACCCCGGCATGCGCATCTTGTTCCAGGGTTGAATGACGAGGAGCCCGTCGCGGATCGGTGATCCGCAGGGCGTTTGAACTCGACAGGAGCCACTCATGGCAAAGAAGATCGTCGGCTTCATCAAGCTGCAGATCCCGGCCGGCAAGGCCAACCCATCGCCGCCGGTCGGTCCGGCGCTCGGCCAGCGCGGCCTGAACATCATGGAGTTCTGCAAGGCGTTCAACGCCCAGACGCAGAGCTACGAACCGGGCCTGAAGCTGCCCGTGGTGATCACCGCTTACGCCGACAAGTCGTTCACCTTCGTGCTGAAGTCGCCGCCGGCGACGGTGCTGCTCAAGAAGGCGGCCAAGATCGAGAAGGGTTCCGGTCGTGCGCACCTCGACAAGGTGGGCAAGGTCACCCGTGCCCAGCTTGAGGAAATCGCCAAGATGAAGATGAAGGATCTCACCGCCGCCGACATGGATGCGGCGGTCAAGACCATTGCCGGCTCGGCCCGCTCGATGGGCCTCGTGGTGGAGGGAGTCTGACATGGCCAAGCTCACGAAGAAGCAGAAAGCGCTGGCCGGCAAGGTCGACACGATCAAGCTGTACGCCATCGACGACGCACTGTCGATCGTCAAGGACTGCGCAACCGCGAAGTTCGATGAATCCATCGACGTGGCCGTGCAGCTGGGCGTTGATGCCAAGAAGTCCGACCAGGTGGTGCGCGGCGCCGTCGTCATGCCCAACGGCACCGGCAAGACCAAGCGCGTCGCGGTGTTCGCTCAGGGCGCCAAGGCCGAAGAAGCCAAGGCCGCCGGCGCCGACCTCGTCGGCATGGACGACCTGGCTGCCGACATCAAGGCGGGCAACATCAACTTCGACGTCGTCATCGCCTCGCCGGACACGATGCGGGTGGTCGGCACGCTGGGCCAGATTCTCGGCCCGCGCGGATTGATGCCCAACCCCAAGGTTGGCACGGTGACGCCCGACGTGGCCACCGCGGTGAAGAACGCCAAGGCGGGTCAGGTGCAGTTCCGTGTCGACAAGGCCGGAATCATCCACGCCACCATCGGCCGCCGCTCGTTCGAGGGTGACAAGCTCAAGGGCAACCTGGCGGCGCTGCTGGAGGCGCTGACCAAGGCCAAGCCGGCGTCGAGCAAGGGCATTTACCTGCGCAAGCTCGCGGTCTCGTCGACCATGGGCGTGGGCGTGCGCGTTGACATGCAGTCGCTGTCGGCCTGAAGCCGCGGCGCGTGAAATCGAGCGGGGCGGTCGGTCTACGGCCGCTCCCGCAGAGATGGTGGGCCGCCAGCCGGTGTATCCGGCGCGCGGGCCATCCCAGACCGCTGGCGGGGTTCGTCCCCTTAATCGTTCCGTCCTTCGCGACGGTGCGGCCAGCGCAGATGGCGGTCCCGCCTGAAGGGCAGTGGGGGTCGAGGTGCTTCGCACCGCGGCTTCGGTTGGCTGGAAGGTCAGGTCGCTGTAACCCGGGTGCTCCGGGATGCGTGCCACGGTGCGTGTTCTGGTTCACCCTCTGTGAGGAGCAGACCTTGAGTCTCAATCGCAACGAAAAGGCAGCCGTGGTGGCGGACGTGGCGGCGCAAGTCGCCCGCTCGCAGACCCTTGCGCTGGCCGAGTACCGTGGCCTCACCGTAGAACACCTCACCAAGCTGCGCAAGGACGCGCGCGACAAGGGTGTGTATCTTCACGTGCTGAAGAACACGCTCGCCCGTCGCGCCGTCGTGGGCACGCCGTTCGAGGTGGCCGCGCAGGCCATGACAGGCCCGCTGATCTACGGCTTTTCCGAGGACGCGGTCGCTGCGGCGAAAGTCGTCGCCGACTTCGCCAAAGGCAACGACAAGCTCGTCGTCAAGGGCGGTGCCTATGCCGGCAAGGCGCTGGATGCCAATGGGGTCAAGGCCCTGGCAGCCATCCCCAGCCGCGAGGTGCTGATCGCCCAGGTCGCCGGCCTGCTGAAGTCGCCGATCCAGCGACTGGCCGGCGTGCTGGCTGCCGTGGCCGAGCAGAAGGGCGGCGGCGCCGAAGCCGCAGCCTGACCCAGCTGGCACACCACCGTCATCCACTGAATCCCCATCTACCGAATCGAGGAAATCCAAATGGCATTCGACAAAGACGCCTTCCTGGCCGCTATGGACTCCATGTCCGTCATGGAACTCAATGACCTGGTCAAGGCCATCGAAGAGAAGTTCGGCGTGTCCGCCGCCGCCATGGCCGCTCCGGCCGCCGGCGGCGCTGGTGGCGCTGCCGCCCCGGCCGCTGAAGAGAAGACCGAGTTCACCGTGATGCTGCTCGAAGCCGGCGCCAACAAGGTGTCGGTCATCAAGGCCGTGCGCGAACTCACCGGGCTGGGCCTGAAGGAAGCCAAGGACCTGGTCGACGGCGCGCCGAAGCCCGTGAAGGAAGGCATCGCCAAGGCCGACGCCGAAGCCGCCAAGAAGAAGCTGGAAGAAGCCGGCGCCAAGGTCGAGCTGAAGTAATCGGAATCCGGGCCGCGCCAGCGGCCCGCGCTGACGAGAGCAGCGCTAAGTCGAGGCCCGCCGCCAGATCGCCGGATTTCCCGGCGCACCGGTTGGGGGGTCGCACTTAGCAGTGTTCTCTGATCCGACTGCAGGGAACCGGTTTGGTCGGACTCCGGTGCAACGCCGGGGTTGTCCGCCAGCGGTTGGTAGTGGCCAACCACCAAGCCACCGGGCACCAAGCCCGGATCGGCATCGGGCCGCCCCGATGCCGATTCGCCCTCCTGACCAGGGGGTGGAGGCCGCAGGGCGGGCTCCAGGTTGTCCGGTCAGCCAGTCGCCGACGAAGCCCACCCCCGGGCCCGGGGTGGTCTCTCGAGACGGAGTCCTTCATGGCGCAAGCAACCACTCCCTACAGCTACACCGAGCGCAAGCGCATCCGCAAGAGCTTCGGCAAGCGCGCGAACGTCCAGAACGTTCCGTACCTGCTGACCATGCAGCGCGAAGCCTATGTTGCCTTCCTTCAGAAGGACCTCCCGCCGTCGCGCCGCAGGCCCGAAGGCCTGCAGGCGGCATTCTTGTCGGCGTTCCCGATCGTGTCGCACAACGGCATGGTCGAGATGAAGTTCATCGAATACAACATCGCCAAGCCGCCGTTCGACGTACGCGAGTGCCAGCAGCGTGGTCTGACCTACGCCGCAGCTGTGCGTGCGAAGCTGCAGATGATCATCTATGACCGCGAGTCGTCGCCGGCCAAGGTGGTCAAGGAGATCAAGGAGCAGGAGGTCTACATGGGCGAAGTGCCCTTGATGACCGACTACGGCTCGTTCATCGTCAACGGCACCGAGCGGGTCATCGTCAGCCAGCTGCACCGCTCGCCCGGCGTGTTCTTCGAGCACGACAAGGGCAAGACCCACAGCTCGGGCAAGCTGCTGTTCTCCGCGCGCATCATTCCCTACCGCGGTTCGTGGCTCGACTTTGAATTCGACCCGAAGGACATCCTGTACTTCCGTGTCGATCGCCGCCGCAAGATGCCGGTGACGATCCTGCTGAAGGCCATCGGCCTGAACCCCGAAGCCATCCTGGCCCACTTCTTCGTCAACGACAACTTCCGCCTGATGGACTCGGGCGCGCAGCTCGAGTTCGTGGCCGATCGCCTGCGCGGCGAAATCGCCCGCTTCGACATCACCGACAAGGATGGCAAGGTGATCGTCGAGAAGGACAAGCGCATCACGGCTCGCCATGTGCGGCAGCTCGAGCAGACCGGCACGCAGTTCATCTCGGTACCCGAGGACTACCTCGTCGGCCGCATCATCGCCCGCAACATGGTCGATGCCGACACGGGCGAAATCATCGCCAAGGCCAACGACGAGCTCACCGACAGCCTGCTGAAGAAGCTGCGTGCAGCCGCCGTGAAGGACGTCCAGTGCCTGTTCACGAACGAACTGGATCAGGGCGCGTACATCAGCCAGACGCTGGCCAGCGACGAAACCGACAGCGAACTGGCCGCACGCGTGGCCATCTATCGCATGATGCGCCCCGGCGAGCCGCCGACCGAAGACGCGGTGCAGGCCCTGTTCGGGCGCCTGTTCTACAACGAGGACACCTACGATCTGTCGCGCGTCGGGCGCATGAAGTTCAACGCCCGGGTCGGTCGCGACGCGCCTGAAGGTCCGATGACCCTGTCCAACGAGGACATACTCGATGTGGTGAAGATCCTCGTCGAGTTGCGCAACGGCCGCGGCGAGGTCGACGACATCGATCACCTGGGCAACCGCCGCGTGCGTTGCGTGGGCGAATTGGCCGAGAACCAGTACCGCTCCGGCCTCGCGCGCATCGAGAAGGCCGTCAAGGAGCGTTTGGGCCAGGCCGAAACCGATGCGCTGATGCCGCACGACCTGATCAACTCCAAGCCGATTTCCGCGGCACTGAAGGAGTTTTTCGGGGCCTCGCAGCTCAGCCAGTTCATGGATCAGACCAACCCGCTGTCGGAGATCACGCACAAGCGTCGGGTCTCGGCACTGGGCCCGGGCGGCCTGACCCGCGAGCGCGCGGGCTTCGAGGTTCGAGACGTGCACCCCACGCACTATGGGCGCGTTTGCCCGATCGAGACACCTGAAGGCCCGAACATCGGCCTGATCAACTCCTTGGCGCTGTACGCGCGGCTCAACGAGTATGGTTTTCTCGAAACGCCCTACCGCCGCGTGGCCGACAGCAAGGTGACCGACCAGATCGACTACCTGTCGGCCATCGAGGAAGGGAAGTACGTCATCGCTCAGGCCAACGCCTCGCTCGACGCCAGCGGCACGCTGACCGACGAACTGGTGTCGGCCCGCGAGCATGGCGAATCCGTGCTGACCTCGCCGGAGCGCATCCAGTACATGGACGTGGCACCGGCGCAGATCGTCTCGGTGGCGGCATCGCTGGTGCCGTTCCTCGAGCACGATGACGCCAACCGCGCACTGATGGGCGCCAACATGCAGCGCCAGGCAGTGCCGGTTCTGCGTCCCGAAAAGGCCTTCGTCGGTACCGGCATCGAGCGCGTGGCCGCGGTCGACTCGGGTACGGTGGTCACGGCGCGTCGAGGTGGCGTCGTCGACTACGTCGACACCAACCGGATCGTGATCCGCGTCAACGACGCCGAGACGGTTGCGGGCGAGGTCGGCGTCGACATCTACAACCTGATCAAGTACCAGCGTTCCAACCAGAACACCAACATCCACCAGCGCCCGATCGTCAAGCGCGGCGACGCGGTGGCCGCTGGCGACGTGGTGGCCGACGGCGCCAGCACCGACCTGGGTGAGCTCGCGCTCGGCCAGAACATGCTGGTCGCGTTCATGCCATGGAACGGCTACAACTTCGAGGACTCGATCCTGATCAGCGAGCGCGTCGTTGCCGAAGACCGCTACACCTCGATCCACATCGAGGAACTGGTGGTGATGGCCCGCGACACCAAGCTGGGCCCCGAGGAAATCACGCGCGACATCCCCAACCTCTCCGAGCAGCAGCTGGCTCGCCTGGATGAGTCGGGCATCGTCTACATCGGCGCCGAGGTGGCGCCGGGCGACGTGCTGGTGGGCAAGGTCACGCCCAAAGGCGAGACCACGCTCACTCCCGAGGAGAAGCTGCTGCGTGCCATCTTCGGCGAAAAGGCCTCCGACGTGAAGGACACGTCGCTGCGTGTCGAGCAGGGCACCATGGGCACGGTGATCGATGTGCAGGTGTTCACTCGCGAGGGCATCCAGCGCGACAAGCGTGCCCAGCAGATCATCGATGACGAGCTCAAGCGTTTCCGGCTCGATCTGAACGACCAGCTGCGCATCGTCGAGGCCGACGCCTTCGACCGCATCGAGAAGCTGCTGGTCGGCAAGGTCGTCAACGGCGGACCGCAGCGCATCGCCAAGGGCACGGTCATCGAGAAGCACTACCTTGCGCAGGTCGAGAAGTACCACTGGTTCGACATCCGTCCTGCGGACGACGACGTCGCCAACCAGCTCGAGAGCATCAAGAACTCGCTCGAGCAGACCCGCCACAGCTTCGACCTTGCATTCGAGGAAAAGCGCAAGAAGCTGACGCAGGGCGACGAACTGCCGGCCGGTGTGCTGAAGATGGTGAAGGTCTACCTGGCGGTCAAGCGCCGCCTGCAGCCTGGCGACAAGATGGCCGGCCGCCACGGCAACAAGGGTGTGGTTTCCAAGATCGTGCCGGTCGAGGACATGCCCTACATGGCCGATGGCACGCCCTGCGACATCGTGCTCAATCCGCTGGGCGTGCCCTCGCGGATGAACGTTGGGCAGGTGCTCGAGGTGCATCTGGGCTGGGCCGGCAAGGGCATCGGCCAGCGCATCGGCGACATGCTGCAGCAAGGCGCCCGCATCGCCGAGTTGCGCGGCTTCCTGGACGAGCTCTACAACCGATCCGGCGGCAGGGGCGAGCAGATCGACACCCTGGGCGACGACGATGTCGTCGAGATGGCAGGCAATCTTGCAAAGGGCGTTCCGTTCGCAACGCCGGTGTTCGACGGCGCGTCCGAGAACGAGATCCGCGAGATGCTCAAGCTGGCCTTCCCGGACGACATCGCGGCGCGCAAGGGGCTGACGGCCACGCGCACGCAGGCCACCTTGCACGACGGTCGCACCGGGGATGCCTTCGAGCGTCCGGTCACCGTGGGCTACATGCACGTGCTCAAGCTGCACCACCTGGTGGACGACAAGATGCACGCGCGCTCGACGGGTCCGTACAGCCTGGTCACGCAGCAGCCGCTGGGTGGCAAGGCGCAGTTCGGCGGCCAGCGCTTCGGCGAGATGGAGGTGTGGGCACTGGAAGCCTACGGCGCCTCGTACGTGCTGCAGGAGATGTTGACGGTGAAGTCCGACGACGTGAACGGCCGAACCAAGGTCTACGAGAACATCGTCAAGGGCGAGCACGCCATCGACGCCGGCATGCCCGAGTCGTTCAACGTGCTGGTCAAAGAGATTCGCTCCCTCGGGATCGACATCGAACTCGAGCGCAACTAAGCAAGGAGAGAAGGTATGAAGGGACTACTCGACCTTTTCAAGCAGTTCACCCCTGACGAACACTTCGATGCCATCAAGATCGGCATTGCCTCGCCGGAGAAGATCCGGTCGTGGTCGTTCGGCGAGGTGAAGAAGCCCGAGACCATCAACTACCGCACGTTCAAGCCCGAGCGTGATGGCCTGTTCTGCGCCAAGATCTTCGGGCCGATCAAGGACTACGAGTGCCTGTGCGGCAAGTACAAGCGATTGAAGCACCGCGGCGTGATCTGCGAGAAGTGCGGCGTCGAGGTCACGCAAACCAAGGTGCGGCGCGACCGCATGGGCCACATCGACCTGGCTGCGCCGTGCGCGCACATCTGGTTCTTGAAGAGCCTGCCTTCGCGGCTGGGTCTGGTGCTCGACATGACGCTGCGCGACATCGAGCGCGTGCTGTACTTCGAGGCCTATGTCGTCGTCGACCCCGGCATGACGCCGCTGAAGAAGTTCTCCATCATGACCGAGGAGGACTACGACGCCAAGCGCACCGAGTACGGGGATGAGTTCATCGCGTTGATGGGTGCCGAAGGCATCCAGAAGCTGCTCGCCGAGATGGATCTGGACGTCGAGATCGACAAGATCCGCAACGACATGACCGGCTCGGAGCTCAAGATCAAGAAGAACTCCAAGCGCCTGAAGGTGCTGGAGGCCTTCAAGAAGAGCGGTATGAAGCCCGAGTGGATGATCATGACGGTGCTGCCGGTGCTGCCGCCCGACCTGCGCCCGCTCGTGCCGCTGGATGGTGGCCGCTTCGCGACCAGCGACCTGAACGACCTTTACCGGCGCGTCATCAACCGCAACAACCGCTTGGCACGACTGCTCGAACTCAAGGCGCCCGAGATCATCGTGCGCAACGAGAAGCGCATGCTGCAGGAGGCGGTCGACTCGCTGCTGGACAACGGCCGCCGCGGCAAGGCCATGACCGGCGCCAACAAGCGCGCGCTGAAGTCGCTGGCCGACATGATCAAGGGCAAGGGTGGTCGCTTCCGCCAGAACCTGCTTGGCAAGCGCGTCGACTACTCCGGCCGCTCGGTCATCACCGTGGGCCCGACCCTCAAACTGCACCAGTGCGGCCTGCCCAAGCTGATGGCATTGGAGTTGTTCAAGCCCTTCATCTTCAGCCGGCTGGAGGCGATGGGCATTGCCACCACGATCAAGGCCGCGAAGAAGGAAGTTGAAAGCGGCACGCCGGTGGTGTGGGACATCCTCGAGGAAGTGATCAAGGAGCACCCGGTGCTGCTCAACCGCGCACCGACGCTGCACCGCCTGGGCATCCAGGCCTTCGAGCCGGTGCTGATCGAAGGCAAGGCGATCCAGTTGCATCCGCTCGTCTGTTCCGCCTTCAACGCCGACTTCGACGGTGACCAGATGGCGGTGCACGTGCCGCTATCGATCGAGGCGCAGATGGAAGCGCGGGCGCTGATGCTGTCGTCGAACAACGTGCTCTTCCCGGCTTCGGGTGAGCCCTCCATCGTGCCGTCGCAGGACGTGGTGCTGGGCCTGTACTACGCCACGCGCGAGCGCACCAACGGCAAGGGCGAGGGCATGATATTCGCCGACTTGCTCGAGGTGCAGCGCGCACTGGACAACGCGCAGGTCGAGATCACTGCCAAGGTGACGGTGCGTCTGACCGAGTGGGTGCGCAACAAGGACGACGAGGACTTCACGCCGCAGACCCGCCTGGTGGAAACCACGGTCGGCCGCGCGCTGCTGTCGGAGATCCTGCCCAAGGGCCTGCCGTTCAGCAACATCAACAAGGCGCTCAAGAAGAAGGAAATCTCGCGCCTGATCAATACCAGCTTCCGCAAGTGCGGCCTCAAGGAGACTGTGGTGCTGGCCGACAAGCTGCTGCAAAGCGGCTTCCGCCTGGCCACGCGCGCTGGCATCTCGATCGCCATCGACGACATGCTGGTGCCCAAGGAAAAGCACGGCCTGATCGAGCGCGCCGAGAAGGAAGTCAAGGAGATCGAGCAGCAGTACGTCTCGGGCCTGGTCACCGCCGGCGAGCGCTACAACAAGGTCGTCGACATCTGGGGCAAGACCGGTGACGAGGTGGGCAAGGTCATGATGGCCCAGCTCGCCAAGCAGAAGGTGCAGGACCGCAACGGCAAGGAAGTCGACCAGGAGTCGTTCAACTCCATCTACATGATGGCCGACTCGGGTGCCCGCGGCTCCGCGGCACAGATCCGCCAGCTGGCCGGCATGCGCGGCCTGATGGCCAAGCCGGATGGCTCGATCATCGAGACGCCCATCACCGCGAACTTCCGCGAGGGCTTGAACGTTCTGCAGTACTTCATCTCGACGCACGGCGCCCGCAAGGGCCTGGCCGACACGGCGCTGAAGACCGCGAACTCAGGCTATCTGACGCGCCGCCTGGTCGACGTGACGCAGGACCTGATGGTCACCGAAGAGGACTGCGGCACCGAGCACGGGTTTGCCACGCGGGCACTGGTCGAGGGCGGCGAGGTCATCGAGTCGCTGCGCGACCGCATCCTGGGCCGCGTGGCGGCCGTCGAGGTGCTCCATCCCGAGACACAGGAGGTGCTGCTGCCTGCGGGCCAGATGCTCGACGAGGATGCGCTGGACGTGCTGGAGGCCGCCGGCGTCGACGAGGTGAAGGTGCGCACGCCGCTGACCTGCGACACCCGCTTCGGCATCTGCGCCAAGTGCTACGGCCGTGACCTCGGCCGCGGGGGCCTGGTCAACACGGGCGAGGCGGTGGGCGTGATCGCCGCGCAGTCGATCGGCGAGCCCGGCACGCAGCTGACGATGCGCACGTTCCACATCGGCGGTGCAGCCTCGCGCGCAGCCGTGGCCAACAGCGTCGACGCCAAGAGCGACGGCATCGTCGGCTTCAACGCCACGATGCGCTACGTCACCAACGGCAAGGGCGAGTTGGTGGTCATCTCGCGTTCGGGCGAGATCATCATCGCCGACCCCCATGGCCGTGAGCGCGAGCGTCACAAGGTTCCCTACGGCGCCACGCTGAACGTCAAGGCCGATCAGTCGATCAAGGCCGGCACCGTGCTGGCCAACTGGGATCCGCTGACCCGGCCGATCATCACCGAGTTTGCCGGCCGGGCGAGGTTCGAGAACGTCGAGGAGGGCGTCACCGTCGCCAAGCAGGTCGACGAGGTCACCGGCCTGTCGACGCTGGTGGTCATCGACCCCAAGCGTCGCGGCGCGGCCAAGGTCGTGCGGCCGCTGGTCAAGCTGCTCGACGCCGCCGGGCACGAGGTCAAGATCCCCGGCACGGATCACTCGGTGGCCATCGCCTTCCCGGTGGGCGCCCTGATCCAGGTGCGCGATGGCCAGGACCTGGCCCCGGGTGAGGTGCTCGCCCGCATTCCGGTCGAGGGCCAGAAGACGCGCGACATCACCGGCGGTCTGCCGCGGGTGGCCGAGCTGTTCGAGGCCCGATCACCCAAGGATGTCGGCATCCTGGCCGAGCAGACCGGCACGGTGTCGTTCGGCAAGGAGACCAAGGGCAAGATCCGCCTGCAGATCACCGATCCGGACGGCAAGGTCCACGAGGAACTCGTGCCCAAGGAGAAGAGCATCCTGGTGCACGAGGGCCAGGTGGTCAACAAGGGCGAGCTCATCGTCGACGGCGCGGCCGACCCGCAGGACATCCTGCGTCTGCTCGGCGTCGAGGAACTGGCGCGCTACATCGTCGACGAGGTGCAGGATGTCTACCGCCTGCAGGGCGTGAAGATCAACGACAAGCACATCGAGGTGATCGTGCGCCAGATGCTGCGGCGCGTGCAGATCGTGAACCCCGGCGAGAGCAACTACATCGCCGGCGAGCAGATCGAGCGCTCGGAGCTTCTGGACTCC
The DNA here is from genome assembly GCA_023150345.1 of Aquabacterium sp. Classification (GTDB taxonomy): domain Bacteria; phylum Pseudomonadota; class Gammaproteobacteria; order Burkholderiales; family Burkholderiaceae_C; genus Pseudaquabacterium. The sequence continues at coordinate 13,193 of JAKLLB010000080.1, forward strand.
AACGACAAGCTGCGCGCCGAGGGCAAGGTGCCTGCCACCTATGCCGACGTGCTGCTGGGCATCACCAAGGCCTCGCTGTCGACCGACTCGTTCCTGTCCGCGGCCTCCTTCCAGGAGACCACCCGCGTGCTGACCGAGGCGGCCATCATGGGCAAGCGCGATGAACTGCGGGGTCTGAAGGAAAACGTCATCGTCGGTCGTCTCATTCCCGCCGGCACGGGCATGGCCTACCACCAGGCCCGCAAGGTCAAGGAAGAGATGGACGAGACCGAGCGTCGTGCCATCGCGCTGCAGGAGGCCGAGGAACTGGCCGCCGTGCAGCTGGCTGCAGTCGATGCCGCTCCCGAGGCGCCGGCCGGCGATGCTTCCGGCGAGTGAGGCCGATGGCGGGTGACGACTGTCGCCCGCTTCGCAAAAAGGGCGGTCCTCGGGCCGCCCTTCTTCATTCGGGTTCCAGCGCGGCGACATTGCACTCCTGAGACGCCGCCCAGGCCTGGGGCGTCAGCACGGCAACGCCGTGGCGCGCAGCCGCCCTGCGCAGCCGCAGCAAGGCTCGATCGTGCGTCAGCAGCCAGGGAACGCGCCGAGACAGCGCCAGGTCGATGAACTTCTGGTCGCTCGCATCGGTGCACCGCGGTCCGCCGGCCGCCGCCGGTGGTGGTGGTTCGACCATCGAGCGCCACGGCATGCAGCCCGCAAGCACCGCCTCGGCCGTCGTTCCCCACTCGCGCGTCAGTGCGCGCGCCGCCACGATCTCCAGCTCGTCCACCATCGCCGCCGTGGCCAGCCAGGCGAGCCGCCCGGAGTCGAGCGCCAGTCGCAGCGGCAAGGCCCCTGGAGCGCTGAAAACGAGCAGGTCGAGCAGCACGTTGGTGTCGATCACCACCGGCGTGACCGGCGGCCGGGCATCGGGCTGTGCGTTGGAGGCACGGATCACTTGCTGTGTCATGGTGCTGTGAATATAATCGCGGGCTTTTCGGTAGTTTGCGAGGCAGCTCTCGGGCGCTTGAGCCAAAGGGGCCAAAGGGGCCAAAGGGGCCAAAGGAGCCAAAGGGCACCGGCGCCCTAAGCGCTGGGCCCCACCGGCGCCCTAGGCGCTGGGTCCAAGCGAATTGAATCGCTGGAGTGCATCGCGAGAGTGCAGGCGTCGAGCCAGTGTGGGTCGGCGCTTTTGGCGCTTGTTGCGTTCGTGGCCTGCGGGCCGCGCCGGGGCGGGCTACCGAAGAGCAGTGACTTCAAACGGGAACAAGTTACCTATGCCAACCATCAACCAGCTCGTGCGCCTGGGCCGCAAGGTCGAGGTCACCAAGAGCAAGTCGCCTGCGATGCAGAACTGCCCGCAGCGCCGCGGCGTGTGCACCCGCGTGTACACCACCACGCCCAAGAAGCCGAACTCGGCGTTGCGTAAGGTCGCCAAGGTGCGCCTGACCAACGGCTTCGAGATCATTTCGTACATCGGCGGCGAGGGCCACAACCTGCAGGAGCACAGCGTGGTGCTGGTGCGCGGCGGTCGTGTGAAGGATCTTCCGGGCGTGCGCTATCACATCGTGCGCGGCTCGCTTGATCTGCAAGGCGTCAAGGATCGCAAGCAGTCGCGTTCGAAGTACGGCGCCAAGCGTCCCAAGAAGGCCTGATGCCTGTTTTGGCTGCGCCCGCCTGGCGGATCGCAGCCCTCGTGCCTGCCGGAGCGGCCCTAACGGGTTGCATCGAGCAGTTTGCGGCCATCGCCGGCAAGGCGGCGGCCGAGTAAGTGAGGCGACCGTTCGGGTTGCCTCGAGGCGGCGGGTGTGCCCGCTACGCCAACTGAAGCCCAGACAAGGAAGATTCCCATGCCACGTCGTCGCGAAGTACCCAAGCGCGAGATCCTGCCCGATCCGAAGTTCGGATCGGTCGATCTGTCCAAGTTCATGAACGTCATCATGGAGTCCGGCAAGAAGGCCGTCGCCGAGCGCATCATCTACGGTGCGCTCGACCAGGTCGAAAAGAAGGCCGGCAAGGATCCGCTCGAGATCTTCATGACCGCGCTGAACAACGTCAAGCCGATGGTCGAGGTCAAGTCCCGCCGCGTCGGCGGTGCGAACTACCAAGTTCCCGTGGAAGTTCGTCCCGTTCGCCGGATGGCCCTGGCCATGCGCTGGCTGAAGGAGTCGGCCCGCAAGCGCGGCGAGAAGTCGATGGCGGCCCGCTTGGCCAACGAACTGCTCGAGGCCAGCGAAGGCCGCGGTGGCGCGATGAAGAAGCGCGACGAAGTTCACCGCATGGCCGAGGCCAACAAGGCGTTCTCGCACTTCCGCTTCTGACCTAGCCCACCCACTGCCTCCGGCCGCTCCACGGGTTAACACTGACCCGAGGGCGGCCCCTGTATTTGGAGTTCCATCATGGCCCGCAAGACCCCCATCGAGCGCTACCGCAACATCGGTATCTCTGCGCATATCGATGCCGGCAAGACCACGACCACCGAGCGCATCCTCTATTACACCGGTGTGAACCACAAGATCGGTGAGGTGCACGACGGCGCGGCCACGATGGACTGGATGGAGCAGGAGCAGGAGCGCGGCATCACCATCACCTCGGCGGCGACAACTTGCTTCTGGAAGGGGATGGACCTGTCCTTCCCCGAGCATCGCATCAACATCATCGACACCCCGGGGCACGTCGACTTCACCATCGAGGTGGAGCGCTCGATGCGCGTGCTCGACGGCGCGTGCATGGTGTATTGCGCCGTGGGTGGCGTGCAACCGCAGTCCGAGACGGTCTGGCGCCAGGCCAACAAGTACAAGGTGCCGCGCCTGGCCTTCGTCAACAAGATGGACCGCACCGGTGCCAACTTCTTCAAGGTCTTCGAGCAGATGAAGACCCGGCTGAAGGCCAACCCCGTGCCCATCGTCGTGCCCATCGGTGCCGAAGAGAACTTCAAGGGCGTGGTCGACCTGCTCAAGATGAAGGCCATCGTCTGGGACGAGGCATCGCAGGGCATGAAGTTCAATTACGAGGACATCCCCGCCGACATGCAGGCCGAATGCCAGAAGTGGCGCGAGGCCATGGTCGAGGCTGCGGCCGAGGCCAGCGAGGACTTGATGAACAAGTACCTCGAGTCCGGCGAACTCACCGAGGCTGAAGTCAAGCAGGGCCTGCGTACGCGCACCATCGCCGGCGAGATCCAGCCCATGCTGTGCGGCACGGCATTCAAGAACAAGGGCGTTCAGCGCATGCTCGACGCCGTCATCGAATTCATGCCGTCGCCGATCGACATCCCGCCGGTGCCGGGCACCGACGACGACGAGAAGGAAGTCGTTCGCAAGGCCGACGACAACGAGAAGTTCGCCGCGCTCGCATTCAAGTTGATGACCGACCCGTATGTCGGTCAGTTGACGTTCGTGCGCGTGTACTCGGGCGTGCTGAAGTCCGGTGACTCGGTCTACAACCCGATCCGCGGCAAGAAGGAGCGCATCGGCCGTATCCTGCAGATGCACGCGAACCAGCGCGAGGAGATCAAGGAGATTCTCGCGGGCGACATCGCCGCATGCGTGGGCCTGAAGGACGTGACGACCGGCGAAACGCTGTGTGATCCGGACCACATCATCACGCTCGAGAAGATGGTGTTCCCCGAGCCTGTGATCTCCCAGGCCGTCGAGCCCAAGACCAAGGCCGACCAGGAAAAGATGGGCATCGCGCTGGGCCGGCTGGCAGCCGAGGATCCGTCGTTCCGCCTGCGTACCGACGAAGAGTCCGGCCAGACCATCATTTCCGGTATGGGCGAGCTTCACCTGGAAATCATCGTCGACCGCATGAAGCGCGAGTTCGGCGTGGAAGCCAATGTCGGCAAACCACAGGTGGCCTACCGCGAGACGATCCGCAAGATCGCGACCGACGTGGAAGGCAAGTTCGTTCGCCAGTCCGGCGGCAAGGGCCAGTACGGTCACGTCGTGCTGACGGTCGAGCCGCAGGAGCCGGGCAAGGGCTTCGAGTTCGTCGACGCCATCAAGGGTGGCGTGGTGCCGCGCGAGTTCATCCCGGCTGTGGAAAAGGGCATCATCGACACACTGCCCAACGGCGTGCTGGCGGGCTACCCGGTGGTCGACGTCAAGGTCACGCTCACCTTCGGTTCCTACCACGAGGTGGACTCGAACGAGAACGCGTTCAAGATGGCCGCTTCGATGGGCTTCAAGGACGCCTGCCGCAAGGCCAGCCCGGTGATCCTCGAGCCGATGATGGCCGTGGAGGTCGAGACGCCCGAGGACTATGCAGGTTCGGTGATGGGCGACCTGTCGTCCCGTCGCGGAATGGTGCAGGGCATGGACGACATGCCCGGGGGCGGCAAGATCATCAAGGCCGAGGTGCCGTTGTCCGAGATGTTCGGATACTCCACCACGCTGCGCAGCATGAGCCAGGGCCGTGCCACGTACACGATGGAGTTCAAGCACTACGCCGAGGCCCCGAAGAACGTCGCGGACGCGATCGTCACGGCGCGCTCGAAGTAGGCCTGTCCCTGAACGCCTGGCGACGCCAGGCAAGCTTTCGGTCTTTGCCTCTCGTCGTTCGTTGCCCGTGGCGAACATCAGGTGGAGACCTTAAACAGACACGGTGCGATCGCTCTTTTCTGGAGAGATTGAAATGGCAAAAGGCAAGTTCGAACGTACCAAGCCGCACGTGAACGTGGGCACGATTGGTCACGTGGACCATGGCAAGACGACGCTGACGGCGGCGATCACGACGATTTTGGCGGCCAAGTTTGGTGGCGAAGCCAAGGCGTACGACCAGATCGATGCGGCGCCGGAGGAGAAGGCGCGCGGCATCACGAT
>JAKLLB010000081.1 GCA_023150345.1 Aquabacterium sp.
TCGCCGATCTTGGTGGCGCCGGCATAGAACTCGACCTTGGCCACGGAGCCGTCGGTGTCGCTGGCGCTGGCGGCCAGTGCGATGGTGGCCGGAGCGGTATAGGTGGTGCCCGGTGCCGGCGAAGTCAGGCTCACGCTGGGCGGGGTGTTGGGCGGCGCGGTGACGGTGACGTTGACGGCCGTGGAGGTGGAGGTGGCGCCTGCGTTGTCGGTGGCCACGGCGGTGAGGCTGTAGGAGCCGACGGGCACGGACGACCAGTTCAGGGCGTACGGGGCGGTGGAGTCCTCGCCGATCTTGGTGGCGCCGGCATAGAACTCGACCTTGGCCACGGAGCCGTCGGTGTCGCTGGCGCTGGCGGCCAGCGCGATGGTGGCCGGAGCGGTGTAGGTGGTGCCCGGTGCCGGCGAAGTCAGGCTCACGCTGGGCGGGGTGTTGGGCGGCGCGGCGCCGGTGAGCTTCAGGGCCCAGATGTCCGAGCGTTCACCGACCCCGGTCGTGGCGCCGCCGAAGATGATGGTCTGGCGCGTGACCGGGTTGTAGGCGATCTGCCCGAGGCGCCGTGGTGCCGGGGCGCTGGCCGGCGCGAGCGGGGTCCAGGTGTTGCTGGGGTAGTGGTAGACCCAGGTGTCGTTGGTCTCGCTGCCGCCCGCGCCACCGCCGAACAGCACGACGACGCCATGTTCGTCATCGTAAGCCATCAGGTGCTGCGCCCGCGGTGTGGGTGCAGTGGTCGGACTCATGTTGACCCAGGTGTTCGTCGACAGACGGTAGGCCCAGGTCTGGCCATTGACGGTGCCTTCGGGGCAGGCCGCGTCAAATGCGTATGAGCAAATGCCTCCGAACAAGATGAAGACGTCGTTGGCCTTGTCATAGACGAACGAGTTGAGCAACTCGCGCCGATGCGCCGGTGCGCCGCCCGCGGGTACCGGAAGCTGCGTCCACTTCTTCGTGCGCACATCGAGCTTCCAGACGCTGCGATCGGAGCCCATGCTGAGGCCGCCCCACAGGGCGAAGGCCTCGTCGCTCACCGAGTAGTCGACGGCAGGGGCGATGCGCGCCTGGGTGGGAATGGGCCCGGTGTTGCCGGGTGGCGTGTTCTGACCCACCCAGACCTGGGTACTCGGATCAAAGTACCAGATACCGGCACCGGACGTTGCATACAGGCGATAGGTACTGCCAGTGGTCAATGACGCGAGCGGGGTGGCCAGGGTGAGCGTGCGCGTGCCGGCGTTGTAGCCGCTGACCTTGGCCGTTCCGTCGGCGTTGTTGATGAACCATTCGGTGTAGTAGCCGTCCACCCCGGAAGCCAGCGTGGGGTCGACGATAGTGGTCGGACCGGTGCCGGCCCCGGCCGTACGGGTCGGGCCGAGGCCAATGCATCGGTAGCCGCTGGCGGCTCCGAACGCCCAGTAGAGGTGATTGACCGGGTCGTACTTGAAGTTGGTGTCGTCGGTGCCGTTGGGTTTGCTGTATCCGTCGTTTCCGGGGCAGTGGGTGTGCGGGTCCAGCAGGGTCCACGAACCGGTTTCGGTCTTGTACGACCAGATGTCGTTGTCGTAGAGGTTGGGGCCATTGCCCCCGAACAGCACGATCTCGGCCCGGACGGGATCCCAGGTCATTTCCGTCCACGCCCGTCCACCCGGCCCGGCGGGTGTGGCCACGCCCGCGTTCGGCAACTCGGACCAGGCAGCGGTGAGCACCGGGGCCGCAACCGGCTGGGCCGATCGCGACGCGCTTGCCTTGCGGGCCGTGCTGGTGTCGGCATCGGGGCCGTCCCCGCCGCCGCAGGAGGTGAGAAGGGCCAACGCCGTGATGGCGCCGGCCGCGGACCGGAAGATGTGCGCACGCATGGCCGGAATCATCCCGCACCTCGGGTCGCATGCGGCCGCGGCGGCCCCCCTCACTCGCGGGTGAAGCGTGGCGCAGCGCGTGACGATTTGTTCGCAGAGGCGGCTCGAGTCCGGCCAGCTGCGGCTGGGGACCGGGTGGAGCTCAGGCTCGTCGCCGCCCCAGGTGTTGGGCGATACGCTGCCACTCCGTGGCAATCGGGTGGCGCAGCGCCACGCTGGCGCCGATGAACACAATGCCACCGCCACCAGCTGCTGCCAGCGGAGCCCACAACGGCGCAGCTGCCCCGCTGGTGGCGACCAATGCGGCGGGTACCAGGGTCGTGATTCCGGCCAGTGCGGCGCTGTGGGCCAGCGTGCCGCCCAGTCCGGCAGCGCCCAGGCCCGGCTGCCGCAGCGTGTAGAACAGCCACAAGCCGGTGTTGAGCGACTGCGCCACCAGCAGCCCCGCGGCGGTGCCGATGAGCCCACGCATGCATCCGGCGGCAGCGCCCGCCACAGTGACGACCGATGTGGCGAGGCTCAGGCGCAGTTGCAGCCCCACTGCACCGGTGGCGGTGAGCAGCACCGGACACACCACTGCCGGCAAGGCCATCATGGCCACCGCGCACAGGATTCGCGCCACATCGACCGACGTCGACCACTGTGACCCGTAGAGCAGGCGCACGGTTGGCTCGGCCAGCAGTGCGAGGCCCGCAAAGAACGCCCAACCGATGGCGCACAGGTACGACAGTGCACGCAGGTACAGCCAGCGCAGGTCGCCCCCCTCGCGAACCGTGCGTGCGAACAGGGGCTGCGCGACCACCAGGGCGGCATCGAGCATCAGCCTGTTGAACATCTGCGCCAGGCCGTTGGCGCGCGAGTAGAAGCCAGCCGCGGCCATGCCCTGGAGCTTGCCCAACAGCAGTTCCGGCGCGCCGTCGGCCGCCGTGCGCACGATGCCGGCAAGGGATAACCGGCTGCCGAACGCGAGCACGCGTCGAAGTTCGCGCCGTCCCGGCCTCCACGGAATTTCGGTGCTGCGGTATGCCGTGGCGACTGCGGCGTTGGCCAGCGTCCCGGCCAGGTTGCCCACCGCAAGGCTGATCGGGCCCCAGCCGGCCCATGCCAGGCCTATCGACACCGCCGCGTTGGTCGCCGCAGCGGTGACCCGCATGACGGCAAGCGCCTCGAAGCGCATGTGGCGCATCAGCCAGGCGTAGGTCATCGAGCCGAAGGGATTGACGGCGAAATTCAGCGCCACCACTGCCATGATGGGCAGCATGCGATCCTCGCCGTAGAAGCGGGAAACCGGCCAGGCGGCGGCGGCCACTGCCACCGCGAAGACCAGACCGGTGAGCAACTGCACCGTCCAGGTGGCCCGGATGCGGTCGGGGGTGAGTTCACGCTCCTGGACGAGATATTGCCCAGACCCAAGATCGCGCAAGGTGGTCGTGAAGGAGATCAAGACCATCGTCACCGAGAAGACACCGATCTCGGCCGGAGTAAGCAGTCGGGCGATCGCCATCGACGACGCGATGGCGATCGCCAGCGCAGCGTAGCGATCGACGTACGAGAAGACGAGCGCTCGCCGTGTCGACATGGCTCAGTCCGGGCGCCGGGCGCGGGCCAGAAGTTCGGCCATCGCCTGCGCCCGACCCGCGCGCGACGCGCGGCGCACGGCCTCGACGCGGGGCAATGCCAACGGTCGATCCGTGTCGAGCATCCGCTTCAAGGCGTTCGCGATGTCCTGCGCATCGTCCAGGCGGGCGTGCAGTTCCACTCCCGCCTCGCGCAGCACGCCTGCGGTGTCGCCAGCCGGGTCGGACAGGCAGACGATGGGCCGCCCGGCGCGCAGGTACTCGTAGACCTTGGCGGGGATCTGCGCGTTGCAGTTGGACGCCTGCATCGCGAGCAGGGCATCGGCCCGCAGCATCTCCTGCAGCGCAACCCGATAGGGCACGGGAGGTGCGATCTCGATGTAATCGGATACGCCGCGCTCGGCGGCCAACTGCATGAGCAGGTCATCCTGTACCGCGGCGCGGAACCGCACACGCAGGCTACCGGGCCGTATGGCGCCCTGCTGTGCCAGGCTCGCCAGGGCCGCCATCAGCTGAGTGGGGTCGCGTTCGGACGGGTACACGATGCCGCTGTGCAGCAGCGTGAAGCAGCCAGGCTGCAGAGGTGTCCGATCCGCCTCGTCGGCCTCGGCCTGGGCAAAGCTGGGCTCGTCGTAGCCGTTCTCGATGACGACGATGCGATCGGCGCAGTGCGGGTAGCGCTGCCGGTACTCGGCGGCGGCGCCTGGTGTCGTGAACACGCTGAAGCGGGCCGACTCGACAGCATCGCGCTCGATGCGCAGGAACTGCCGATGGGTCACCGGATCGGTTGGGTAGCCGTCCTGCGCCATCGGGTCGCGGAAGTCGGCAATCCACGGCAGGCCCGTTCGCTGGTGCAGTGCATGCCCGATCAGGTGGGCAGTGGCGATCGGGTAGGTGGACCACAGGACGTCCGGCTGGTAGGTGCGCACCAATCGCAGGCCCTGGCGGACGCCATCGAATCGCCATGTCACCCACCGGTCCGGCCTCGCCATTGCCCCGATGTAGCGACCGCGGATGCACAGGTGGCGAGCCGTGTCGAGCGCGAAAGCGCGCCTCACCACCGTGCCCGCTGGTATGTCAGCGTCCATGTCCGGACTGGTGCGTTCATAGGCGCGCACATCGGCGCTGAGCACGATGGGCTCCCATCCCAGTGCGGGCAGGTGCTGCACGAAGCGCAGGGTGCGCTGGATGCCGCTGCTACCGGCCAGCGGCGGGAAGTGGTAGGCCACCATGAGGACGCGCGGCGGATTCACGGCTGGAGGCTCCTCGCACCACACAGCGGCGCTCGATCGGGATTTGGCAACACGCTGCGAACCACGTCGATGAAGCGCCGGGCCTGGTGTTCGATCGAAAAAGGCGCCATCACGGTCGCCCGCGCGGCCAAACCGAGTTCGTGGCGGTGGTCGGGATCGCGCAAGCGGGTCAAGGCGTCGAGCCACTCGGCGCGACTCTGCGCCAGGTAGCCGTTGCGCCCGGACTCGACGAGCCGTGCATAGGCCGGAATAGGCGTGGCCACGACCGGCAGGGCCGCCGACATCGCGAGCGTAAGCCGGTTGTCGGACTTGGTGAGCCAGGGGGGCAGTGGAAACAGGGGCGGCTCCATTCGGTTGTCGATGGTGCTGGGTATGAGGGCGATGTCGGCGCGCAGCAGTTCGTCATAGACCGACTCAGGCCCCCAGGCGACGCGGCGTATGCCTGGTGCAAGCGCGAAGGCCAGGCGGTTCATCCACCCCTCGCGCGGCCTGGGTGGGTCCAACAGCACGCGCAGGGCGCCCAGCGGCGCGCCACTGGTTTCGGCCTGGCGGTAGCGCCCGACAACATGAACGCTCAGCCAATCGGGTGGCCATCCCAGTTGCGGCAGATGCCGCAGTCGCGCGGAAGACACCAGCACGCCGCGCAGCGGTCGGGCCCGACTGCCGCGATCAGGGCGCACGGCAGTACGCTGCAGGTCGGGCCGCTCGATGCCGTCGTGGACCACATGGACCCGCGGCTGCAACGCAGCCGGATAGAGCGAGCGCAGCAGGTCGGTGACCACGATGGTCGCATCGGTCGCGTCGGCCATCTCGGCGTCGACGAGGTCGCACACCAGGTAGATCGTGGCCAGGCCGGCATCCCGAAGACGCCGAGACAACATCAATGCCTGCGGGCCATGCACCTTCTGGAACACAACACATTGGATGCCCCTTCGCCGCAGCTCCTGCGGATCCAGCGACAAGGCTGGACACTCGGTCGGCGTGGTCGGCTCGTGGCAGACAACCGGCTCCAGCCCTGCGCGCCTGAGGTACTCGAACAGGTTCAGCGCGGCAATGCGCGTGCTGGGCATGGGATCGGCGCGGTTGGACAACAGCACGAATCCCAGGCCGATCGTCTCGCCCGCGATGCCTGTCATGACGGCTGCGGTCGCGTGCGCAACGAGACCTGGTAAGTAAGGAACTCGCGCACGGGCGCCCACTCGCGCATGCCCTGGGGCAGGCGGTTCAGCCACCGGTTTGCACGACCGCCACCTTGGTCGCCCCACCGCAGCGACAGGATGCGTTCTTCGGGCGCATAGCCGCAATCGGCCAACAGAGCATCGGCGTCGCTCAGCGTGAACCAGCGCAGATGGGTCCGGTCGAAGAGCCCGCGGGCCCTGCGCGGGAACCGTCCGCGCGCGAAGATGGCCACAAGTGCAGACAGGTGCCGGACATTGGGCAGTGAGAGCACGACGCATCCGCCGCCTGTCAGACGCGACCGCGCTGCGACCAGGTGACGGGCAGGGTCTGCCAGGTGCTCGAGGACATCGGCGAACACAATGCAGTCGTAGCGAGCATCCGGGTTCCAGCTCGTCCAGTCGAATTGGTCGAGGTCGGCGCGGGTGACATGTGCCAGCCGTTGCGCGGCCTGCCGGGCCAGTTCCTCGTCAAGCTCGATGCCGTCGACCAGGCAGCCCGGCCGATCGTGCATCAGCGAGACGCCCAGCGCACCGTTGCTGCACCCGACGTCGAGCACGCGGCGGGCACCCTGCGGTACCAACGCGCAGATGTCCGGTCGCGTCGTCGTGTAGGCCTGCAGCTGCTGCAGACGCTCCGGTGGGGGAGGTGTGGCGGGACGGTCCATGGGGCTCGACCGGTTGGATCACTCCCCGGCTGCGGCGGCCGCGATAGGTGTGGACGTTCCGTTCGCGCGCGCCTGCCGGCGCCTCTGCGCGAGGCGAGCCACCCATTGCCAACGGTAGCAGGTCAGGTGGTAGAGCGTGCGCCGGCTTTCGGTGAGCTTGGTGTGCCAGTCCATCACGCGGCCGAAGTACTCGATGCGCTGGACCTCGTGGCTTGCGAACAGGGCCTGGAGTTCTTCCTCGCGCAACAGCGACGCCGGTGACAGCGCACGGATCGACTCGTCGTACGTCGTCTTCAGCACGATCAGGACGCCGGCATGGAACAGGCACAGGTTCATGGCGACCGTGCGATCGTCGAACAGGTACTCGTAGACGCGGGCTTCGCCAATTGGGGCCGACTCTTCCAGCAGACGCCGGTAGAACCGGCCCTGTGCATTGTCGGGATGAATGGCCGTGCCGCTGCCCGCCTTCCAGCCGGCGCTCTCGAGTGCGCCATACCGGGCCAGCGCGGCCGCCATGTCGGCTCCGGCATGCCAGACGCGCATCTCGGTGCGCACGCCATCGGCGCCCAGCTTGTTGCGCTGCTTGCGCAGGTTCTGCCGCAGGTTCTTGCCACGCGCGGCCCAGTACGCATCGAAGGTGCCTTCGACGTCGAGCCACGCGGTGTCGATGTAGTCGTCGCAGCGATGGCGGGTCGTGTCCTCAAGCCGGCGTGCCACCTGGGGATCGATCTGGGTGACGGACAAGGCCAGGCACAAGCCCGGGATGCGGCGCAGCAGCGAGTCGCCGATCGTCCGAAGATCCAGTTCGGGGCTTGCCACCCAGGCGCCCAGGGGGAGCTGCGAGGGCTGAAACGTGCGCCATTGCAGGTGCCCTTGTGGCTCGATCACGAGCATCGCCACGACGTGACCCTGATGGCGTGCGATGTAGAGCTGCTCGCGCCCGCTTCCGAAGACATCGAGGCCAGCGCTCACGGCACGGGCCGACAGAATGACCAGGTCACCGCGCAGCTGGTTCAGTCGGTCCCACTCGCGCGCGGTGTCAGCTGCTGCCAGCGCCGAAGCGGCGTCGCCCCGGGTCCAGTCCAACGGTAGCCGTTCGACTTCAGTGGTTGTCATGCTGGGTTCAGTCCTGCAGCAGTGTGCGCAAAGTGTCGATGACACGGTCCACGTCTTCGTGGTCCAGGTCCTGGTGGCAAAGCAATTGAAGAATGTGGTGGCTCCAACGCGGTCCGCAGTCCGATGGATCGTCAGGCGTTCCCGGCCATATGCGGTCCCACCTGAAGACGGGGGCCTCGAGGGCCCTCAGGCGCCGATAGACCCGGTCGGCGTCATCGACCCAGAGTGGATACACATACGGGGCCGCGCGTGGTGGCAGTTCGGCGAGTGACTGCTGGCGCGTCGAGCGATCGCTGAAGGCCTGCGCATAGCGCGCATAGTGTTGCCGCCGCCGCAATACGACGCGCTCGCGCGGCAGCGCACTGGCCATCCATCGGGACACCCACAGGGGTCGGGCGTTTGCGCGCCCCATGTCGCATCCATGCATCATGGCGGCCGCGTCAGCCGGTGGTAGATCGGCCTGGGACTGGCGGACCGGATGGAGGCTGCCGCGCCTCCAGCGAACGATGCTGCCCAACGGACCGTTCAGTCCAGGCAGGCGCCCGTGCCGCACGCCGAGCTCCAGCACATCGGCCACTCCTTTGAGCTGTTCGGACAGTCTGCGCGGCTGCAGCACCAAGGTGGAGAGCGGCCGCGTAGCCGAGGCCAGGACGCCCGCCTCAGGCACGGGCAGAAACTTCGACAGGCTGGCGGTGGCGTAGTCGCCCCAGTGCCCGACGGGCCGCTCGCCGGCCCAGCCGAACAGGCAATGGGCGCAGTCCTCGATCAGGACCACGCCATGCGTGTCGCACCATTGCCGGACGTCGGCCAGTGATCGCGGCAGGCCGAAGTAGTGCGCCACGATCAGCGCGAGCGGTCGCTCGGCAGCCAACTGCGCCAGTCGCTTCAGGTCAGGCAGGCCCGCGTCATCCAAGGCATAGAACAGGGGGCGACAACCCGCCAGCAGAACCGGCGCCACCATGGTCGGGCAGTGGTAGGTCGGCACGAGGACGCACGCGCCATGGACCGGACCCAGCTCGCGAAGCGCAAGGTACAGCGCTGCGCGTCCGCTGGTGGTGAGGACGGCGTGCGCCAGGTCGTCCACCGCCGGAAGGCCGGGCGCGCGGGATCCGGCAAAGTTGTCCCAACCCAGGACCGGGCCGCGGGGCAGTCGCAATGGCGCAGGCATCACGTTCTGGCGCGCGATGGGCACGGGTGGGGCCGTCCGTTCGACTTCCATCGGGCGTACGACTCAAGGCCTGCCTGCAGCGCCCGACGCACTGCCATCGGCTGGCGGAGCACCGGCTGGTGGCGCGGGCTCGGCGCTTGAAGCTGAGCTTGCGGGCGCCGATGCCGCGGTCACGCCGACGCCCGATGCGGCGGGCTCCGACCAACGTCCCGCAGCGGTCAGCCGCTCGCGCAAGTCAGGGCGAGTGAAGCCGAGCGCCATCGCGCGATGTGCTTGGCGCAGGGCCCGCTCATGATCGCGCAACTCGAAGTACACCAGCCCGACGTTGTAGTGGGTGAAACCGTTGTCGCCCGCGCGCTCCGCAACGAGTTCCAGGTGCTGCTTCGCCGCATCGGCGCGACCTTGGCGCCCCAGGTAGCCGGCGTAGATCATGCGCACGGTGTAGTCGTCGGCACGGAATCGAATCGCTCTGTCGAACCAGCAGTCCACCGAGTAGCGCATCTCGGGCGGCACCGGTGTCTTGGCCGCTTCCGCCAGCTTGACCATGGCGAGCAAGGCTCGATGGTGGTTGGGAAACGCGCGCAGCGTGTAGTCGATGTCACTGCCGGGCCGTCGGGCCGTCGCGCCCCGTATCAGAGCCTCGACCTGCGGCGTGAAATGCGCGCTCTCCACGAGATACAGCGGCTGCCCCCGCTCCGTCCGATAGTCGTGCGGCCCGAACGAGTTGGCCAGGTCTCCGCAGCCAGGCGCTGCAGGCTGGGCATGGACGAACCCGCACGCGAGAGCCAGAGTGGCCGCCAGGCTCGCGGCGGTCGCACCGGACCACCGCGCTTTGCGGGACCTGGCTGGTGAGGCTGGGCAAGCTGGGGATGGATTGAAGTCGATGGGCATGGCGTCACGCGGGAAGGGTGGGCAGCGCGCGGTCGATCCAGTCGGCCGTGCTCTCGAGCACCCAGGCCTTGGCCGAACCCGCCGAGAACGTATGGTCCGCTGCTTCGAACGAAAGAGTGGTGACCGATGGGCGCTGCATCAGGGCGGACCAGCGGGCGTCGTGGCGTACATGATCGGCGAACTCCTTGGCGGTGTAGTCGTTGCCGCTGAGCATCACGAGGGCCGGGCCCTCGAACCGCTCCCAGCCCTCGGCCATCCGCTGCTGGTACGGTACTGTGGCTTCGGGGCTGCGTTTCGCGGGCGAGCCCATGCGGCGCAGCGAGGTCCCCAGTTCCTTCAGTGCTTGCCAGCCGACTTGGCCGCTGGCCAGCTTGCGCCAGAACTCGGGCTGCAGGAGGCGGTCCCGATAGTAATGCCGCACCCGTGTGCGCGCTTCGCCTTGCTCGGATCGCACCCAGGGGTTGACCAGGGCCAGCGCATGGATCCGTGCATCCCAACCCTGGGCCCCGAACATCAGCGCGGCCGATGCGCCGTCGCACAGGCCCCACATCATGAACCGGCGCAGGTGGGGCGCGGCGCGTTGGGCAGCGTCCACGGCGGCACTCAGATCGTCGTCGAGTTGCTCGAATCCCCGCCAGTCGCCGGGGCTGTCGCCCATGCCGCGCACGTCGAACCGCAAGGTGGTGATGCCTCGGCATGCCAGGTGCCGTGCCAACTGCACGAACAACCGATGGCTGCCGGCACGGTACTGCGGCCCGCCGACCACGATGATCACGCCGCGGTCGTCGCTGCCGCCGGCCGGCATGGTGAGCACGCCCAGCAGCGGCTGACCGCTGGCCGCGAAGACGAGAGCTGCCTCCGTCGGGCCGGGATCCTGGCCTTGCGCTGAAGGTTGACCCGCTGACGCCGGGTCGCAGACCGGGCGGGCTGCTGCGGCCGGTCGTGAGGGGTCCACCGCAGGCGTCGTCATCGGCGGCGCACCTCCAGTTCGACCGTCGAGCATCGCCACCGTCGCCTCGATCAGCGCCGGCGCGTCCTCGATCTCGGCGGTCTGCCAGAAGGCCGGACCCGGCACGACCTGACCGACGCACGGCACGCCCGCTGCCTGCCAGCGTTCGATGCAGCCCGCGATGGCCGGGCTGGCCGGCGGCAGCGTGCCGTCGGCCTGAACCGCCTGCACCTCCAGGAACAGCGCCCTGCGCGCCCGCTGCGAGGGTGACAGCGAGGTCGCTTCCAGGCCGAGCGCCAGTGCCGCCCCCAGCGTGTAGCCCGCCACCTCGATGTGCTCGCCCTGCGCCAATGCCTTGCGCAGGTCGGTCGCACCACCCGGCTGCGCGCCTTGCAGCATTGCCGCCACGGTTTTCAGGCGCAGGAACTGGGCCAGCGGCTGCTTGCCTGAGGTGTTCGGGTGCCAGAACAGGAACTGGCAGTCCTCGTCCAGGTGGCGCGCGGCCTCGGCGACGACCAGCGCACCGACACGATGACCCCACAGCCACAGCGGCAGGTCTTGCCCATGGCGCCGGCGCAGCCACTGCACGCCGAGTTGAACGTCGTCGAGCCAGTCGGACCAGTGCGCATCGGCCAGGTCGCCGCTGCTGTCGCCGCAGCCGCGCAGGTCGATCTGCAGCACCGCGTGGCCGGCTTCGGCCAGCGCGCGTGCGGCCAGCGCGGCCATGCGGCGCGACTTGTTCATTTCCTCGGCGAAGGCATGAACGAACAGCACCACGCTGCGCGGCGAAGCCGCCGGCGCATGGTGGATGGCCAGGCGCTGGCCCCGACCCGCTGCAGGGATGAAGAACGCGGCTGGCGCCGGCATCGTCGCGGCTGCGTTCAGCCCAGCTTGGAAGCCACCAGATCCACCAGGGCGCCGACCGTCGCGAAGTTGTCGCCGACGATTTCGTCGTCGTCGATCACGATGTCCAGTCGTTCCTGAATCAGCGTGATGAGTCCGACCACGGCCATCGAATCCAGCAACGTGCCCAGCGATGTGTCACGCGTGAAAGCCGCGGCGCGCCCGCCCAGGCTCAGCACTTCGTCTACGGCCCGAAGCACTTCCTGCTGAACATTCATCGATCACTCCCGGCCCGCTTGAGCCACCTGCGAAACCCGCGGATTCTAGGTGGCGCCCCATCGCGTGGCCCCACCCTGGATGGGGGCGACAAGGGCCCGCAGCGCAACAACGTCACGTTTTGGGCATGGGGTGGCGCGCGGGGGCTGTGCCATACTTTTTTTCCACTTCCGACCCGCGGCTGCGCGGGACGCCCGCGCATGCCCGGCCCATCGCCCCGCCCACCCGTCGAGTCGACCCTCCTGCACGAGCTCATCGCCACGGCCGCATATCGCGAGCCGCAGGCAGCCGCACTTGCGCAGGGTGCTGCGACGCTCGATTACGCCAGCCTGCATGCGCAGGTGGCCGCGTTTGGCCACGGGCTGCTGGCCTTGGGCCTGCAGCGCGGCGAACGGGTGGCGATCTACCTCGAAAAGCGCGTGGAGACCGTGGTGGCGAGCTTCGGTGCGCCGTCCGCGGGCGGCGTGTTCGTGCCGCTGAACCCGCTGCTCAAGCCCGAGCAGGTGGGGTTCATCCTGGCCGATTGCGATGTGCGCGTACTGGTGACATCGGCCCAACGGCTGGCGCTGTTGGCCGACACGTTGCCGCAGTGCCCGGCATTGCGGCACGTGATCGTTGTCGACGGCGCGCAAGCCCCGTGGCCTGGCGGTCCCGCGATCACGACCTGGGCAGACGCGCTGTCGGCACCGGCACGCGCCGGCCACCGCGTGATCGACACCGACGTCACCGCCATCTTGTACACCTCCGGCTCCACCGGGCGCCCCAAGGGCGTGGTGCTGTCGCACCGCAACATGGTGGCCGGGGCCAAGAGCGTGGCGTCCTACCTCGGCAATCATGCCGGGGACACCTTGCTGGCAGCCTTGCCGCTGAGCTTCGACGCCGGTTTCAGCCAGCTCACCACGGCTTTTCACGCTGGTGCACGCGTGGTGCTGCTGAACTATCTATTGCCGCGCGATGTGCTGCGCGCGCTCGAGCGCGAGCGCGTGACCGGATTGACCGCTGTCCCGCCGCTGTACATCCAGCTGGCGCAGCTCGAGTGGCCGGCGGGCCTGGACGAGCACCTGCGCTACTTTGCCAACACCGGCGGACGCATGCCGCGCGAAACGCTGCAGGCGCTGCGACAGCGCGTGCCCAGGACGCAGCCGTTCCTGATGTACGGGCTGACCGAGGCCTTCCGCTCGACCTACTTGCCGCCCGAGGAGGTCGACCGGCGCCCGGACTCCATCGGCAAGGCCATCCCCAACGCCGAGATCCTGGTGTTGCGCGAAGACGGCACCGAGTGTGCGCCCGACGAGCCCGGCGAACTCGTGCATCGCGGGCCGCTCGTGGGGCAGGGCTACTGGAACGACCCCGAGAAGACGGCCGAGCGCTACCGCTTGTTGCCGAATGGCATCGGCGGCCGGCTGCAGGGCCTGCAGTTGCCGGAGTACGCCGTGTACTCGGGCGATACCGTGCGGCGCGATGCCGAGGGCTACCTCTACTTCATCGGCCGGCGCGACGAAATGATGAAGACCTCGGGCTATCGCGTGAGCCCGACCGAAGTCGAGGAAGTGCTCTATGCCAGCCGGCAGGTGGGTGAGTGCGCGGCCTTCGGTGTCGATCATCCCATGCTCGGGCAGGCGATTCAGGTCATCGTCACGCCGGCGACCGGCGCCTGCGAGGTCGATGTGGCCGCGTTGATGGCCCACTGCAAGCAGCACATGCCCACTTACATGGTGCCCCACGGCATCGAGGTGGTCGCCGGCCCGCTGCCGCGCAACCCGAACGGCAAGATCGACCGCAAGCTGCTGGCCACCCAATGGGGCGAATCGGACTGATTGCCCCGCCGAACCTGGACCGAACCCCCAAACCTGCTGCCCGGACATCCCGTGACCGACGTCGTACCGCCCCCGCGTGTCCCCGCGCATGCCCCGATCACCGCGTTTGCCGCCCGCGAAGGCGAGCTGCTCGTCGGCGGCGTGGCGCTCTCCCGGCTGGCCGCCCGTGTCGGCCAGACACCGTTCTATGCCTACGACCGCGCCGCCCTCAGCCAGCGCGTGCGGACGCTGCGCGCGGCGCTGCCTGCCGGCATCGAGCTGCACTACGCCATGAAGGCCAACCCGATGCCGGCTCTGGTGGCACACATGGCCGGGCTCGTCGACGGCATCGATGTGGCCTCGGCGGGCGAGCTGAAGGTGGCGCTGGACGCCGGGGCCGACCCGCAGCACATCAGCTTCGCCGGGCCAGGCAAGCGCGACGTCGAACTGCATCAGGCCGTGGCTGCTGGCGTGCTGGTCAACATCGAGTCCTTCCGCGAGGTCGATGTGCTGGCCCGTGCCTCGCAGTCGTTGGGCGTGCCGGCGCGCGCCGCCGTGCGCGTGAACCCCGACTTCGAGCTCAAGGGCTCCGGCATGAAGATGGGTGGCGGACCGAAGCCGTTCGGGGTCGATGCCGACCAGGTGCCCGCGCTGCTCGAGCGCATCGGCCAGGCCGGGCTGGCGTTCGAGGGCTTTCATCTCTTTGCCGGATCGCAGAACCTGCGCGGCGAGGCCATTTGCGACGCGCAACAGAAGTCCTTCGACCTCGCCGTGCGGTTGGCTGCCCACGCCCCGGGACCGGTGCGCTTCCTCAACTTGGGTGGCGGCTTCGGGATTCCCTACTTCCCGGGCGAACAGCCGCTGGACGTCGCACCGATCGCCGGCAACCTGACTCAGTTGCAGCAACGCGCTGCGCGCGAGCTGCCGCAGGCCACGCTGGTCATCGAGCTCGGGCGCTACCTGGTGGGCGAGGCTGGCGTCTATGTCGCCCGCGTGGTCGACCGCAAGGTCTCTCGCGGCCAGGTGTTCCTGGTCACCGACGGTGGCCTGCACCATCACCTGTCGGCATCGGGCAACTTCGGGCAGGTGCTGCGCAAGAACTATCCGCTGGCGGTCGGCAACCGGATGGATGCCGCCGAGCGCGAAGTGGTCACAGTCGTCGGCCCCCTGTGCACACCGCTGGATCTGCTGGGCGATCGGGTTGAACTGCCGGCCGCGCAGGTGGGCGATCTGGTGGTGGTGTTCCAGTCGGGCGCCTATGGTGCAACGGCCAGCCCACAGGCTTTCCTCGGGCATCCGGGCTGCGTCGAGGTCCTGGTGTAGTGCCCGTGGGTGCCGCTCCAGGGCCGGCCCGGGGCACCCGGGTCGCGGTGATGACGCCGCCGGCGGTTGCAGGCAGACTTCGACCGGCGAGGCGATCGCAGTTACCGCCTCGGGGCAGAGCAGGTTGATCATGCAGTGGTGGTGTAGTAAGTGGTGGCGCGGGTCAGAGCCGCGCGGTTCGGCAGCGCGTTGCGCCGGTGTCTTGTTCGTCGGTCTGGGCTGGGCAATCGCCGCTGCGGCGCAGTCCGCAATGGCGGCGCCGGGTCGCGATCCCGGGGCGTCGGGTGCAGGTTCCGCAGCGACCCCTGCCCCCGTGGTGTCGACGGGGCAGCGCTCGCTGGACCTGCTGTTGCGCGCGCGTCTGCCGTCTGCGGCGGGCAGCGCAGCGGCCAGCGCGCCCGCAGCAGCCGCATCGGCGGCGGTCATCCCAGCCACGCCGGCGGCCACTGTCGAGGCGCCCACGCCCACCTTGCGTGAGTCGCTGCAGCGCGAAGCGGCCGAGTTCGCGGCGGCGCAGAAGCAGGCCGAGGCGAACCCCGAGGGCGAACCGCTGCCGCCGCCGGCACGCGGCGAGCAGGCCCAGCGCGCCGAGGCCGCCGAGGACGCGGCGCTGCGCTCGACTGTCGACCGGCTGGGCCTGCGCGCGACGCTGTGGTGGCTGCGCGAGAACCGCGACTGGTTGTTCACCGTGACCGTGCTGGGCGTGGCCGCCGGCCTGGCCGTCGCGGCCTGGAGGCGCAATCGCGGCATGCTCGCCGATCACCGGCGGCGCAGGCGGCAGGAGCGCCGGCGTGCCGAGCGCGCGCTGGCCGAGCAGGTGGCAGCGCCAGCGCCCAGTCGCAGCTCCCGGCGCACGGGCGAGGCCGTTCGGCACCGGGAGTCCGCCGCGCCGAGCGACGCTGCCACTCGCCAGCGTTCGGATGGTTCGCGGCGCCGACGTTCGCACCGCAGCGGCACCGCATTGCGTCCGCATCGCGCCGCTCGCTGAAGCAGGTGTGCCAAGCTACCGATTCGGGGGGCGTTCTCACCCCCGGATCGCGGGGGCGGTGGGGGGTGTGCCCCGAGGCCCCCCTCCCTACAATGACTCGCACCAAGGTGCCAGAACCCGGAGCCCCGTCATGGACGCCCAACAACCAGGCGATCACCAAGAGCCGGCCGCGTCGGTCGACCCGACCGAGCTGCAGGCTTCGCGCCGGCGCATGCTGCGGCGCAGCCTCACGATCGCCGCGCCTGCCGTCGTCACGATGGCCAGCACGTCGGTGATGGGTTCAACGGGCCCGCTGTGCGTGCCGGCGTCGTCGTTTGCGTCGATCAACGCGGGCACCAGCCGCAAGCCGCAGTCCGGCAATCCGTGCGCGGGGCTGTCGCCCGGAGGTTGGAAGAACCGCGATGCCACGCAGTGGCCGAGCCCGTACAAGCCCACTGACCTGTTCAAGGATCGCTTTGGCCAGCTGGGTCCGTATTCCGCCACCGACACCCTCTTGTCGGTGTTGAGCAATGGCGGCGGTGACGACGTTGCATTGGGTCGCCACGTCGTGGCAACTTTGCTCAATGCGCAGGCTGGCCTCATTCCACCCACCATCTTCACCGCTGCAGGCGTGGTGGCGTTCTGGGACAAGTACATCCAGGACGGCAGCAAGTTCTACCCGAATGCGCCCGCCATGACGCCGGTCTGGGGGCCTGCCGAGGTAATGGCCTGGCTCAAGGCCATGATGGTTTGACCGCCCGTCGCGGTCTGCCGGCCCTCCATGCCTGAGCCGCGCCTGGCGCTGCCCGCCGGGGTGGCCGTGCGCGAGTTCGACGACGACGGCGTCGTCTACGATCCGCGCCATGCTCGTACACACCTGCTGGGCGCCGCTGCGGTGCTCGCCTTGACCCTCCTGCGCGACGCCGCGGCACCGCTGTCGCGACGCGACCTGGTCGCCGCCATCGTGGGCGAGGATTCGCCTGCAGACGCGCCCATGCGAAGCGCTGCCGAATCCGCCGTGCAGGAACTCATCGATCTCGGCCTGGTCGACTGGGTGGCGGCGTGAAGCTGGGGGGCCTGGGCGAGGCGGACCTGCGCCAGCGCCTGCATGCCGGAACGCTGCGCCTGCAGACCGGGCCATTCGTGTCGTGCATCCGCTCCGACCTCGACGAGGTGGCCGAAGGCATCGCCCTGCACTATGCCGAGCATGACGTGGCCGAGCCCGAGGGATACGCGGACTTCCATGTGGGTGTCGAGCGCCACCGGCAATGGCGCAGTGGCCTGCGGCCGCAGGTGATCTTCCGCTTCGACGCCGACCATCCCTTCAACCCGCTGCCCGGTGACCAGGGCTTTCCCATGCTCGAGTGGGGGCTGAACTGGTGCGTCTCGGGCCTGTGCCACCAATACCTCACGTTGCATGCAGCGGTGCTCGAGCGCAATGGGCGCGCACTGATCCTGCCCGCGCCCTCGGGTTCGGGCAAGAGCACGCTGTGCGCCGGGCTGGTGTTCAGCGGCTGGCGCCTGCTGTCCGACGAGCTGGCGCTCATCGACCCGACCAGCGGATGGGTGACGCCACTGCCGCGGCCGGTCAGCCTGAAGAACGCTTCGATCGAGGTGATCCGTCGCTTCGCACCCCAGGTTCAGTTCGGACGCCTGGTGCACGAGACGCAGAAGGGCGTGGTCGGCCACTTCAAGCCACCCATCGACGCGGTCCAGCGGGGCGCCGAACGGGCGCGGCCGGCCTGGCTCGTGTTGCCGCGCTATCAGAGCGACGCTTCGCCCCGGTTCTCGGCACTGCGCCACGGCCAGATGTTCATGCGCCTGCTCGACAACGCCTTCAACTACCACGTGCACGGCCGCGCCGGG
>JAKLLB010000082.1 GCA_023150345.1 Aquabacterium sp.
GCCAGGGATCCTGCCGATCAAAGAACGGTTCGCTGTGGTGGAGGAGGCTGGATTCGAACCAGCGTAGGCGTAAGCCAACAGATTTACAGTCTGCCCCCTTTAGCCACTCGGGCACCCCTCCGCAGCGAACTTGGAACTATAGCAGCTTTCGCCGCGGGGTACAACGAAGCCGGCACCCATCGGCGTCGCGCACGTCCAGTGCCCACCCCCGCAGCGATGGCGTCGGGGGGCGTCGGGGGACGTCGGGGCGGCGTCGGGGCGGCGTCGGGGCGACGGGATCAGGCCCACCAGTCGATGGCGCTCGCGTCGCCACCATGCACACGCAGGAAGGCGTTGGCCGCCGCGAAGTGCCCGCAGCCGATGAAGGGCAGCGGCGGGCGGCGCGCTGACAGCGGCGAGGGATGATTGGCTGCGAGGACCATGTGTCGACAGGCTCCGGCGGCCTCGATCAGCCCCGCCTTGGCCTGCGCATGCGCCCCCCAGAGCATGAAGACGCGATGCCCGGGATCAGCGGCCACCGCCCGAACCAGCATGTCAGTAAGCACTTCCCAACCTTTTCCGGCGTGCGATGCGGGCCGCCCCTCTTCGACGGTGAGCGCCGTGTTGAGCAGCAGCACGCCCTGGCGGGCCCAGCCGACGAGGTGCCCGCCGACAGCGGAGCCGGAGCCGGAGCCGCTCACACGGCAGCCGCCATTTGGCGCAGCTCGGGTGCCGGCCCTGTCAGGTCTCGCGCGATCGGATACCGCTGCAGCAAGCGACGCGGGCCGCGCAGCCGCATCGCGGTCGCGCTCGGCCAGGATGTTGCGCAGGCTGGGCGGTACTCGCACACCCGGGGGAACCGAGAACGCCAGGCCCTCGGCCTGTCCAGCACCGTGGTACGGGTCCTGGCCCAGGATGACCACCCGCACCGACGCACGCGGCGTCGCCTCCAAGGCGTGCAGCACCCGGCGCGGATAGATCACGGCGGCGGCTGCCTGGCGCGCGTGGACATGCGCCAGCAGCATTCGACCTGCGGCGCTGGCACGCCACTCGGACACCAGCGGGGCCCAGTCGGCCGGCGCGCGGTCGAGTACCGCGGCCAGCGGTTCGTCGAGCGCGTTGGCGCCGCCTGGCATCCGGCCTGCGTGTCAGTGGGCGGGCGGCCCGAACAGCCGCGCCAGTGCAACCCCGGGTTCGGCGGCACGCATGAAGGCCTCGCCCACCAGGAAGGCATGAACTCCGGCGCAACGCATGCGCTGCACGTCGTGGCTCGTCAGGATGCCGGACTCGGTGACCAGCAGCCGGTCGGCCGGCACGCGTGCCCGCAGACCCAGCGTGGTCTCCAGGCTCACCTCGAAACTGCGCAAGTTGCGGTTGTTGATGCCCACCAGCGGCGTGCGCAGCGCCAGCGCGCGATCCAGTTCTGCGCCGTCATGTACCTCGACCAGCACGTCCATGCCCAGTTCCATGGCGCACGCTTCGAAGTCGGCCATCTGCGCATCGTCCAGGCAGGCGGCGATCAGCAGAATCGCGTCCGCCTGCATCGCGCGGGCCTCGTGGATCTGGTACTCGTCGACGATGAAGTCCTTGCGCAGCACCGGCAGCGCGCAGGCTGCCCGTGCCTGCTCGAGGTAGACAGGCGAGCCCTGGAAGTAGGGGGCATCGGTCAGCACGCTCAGGCAGGTGGCGCCATGCAGCGCGTAGCTGCGGGCGATGTCGGCCGGCGCGAACTGCGCACGGATGACGCCCTTGCTGGGGCTTGCCTTCTTGATCTCGGCGATCACGGCCGACCGGCCGGCCGCCACGGATTGCATCAAGGCCTGGGCAAAGCCGCGCACAGCCGGTCGCGCCAGCGCCTGCTCGCGCAAGGTGGTCAACGGCACCCGCTCGCGCGCCTGCGCGATCTCGTCGCGCTTGGTGGCCACGATGCGCTGGAGGATGTCACTCATCGGAGTTCGCTTCCTGGCTGGCCTTCAGGCCGTGGGCCGCAGGCGCTGGGTGGTGTCGACGAAGTGCTGCAGGCGCTCCCGTGCAGCGCCGGAAGCCACCGCTTCGCGCGCACGCTTGACGCCCTCGGCGATCGAGCCGGCCACGCCTGCGGCATAGAGCGCCGCCCCTGCATTGAGCAGTACCACGTCACGCACCGGGCCGTCCTCGTTGGCGAGCGCACGCTGCACGAAGCGCACGGACTCTTCGCGGTCGGCCACACGCAACGCCCGCGAGTCGTACACCGGCAGACCGAAGTCGCTGGGATGCACGGTGTACTCGCGCACCTCGCCGTCCTTCAGTTCGCCCACCAGCGTCTCGCCCGACAGCGAGATCTCGTCCATGCCGTTCATGCCGTAGACGACGAGGACGTGCTCGGAGCCCAGCCGCTGCAGCACACGCACCTGGATGCCCACGAGGTCGGGATGGAACACGCCCATGAGCTGGTTGGGCGCGCCTGCCGGGTTGGTCAAGGGCCCCAGGATGTTGAAGATGGTGCGCACACCCAGCTCCTTGCGCACCGGTGCTGCGTGCTTCATCGACGCATGGTGGTTGGGCGCGAACATGAAGCCGATACCGGTCTCGGCCAGGCAGTCGGCCACCTGCTGGGGCGCCAGGGTGATGCACGCGCCGAGCGCCTCCAGCACATCGGCCGACCCCGAGGTGGACGACACGCTGCGCCCGCCGTGCTTGGCCACGCGCGCGCCAGCGGCTGCGGCCACGAACATCGCGGTGGTGGAGATGTTGAAGGTGTGCGAGCCGTCGCCGCCGGTGCCGACGATGTCCACCAGATGACGGCGATCGGCCACCGCCACCGGCGTGGCGAACTCGCGCATCACCTGCGCGGCCGCGGCGATCTCGCCGATCGTTTCCTTCTTGACGCGCAGGCCGATGGCCAGCGCTGCGATCATCACCGGCGACATCTCGCCGCTCATAATGCGGCGCATCAGCGCCAGCATCTCGTCGTGGAAGATCTCGCGGTGCTCGATGACGCGGGTCAGGGCTTCGGTGTTGGTGATGGGCATGACAGGCCTCGGGCTCAGAGGATCTCGCGCAGAACGCGCACGGCATGGTCGACGTCGTCGCGGCTCACGTCGAGATGGGTGACCAGGCGCAGCCGGTACAGGCCGGTGCAGCGCACGCCGCGCTCGGCCGCCGCCTGAACGATGGCGCGGCCGTCCTTGCCGGGCGCGAGGTCGACGAAGACGATGTTGGTGTCGGGCGGCACGACAGTGATGCCGTCCAGGCCGGCCAGCCCATCGGCCAGCCGGCGGGCGTGGGCGTGGTCATCGGCCAGCCGCTCGATGTGATGGTCCAGCGCGTGGGCGGCCGCGGCGGCCAGCAGGCCGGACTGCCGCATGGCGCCGCCGCTCAGCTTGCGCAGGCGTCGGGCGCGGGTGATCAGCTCGGCCGAACCGACCAGCGCGGAGCCCACCGGTGCGCCCAGGCCCTTGCTGAAGCACACCGAGACGCTGTCGTACAGGCCGGCGATCTGGCGCGCGTGCTCGTGTGGGGTGCCGCCCGCGCGCGCGGCCTGCGCCACCGCCGCGTTGAACAGGCGCGCACCGTCCAGGTGCGTGGCCAGGCCGTGCCGGCGAGCCAGCGCAGCGGCGGCCCGCTGGTAGTCCATCGGCAGCACCTGGCCGCCCAGGGTGTTCTCCAGGCACAGCAACCGGCTGCGGGCAAAGTGCGGGTCGTCGGGCTTGACGTTGGCCTCGATGTCGGCCAGCGCCAGTGTTCCGTCGGGTTGGTGGGCGATGGGCTGCGGCTGGATGCCGCCCAGCACCGCCGCGCCTCCGGCCTCCCAGCGGTAGGTGTGGGCCATCTGGCCGACGAGATACTCGTCGCCGCGCTGGCAATGCGCCATCAGCGCACACAGGTTGCTCTGCGTGCCGCTGGGCATGAACAGCGCCGCCTCCTTGCCCAGCAGCGCTGCGATGCGCTCCTGCAGTGCATTGACGCTGGGGTCGTCACCGAAGACATCGTCGCCCAGCGGCGCGGCCATCATCGCCGCACGCATCGCCGCGGTGGGCTGGGTGACGGTGTCGCTGCGCAGGTCCACGGTTCTCATTGGGAGATCCTCCGCCCTACGGGCTTCGGGATTCGTGCTTGGGAGCGGCCCGGCGCACTCATCACTCATGAGTGCGCGCCCATCGCGAGGAAGTTGCGCAGCATCGCGTGGCCGTGCTCGGACAGGATGCTCTCGGGATGGAACTGAACGCCCTCCAGCGGCGTGCCCGTGCCGGCCAGTTCACGGTGGCGCACACCCATGATCTCGCCGTCTTCCGAGGTAGACGTGACCGCCAGCTCGGCAGGACAGGTCGCGCGCTCGATCACGAGCGAGTGGTAGCGTATGACGCTGAACTCGCGTGGCAGCCCGGCATACACGCCCTGTTCGTCGGTGGTGAGGGTGCTGGCCTTGCCGTGCATCTGCCGGCCAGCTCGCACGATGCGGCCGCCCAGCGCCGCACCGATGCTCTGGTGCCCCAGGCACACGCCCAGGATCGGCAGCCGCCCCATGAACGCGCGGATCGCCGGCACGCACACACCCGCCTCGGCCGGCGAGCACGGCCCCGGCGAGAGCACAAGGTACTGCGGCGACAGGGCCTCGATGCCCTCCCCTCTTCCACCAGTTCCGCCGCGCGGATGAGCGCGCGGGCCTTGTGCTCGGTTTCGGCCCACTCGAGTTCGGGCACCGAGTCGGCCACCACGCCGGCGGCCGCCTGCACATACAGGGTCTGGTTCTGCACGATGCCGGTGCGGATGGCGATGGCCAGGTCCATGTCGCCGGCGTAGCTGAGATAGCCACAGGCGCCGCCGTAGATGCCGCGCTGCACCGGTTCGAGCTCGTCGATGATCTCCATCGCGCGGATCTTGGGCGCACCGGTCAGGGTACCGGCCGGGAAGGTGGCGCGCAGCACGTCCATGTTGCTCATGCCATCCTCGAGCAGGCCCTCGACGTTGCTGACGATGTGCATGACGTGCGAGTAGCGCTCGACGACGAAGGCTTCGCTGACCTTCACGCTGCCGGTCTTGGCGATGCGCCCGATGTCGTTGCGCGCCAGGTCGATCAGCATGAGGTGCTCGGCGCGCTCCTTCGGGTCGGCGAGCAGTTCGGCCTCGGTGGCCTTGTCGCGCTCGGGCGTGGCGCCACGCGGGCGGGTTCCGGCCAGCGGCCGGATCGTGACCTTGTCGCCATCGGGGGTGTGCTCGTGACGCACCAGGATCTCGGGGCTGGCGCCGACGATCTGGAACCCGCCCATGTCGTAGAAGTACATGTAGGGGCTGGGGTTGAGCGAGCGCAGCGCGCGGTACAGGCTGAGCGGGCTTTCGGTGTAGCGCTTCTTCAGTCGCTGGCCGATCTGCACCTGCATCATGTCGCCGGCGGCGATGTAGTCCTTGGCCCGATGCACGGCGGCCAGGTAGTCCGCCTTCGCGAACTCGCGCTCCACCGAGTGGCTGGGGCCGCGGCGCACCGCAGGGGCGGTGACCGAATAGCGCAGCTTGTCGGCCAGCTCGGCCAGTCGCCGCTTGGCGCGGAAGTAGGCCTCGGGCTGCGCCGGGTCGGCATAGACGATGAGGTACAGCCGGCCCGACAGGTTGTCGATGACGGCCAGTTCCTCACAGTGCAGCAGCAGGATGTCGGGCGTGTCGAGGCCACCCTGCGGCGCGCCGCCGGCCAGCCGTGGCTCCATGTAACGCACGGCGTCGTAGCCGAAGTAGCCGGCCAGCCCGCCGCAAAAGCGCGGCAGGCCCGGCCTCAACGCCACGCGGAAGCGCTGCCGGTAGGTGTCGATGAAGTCCAGCGGGTTGCCTTCGTGCGTTTCGACCACCTGGTCGTCGGTGACGACTTCGGTGCGCCCTCCGGTCGCACGCACCAGTGTGCGCGCGGGCAGGCCGATGAACGAGTAACGCCCGAAGCGCTCGCCGCCCACCACCGACTCGAGCAGGAAGCTGTACCGCGCGCCGCCCGCGAGCTTGAGGTACAGCGACAGGGGTGTTTCGAGGTCGGCGAACGCCTCGCTGAGCAGGGGGATGCGGTTGTAGCCTTGGGTGGCCAGGCTCTTGAATTCGAGTTCGGTGATCACGACGACATGCACTCCAGATCGCGCGGCTGGCGCACCCGGCCATCCATGGGGCCGTGGCGCAGGCCGTTCGCACTGCGGTTCAAGGGGGTGGAAAGGCCGAGGGCGCTTTCCGGGTGAGCCACTGGGGAGACACTGAGGCGGTTCGCGCGGCAGTTGCCGGCGGCAACGACCTGCAGGCGCGGCACGTGGGCCGGCGGCGGCTCAGGCGCAGATGGAACAGCGTCGCCAGGGCCAGGCTCCCCGGTCGGCGGACCTGTCCGTCCTGGTGACGGTCTGATGGCTGGAGTTGGACATCGCCGGCGAAGTGTAGCAGCGGCCCCGCCCATGGCCCCCTGATGTGGCGCCCTGACCCGCCGAGCGGCCCCGTCGTCGTGCCAGGCGTGATTTCGTTGGTGGCACGAGAATGAAACCAGTTGCATACTTCTGCCCCAACGGTTGCGGGGTGGCCCGCCCAAGTTGTAAGGAAATGTTTGTCATGCGACGCCACATCCTCCGCGCTGCCCTTGCGGGTGCGCTGGCCGTGCTGGGTACGCTGCCCCTGCAGGCAGCGGCACAGACTTTCGAGACCGCCGGGGTCAAGTACGAGCCCACCGCGCAGGTGGGCGGACGCGCACTGCAGCTCAACGGCGCCGGCATACGCTACAAGGCGATCTTCAAGGTCTACACGGCGGGGCTGTACCTGGCAGCCAAGGCCGCCACCCCCGAGGCGGTGCTGGCCATGCCGGGACCGAAGAAGTTGCACATCGTGATGCTGCGCGAGATCGACGGCAACGAGCTGGGCAAGCTGTTCACGCGCGGCATGCAGGACAACGCGCCGCGCGAGGAGTTTGCCAAGTCCATACCCGGCACCATCCGCATGGGCGAGATCTTCGCGGCCAAGAAGAAGCTCGTCGCCGGCGAGAACTTCGGCGTCGAATGGGTGCCGGGCGTGGGTGCCCAGGTGCTGGTGAACGGCAAGCCCACCGCAGACCCGATCAAGGAGCCCGAGTTCTTCAACGGGCTGCTGCGGATTTGGCTGGGCAAGTCGCCGGCTGACTCGGCACTGAAGGAATCGCTGTTGGGTCGTCCGCCGCAGCAGCGTTCGAACACGGGCGAGAACTGACCGTCACCGGTCAGGCTGCTGGCGACATGCCGGCCAGTTGCGCCGCCAGCGCATCGAGGTCGAGCGCGTCCAGGCGCGCCAACAGCGCATCGGCCCCCAGCGCCTGCACCGGCAGGCCGTGGTTGTAGCCGTAGTCGACGAGCACAACGGCGCAACCGGCGGCGCGCGCCGCACGGGCGTCGTTGCTGGAGTCGCCCACGACCAGGGCGCGGCCGCTGTGCACGCCCAACTCGGCGCAGGTGCGCAGCACCGGCAGCGGATCGGGCTTCTTGCGCTCGAACGCATCGCCGCCGTGAACACGTTCAAAGTGATGCGCCAGCCCTTTTGCCTGAAGCAGCTCCTGGGCGAAAGCGGTGGGCTTGTTGGTCAGGCAGGCCAGGCGCAGCCCGCGCTCGCGCAGGCGCTGCAGTCCCTCGGCCGCACCGGGGTAGACGCTCGAGTAGTGCCCGTTGACCCTCCGGTAGTGGCGCTGGTAGGCCTGCCAGGCACGATCGTGCAAGGCATCGTCGACAGCCGCACCGCACACCTGCGCCAAGGTGCTGCGGATCAAGTGCTCAGAGCCCTGGCCCACGGTGCGGGCGATGAACTCCCGCGGCACCGCGGGCAGGCCCAGTTCGGCAAGCATGCCGCCCAGCGCCGCGTCGAAGTCGCCCAGCGTATCGACCAGCGTGCCGTCGAGATCGACGATGGCGGCCTGCCAGCGGCCGGGCGCGGCGATGCGCGTCATGCCGCGGCCAGCCGGGCACGCATGGCGTCGATCACGGCGCGGTAGTCGGACTGACCGAAGATCGCACTTCCGGCCACGAATGTGTCGGCGCCGGCATCGGCCACACGGCGGATGTTGTCGACCTTGATGCCGCCGTCGACTTCCAGGCGGATGTCGCGGCCGCTGGCGTCTATCGTCTGGCGCAGCCGCTCGATCTTTCGCAGCGCACTGTCGATGAAGCTCTGGCCACCGAAGCCGGGGTTCACGCTCATCACCAGCACCAGGTCGACCTTGTCGATCACCCAATCCAGCATCTCGACGGAGCTGGCGGGGTTGAACACCAGACCGGCCCGGCAGCCACTGGAGCGGATGAGCTGCAACGTGCGATCGACATGCGCGCTGGCCTCGGGATGGAAGCTGATGAGATCGGCCCCCGCCTGGGCGAACGCTTGCGCCAAGGCATCGACCGGCTGCACCATCAGGTGCACATCGATGGGCACGCGCCGGCCGTCGGTAGTGACCGCGTGCTTGCGCAAGGCCTCGCAGACCATCGGGCCGAACGTGAGGTTGGGCACGTAATGGTTGTCCATCACGTCGAAGTGGATCCAGTCGGCCCCTGCGTCGATCACCCGCCGCACTTCGGCGCCAAGGGCGGCGAAGTCGGCCGACAGGATGCTGGGAGCGATGCGAAACGTGCGTGACATGGTGGCCAACCTGATCGTGGGAGCGCGATTTTCGCAGCCTTCCTAGAATGCGCCGCATGGCCCGACCCGAATTCACCTGCACGGTCAGCGTGCGCCCGCTGCCCGAGCAGTCCGACCCCGCGCAGCAGGTTCACGCCTACGCCTACACGATCACGATCCGCAACAGCGGCGACGTGGCGGCGCAGCTCATCGCCCGACACTGGCAGATCACCGACCACAGGGGCCATGTGGAGCAGGTGCGCGGGCTCGGGGTCGTCGGCCATCAGCCGCTGCTGCAGCCCGGCGAGGCCTTCGAGTACACGAGCTGGGCGCAGATCGCCACCCCGCAGGGCTCGATGCAGGGCTGCTACCACTGCATCACCGAGGACGCGCACTGGTTCGAGGTGCCGGTAGCCGAGTTCGCGCTGGCCGACAGCGCCGCGCTGCATTGATGTCGGTCGCCACCTGGGACCTGACGGCGCTGATCAACGCCGCCGACCCGAAAGCGCCGCGACCGGCGCGGCACACGTGGCTCGTGCGGCTGCTGGAGTGGTTGCGCCATGGGGAGCCTGGCAACCCGGGAGAGACACCCCGGGCCGTGCTGCGATTGCGCCATTTGCTCAACGTGCTCGAACGCCACCCCGAGCCGCGCGAACGCGTCGTCGCGTTGCTGGCCCGGTTCTGGCGCGAGACGGACCTGCCGACGCTGTTCGCGGACTTCGGCTTCACCGCACGGCGAGATCTATGGGGCGAGTTGGGCGAGCGGCTGCGGCTGCGGCTGCTGCCGGTCAGCCCGGACACCGACGACCTGTCGGCCCTGTTCGAACTCATGTTCACGCACGATGACGATGCACAGTGGCTGCGCGCCGTCGACGATGAGACGCTCGCCCGCCTGGCCGCTCTGCTGTCGCAGGCGCGCGAGGCCGTTCCGGCCGGCTCCGGTTCGTGGCGTGCACCGTTGCTGCAGGCCATGACCTGGCTCGTCAGCGCCGTCCGGGCGTCGGCGTTCGCGGCACCGATGCGACAACGCATGAGCCCCGATCTGCTGGCGGGTCAGCCGTTCGAGCAGTTGGTGCGGGTGGGCGAGGACCTGGCCGAGGGCATCGTCGCCGCCGACGAACCCGCGCGGGCCAACGGCGCACCAGACCCGAACTGGCCGCAACAGACGCTGCAGCAGGCGGCCTATCTGCGCGCATTGCTTCAACGATGTGCGGCTGCCGCGGCAAGCATCACATCGCACCTCGAGGAGTCGGGCGTTTCGGTCCACATCGTGTTCGAGCTCGAGCAGGTGCAGGCACGCATCGGCCGCATCGAGGCCCTGCTCGACGCCTTGCTCGCGCCTGCGCCGCAGCGGGTGCTGCTGAATCTCGTATGCGATCTGGTGGACCTGTCGCGCCAGCGCCGCAGCCTGCGGGCATTGCTGGCCCGCCAGTACTCGCTGCTGGCGCGCAAGGTGGCCGAGCGGCATGCCGAGAGCGGCGAGCACTACATCACCCGCACCCGCGAGGAGTACCGCTCGATGCTGCGTGCGGCCGCGGGCGGCGGCGCCGTGATCGCGTTCACCACCTTTGCCAAGTTCTTCATTGTCGGGCTGGGATTGGCGCCGTTCTGGGCCGGCTTCGGCGCGGGCATGAACTACGCGCTGAGCTTCCTGCTGATCCATCTGCTGCACTGGACGGTGGCCACCAAGCAGCCCGCCGTCACGGCGCCGGCCATGGCGGACAAGCTCGCCAACCTGGGCGACGACGCCTCGGTGCAGGGCTTCGTCGACGAAGTGGCGAACCTGGTGCGCTCGCAGATTGCAGGCATCGTCGGCAACCTGGCCGTGGTCGCGCCTGTGGTGCTGGCGATCCAGTTGTTGGCATGGTGGAGCGTGGGTGCACCACTGGTGTCGGAGAAGGAAGCCCGCTACGTGTTGCACTCGATCACGCTGCTGGGTCCCACAGCGCTGTTTGCGGCATTCACCGGCGTGCTGCTCTTCTCGAGCAGCCTGGTGGCGGGGTGGGTCGAGAACTGGTTCGTCTACCACCGGCTCGACAGCGCGATCGCCCACCACCCCGGCATCGTGGCCCGGCTGGGCGCGTCGCGCGCGGCCGGCTGGTCGCGGTGGTGGCGGCAGAACATCAGCGGCGTTGCCGCCAACGTCAGCCTGGGGCTGCTGCTCGGCCTGGTGCCGGCTGTGCTGGCATTCATGGGGCTGCCGATCGACGTGCGCCATGTGACGCTGTCCACCGGCCAGCTTGCCGCAGCCGCCGGCACGCTGGGTCTGGCCGTGCTGTCCGAGCCTGCCTTCTGGTGGTGCGTTGCCGCCCTGCTGGTGACCGGCACGCTGAACCTGGGCGTGAGCTTCTGGCTGGCGCTGCGGGTGGCGCTTCGCTCCCGTGGCATCACCGTGGACGACCGCGCCCGCCTGCATCGCGCGATCCGCCAGCGGTTGTGGCAGCGCCCACGCAGCTTCCTGCTGCCCGATTGATGCGACGTGCGGTGGGCCTCATGGCGGCGGATCGGTCGGCGGCCTGGCGTCGCGTTCACCGCCCCGGCGGCCATCGAACATGGTCCACCAGACGATGAAGACGAGCAGGACCCCCGCTGCCAGGGCTTCGAGCAAGACCAGCCACATGAGCGCCAATGATGCCCGCATGACGCGCACCGTGCTGCGCCGGGGCTACACGGGGTGGTGTGACGGGCGTTTGTCCTCCGCCGGCGTGGCCGCCGCGACGGCCGTGCTCGTGGCGCTCATGTCCAGCGGCTGCGGCACGGTTCCGGAGCCCGGCCCCGTGCTCGACCGCGGCGCGACCACGCCGACACCGCCGCAAGGCGATGCGACACGGCCGGCCACAACGCCAGCGTTGGCGCGGCCACGCGCGCGCTGGCTGCCCGCCGCATGGCACGAACTGCCCGGCTGGACCACCGACCGAACCGCGGCACTGTGGCCCGCGCTGCGCGCCAGCTGCGCGCGGCCGGCACCGCAGTGGGCGGCCGTCTGTGCACGCGCACTACAGTTCAACCCGCCCGACGACGCCTACGCCCGCGAGTTCCTCGAGCGCGAGCTGCAGCCCTATCGCGTGGAGTCGCCCGAGGGCAACGCCAGCGGCCTGGCCACTGGCTACTTCGAGCCTTGGGTCGCGGCGCGTCGCCAGCCGCAGCCGGGATACACGGTGCCGCTCTACCGGCTGCCGCCGGAAGTGGCCGCGCGGCGGCCCGGGTGGACGCGCCAGCAGTTCGACACCCTGCCGGCCGCGCGCCGCGCACTGGCCGGGCACGAGATCGCCTACGTGTCCAGCGCACTCGACGCCCTGCTGCTGCAGGTCCAGGGCTCGGGTCGCCTGCTGCTGCGCGACAGCGATGGCGCGAACCGCACGGTGCGGCTCGCCTGGGCCGGCCACAACGATCAGCCCTACCGATCCGTCGGCCGCTGGTTGATCGATCAAGGTGAACTCGATGCCGACGAGGCGTCCTGGCCGGCGATCCGAGCGTGGGCCGACCGCGCACGGCCCGAACGCGTGCAGCAGATGCTTTGGCACAACCCGCGGATGGTGTTCTTCCGCGAAGAGCCCATGCCGGTCGAAGACACAGGGCCACGCGGTGCGCAGGGGGTTGCGCTCACAGCCGGCCGCTCGGTAGCGGTGGATCCGGCCGCCGTTCCCTATGGCACGGTGCTTTGGCTCGACACCACCGAGCCGTTGTCGAATACGCCCCTGCAGCGGGCGGTGATGGCACAGGACACCGGCAGCGCCATCACCGGCGCGGTGCGGGTGGACTACTACTGGGGCGGCGGACCGCAAGCCGAGCAGCAGGCAGGCCGCATGAAGCAGCCGCTGCGCGTGTGGGCACTGTGGCCACGCGAGACCGTCGCCACGCAGCAGGCCGGCGGCGCGCCGAGGGCGCAATAGGAGCCCCGACCCTGCGTGCAGCCTGCGCGTTCAGGGCCCGGTCAGGCTGACCCGCACCTGGACTTCCTGGCTGATCCCATCGTGCACCGAGCGCCCGACTTCCGCGCTATTTCCCCGGTTCGACTGGCCGGCGCGTTTCGAATCAACGACTTACTTCAGTTGCAACGGCGGGCTGCACATGGGGTGAGTGCCGGCGGCACTCGAACCCCCGGTCGATCGTCGGCGCGCATCCGGCCGGCTCATGCCGGGGGCCGACCGGCGCCCGGCGCGGTGGCCCGCGCGACGAGGATCTCGTGCCCGTACCACAGCATCGAGCAGCGGGGCTCATGGACGATCTCCAGGCCGGCGCCGCGGATCCAACTCGCCACCTGGTCGATCGGCGCGTAGTGGATCCACTGCCGGGCCAGCAGCAGGTCGTGCAGCCGGTTCATCCACGCACGCCAGGCGGGCCGGCGCACCATGTCCTTGTAGACGAGCGTGCCGCCCGGCCGCAGCTTGGCGATCGCCGTCTCGATCAGCGGCCGCTGTTGCGCAGGCTGCACGTGGTGCATCACGTCGATCAGGCAGACGACGTCGAAGTCGCCGTCGGGCCAGGCGGCGGCGGCGTCCCGGTGCACGAATGCCAGGCGGGCCGGCTCGGGCAGGCGCCGGCGCATGCAGTCCGCGCGCGCGATGGCCGGCGCGCTGCTGTCGAAGCCGAGTCCCGAACGAATCCGCCCCGCGGCGGCCAGCAGGCCGAGGAACAACCCGCTGCCGCAGCCTACGTCGAGCACGGTCGATTGCGGCGGGACTTGCGCGATCAGCAGGTCGAACGGGCAGATCGCCGGCCGCCACTTCTGCAGCAGGCTGCCGGGGATGCCCTCGTAGATTCGGGCCGCCACCTCGGCCGCGCGCTGCATGGCAGGCATTGCAATTCCCAAGTTCCGAACGAACCGGCACCACTGTAGCGCGCCGGTCCGGCATCGCCGCCCGGGTCCGGCTCGACAGCGGCCCGGACCATAATGCTGCGCAAAGCGGGGTGGCGGCGCGGGCATGGGGGTCCGCCATGACCCCTGAATGACGCGTCATGTCGATCCAACCACGGGGGGGGGTGAGATCCGAGCCGGCACGCGATCGCGCCGTTGGCATCGGACGTCCTGCATGCACATGTCGGAGTCAAGCCTGTCGCGCGGGCGCGCTGCCATCTGCTGGGCTGTCGTGCTGCTTGCGTTGGCGGTGGCCGCTTGGGGGACGCTCGCGCAGGTCCGCCAGCGGCCGGTGCCGTCGTTCACCGACTGCCTGCGCGGGCAAGAGCTGTCCAGCCTGCGCCAAGCCGCCGCTGGCAACGAGACCGAGCAGGTCCGCTTCCTGCTCGGCGACGAGGCGGGCTACCTGAGGGGCGCCGATCAACTGGCGCGCGCCCAAGTGGTCACGGACTTTCTCGGCGACTTGCTGCAGGCTGCGCGACGCGAGCCATTGGACGAGGCGCTTGCGCGGTCGTCGCCGCTGTATCGCACGGCCGTGGCATTTGCCGCGGCGGCGCCGGTGCAGCAACCGGCCTTCGTGAGCTACCGGTCGGTTCTGTTCTCGGCGTTGGCATCGCCCTGGGTGGCGCAGGGCGGCTGCGACTCGAGCACCTTGCTGCGCTTGCGCGAATCGATGGTGGGCTGGCGCCTGCTGCTGGTGGCCGCGTCGGCCTGGCTGGCATGGCAACTCGCCGCACGACACCGCGGCCCGGCCGCTGCCGCAGTGGCGATGCTGGTGGCGCTGGACGCGCAGCTCAACCAGGCCGCGTCGACCTTCATGCCCGACGTGCCGGGCGCCGCGCTCGCGTTGCTCTGGCTGGCCGCGCTGGCCCACCTGGTGCACCGGCCGCGCCGGTGGGTGGCGCTGGGCGTCGGGCTGCTGGGGGCGGCGACGGTGCTGGTCAAGCTGGACTTCCTGTACGTGGTGCCCGCGGCCCTGCTGGCGGCGGCGCTGGCTGGCGGCGCGGAGCGGCGCCGCCAGGTGTGGCCCGTGGTGGGCTTGGTGGTGCTGGTCCACGGCCTGGTGCTGGCGGGCTTCGCGGCGCGCAACCATGCCCATACCGGCGCCTGGTTCGTCACTTCGAAGGACACCGTCAACCTCTACCTCGGCAACGACGACGACGCGCCGGCGCGGGGCTATCGCTACGGCATGACCGCGCGCGAGTGGCAGGTGATGGAGGACATCCCGGTTGCCCATGCGGCCACCGCGCGGCGGTACGGCGCCGAGCTGGCGCTGCGCGAGGGGCTGAAGGACCGCGTGCTCGAGCTCGTGAGGGACAAGCCGTGGACGGTGCTGGGGCGCGTTGGCGCCAAGCTGGGCATCTTCATGACCAGCGACGGCGCGCGCCACTTCCCGTTGTTGGGCGCGGCCAGCGTCTGGGCCAGCACGGCGCTGATGGCCGGCGGGTGGCTCGGCGCGCTGGCGCTGTGGGGGTTCGGCGCCGGCGCGCAGCGGGCCGCGGCGGCGGCGCTGTCGGCCAGTTTCCTGCTGGGGCTGGCCATCGTCTGCGCGGTGTGCGTCGAGGTGCGCTACCTGTCGCACCTGACGCCGATGGCGGCGGTGCTGGGCGCCTGCGGCGCCTCGGCATGGTGGGCGCGCCGCCGGGTCACGCCGCCCGGGCCGCACGCGATCGGCGCGGCCAGCGCCGTCGGGGCGGGCCGTGGTTGAACCCGCGGCGGGCCGCGCGGCGACCTGGCCGCTGGTGGTCGACCTGGACGGCACGCTGACCGCGTCCGACACGCTGGTCGAGTCGTTCCTGGCGCTGCTGCGGGTGCGGCCGTGGGCCGCGCTGGCGTCGCTGTGGGCGCTGCGGCGCGGTCGCGCGGCGTTCAAGCAGGCGGTGGCCGGCGCCGGCGCGTTCGACGCCCGCCATCTGCCGCTGCGGCCGGACTTGCTCGACTACCTGGCTGGCGAACGCGCGCGGGGACGGGCGGTGGTGCTGGCCACTGCAGCCGATCGCTCGGTCGCCGAGGCGGTGGCGCGGCGGCTGGGCGTGTTCGATCGCGTGCTGGCCAGCGACGGCGTGCACAACTTGAAGGGCAGTGCCAAGCTCGAGGCGATCCGGCGCGAGTGCGGCGAAGCGTTCTCCTACGTCGGCGACAGCCGCGCCGACTTGCCGATC
Organism: Aquabacterium sp.; assembly: GCA_023150345.1. Taxonomy (GTDB): domain Bacteria; phylum Pseudomonadota; class Gammaproteobacteria; order Burkholderiales; family Burkholderiaceae_C; genus Pseudaquabacterium. Next base: position 15,565 of record JAKLLB010000082.1, read on the forward strand.
TGGCGCGCCGCCCGCTCGGCCGTGCTGGTGGCCGTCGATCCGGCGCTGGCGCGCCAGGCCGCGGGTGTCACGACGATCGAGCGCGAGTTCGCGGCGCCGCCGGCCGGCGCGGCGGTTTGGGCGCAGCTCTTGCGGCTGCACCAGTGGCTGAAGAACTCGCTGGTGCTGGTGCCACTGCTGACCTCGTTCTCGATGGCTTCGAGCGCCAGTGTCGGTCAAGCGATGTTGGCCGTGCTGGCGATGTCGCTGCTGGCTTCGGCCACCTACGTGTTCAACGATCTGTGGGATCTCGATCACGATCGCCGCCACCCGCGCAAGCGCCTGCGCCCGCTGGCCGCAGGGCAGATCGGCGTGCCGGCAGCGGTTGCGGTCGCGCTGGGCATGGCCGGCGCCGCCGCCGGTCTGGGCTGGACGCTCGGACCGCCGTTCGTCGCCTGCGCGGCGGGCTATGCGGTGCTCACCGCGGCCTACAGCGTGTGGCTCAAACGCAAGGTGCTGGTCGACGTGATCGCGTTGGCGCTGCTGTACGGCGTCAGGGTCCTGGCTGGGGCCGCGGCCATCTCGGTGCAGGTGACGCCCTGGCTCTTCGCCTTCTGCCTGTTCGTGTTCTTCAGCCTGGCGTTGCTCAAGCGCTGCAGCGAGCTCGTCGCGCTGCGCGAGGCCGGCGGCGACCGCAGCGCCGGCCGCGGCTACCGCGTCGGCGACCTCAGCGTGCTGTGGCCGCTGGGCGTGGGCGCCGGCATGTCCGCCGTGGTCGTGTTCGGCTTGTTCATCGCCGAAGTGGGCGCCGCCGGGCGCTACCGGCACCCCGAGCTGCTGTGGGGGGTGGGGGTCGCACTGCTGTACTGGCTGGCGCGCATGTGGCTCGACACCGCGCGCGGCACGATGCACGACGATCCGATCGTCCACACCTTGCGCCGCCGCGCGCCGGCCGCCGCGCTCGCGCTGATGGTGGTGCTGACGCTGGCGGCGCACCTGCTGTAGCCCGTGGCGCTCACCCGCCGCCGATGAAGGCCTTGATCACGCCCTTGGCAGAGAAGCCGAGCAGCCCGAAGCCCAGCGTCAGCAGCAGCACGAAGGTGCCCAGCCGCCCAGCCTTCGACTCGCGCGCGAGTTGCAGGATGATGAAGACCATGTAGAGCATGAAGGCCGCGACCCCGAAGGTCAGGCCGAACCAGGCGACTTGCTCTTCGGTAAAGCCGAACATCGTCGGGGCCAGCGGGTGCCGCGCGCGGTCAGCGCGGCGCGGATCCGGTGGTGTCGACCAGATCGCGGTAGGCGTGCCAGCTCGCATGCGCGAGCCACGGCACGACAACGACCAGCCCGAGCAGCGCGGTGGCCATGCCCGCGAGTGTCAGGCCGATCAGCGGCACGGCCCACAGCGCCAGCGGCAGCGGGTGCGACTGCACGACGCGCCAGCTCGTCAGCACCGCGCCCAGCACGCTGACCGGGCGGTCCAGCAGCAGCGGCAGCGCGACGACGCTGCTGGCGAACACCGGCGCGGCCAAGAGGCCGCCCAGTGCGAGCCAGGTCTCGAACAGCACGCCGTGCGGGTTCAGCACGACGACGCGCACGAAGTCGGCCGGCGAGGCCACCGGCGCCGGCGCGAAGCCAGTGATCAGCGCGGCCGAGGTCAGCACCCAGCCGGTGCCGGCCAGCGCCAGCAGCAGGCCGAAGGTGACGCGCCGTCGTTCGGGCCGCCACGCCGCCAGCGCGGTGCGCAGCGTGGCCGGTTCGCGCCAGTGCAGCGCGCGGCTGATCGCGTACACCCGACTTCCGCGCTTTTTCCCCGGTTCGACTGGCTGGCGCGTTTCGAATCAACGACTTACGCGCGTCGGGCACTACGTTTTTCGTCGGCAGACGTGCTGGACGCAGTGGCCGCAGTGGGCTGGCGTGGGGCGGGCGAAGTCAGCTGCGGTCGACCTCGACATCGAGGTTGCGTTTGAGACCGAAGGCCTTGTAGATGCGCGCCGCGTCGTGCCCGA
>JAKLLB010000083.1 GCA_023150345.1 Aquabacterium sp.
TCCGTTCGCCGCGCGCATGTGCGGCGGTATCGGCGGTACAGGCCGCGCAGGGTAGCGGCCCGGGTGCCGGGTGGCGCCTGGGGCTTTCCTGGGTGACGTGACTCCGCGACCGGTCACCGCCCGAGGCGGCGCCGATGTTGCCGGATGGCTTCTGCCCAGTCCGATGCCGGCCGGCGTCAGCGCCCGTTGGCGGCTGCTTGCTCGAGCTGTTCGTACACCCGCCGGGCCGCGCGCAGCAAGGCCGTGGCGTCGAGCTCTGCCTGAGGTGCCACACGGGTCACGACGTCCTCGAGCTCGGCGGGTGCGTCCATCAGGGCGCGCGCCACCAGCGACAACGCCAGGATGCCGCGCTTGCCGACGGGCGCGGGCAACTCGACTGCGTCACGCGCCTGCACATGAAAGCGCACGCTCGCCACAGCCGCGGTGCCGAGCCCCCAGCTCTCGCACAGCGCCGCACCCAGGGCGTCGTGGCTGACACCGAAGCCGGCGTGTTCAAGTTGGCACAGCTCCACATCGGACTGCGCGGCGCGCAGCATCGAGCGGTAGTGGTCGCTGGCATGGCGGAACAACACCGCCTTGCCGCATTCCTCGAACAAGCCCGCCGAGTGCGCACCCCAGGCATCACCGCCCAGCGCCTGGCCCAGGCGGCCCATCAGCAGACCGCGTCGCGTGGCGCGGGCCCAGATCGGCTCGAGCTCGGGCGCAGGCGGGAAGGCCGCGCGCAGGCCCATCTCGAAGGTGATGCCGGCAACTTCGCGCATGCCCAGGTAGGTGACGGCCTGCTGCACGCTCTGCACGCGGCCCTTGAGGCCGTACAGCGACGAGTTCACGGCCTTCATCACCGAAGCGGCCAGCGCCATGTCGCGTTCGACCAGTTCGGCAATGGCCTGGAGGTTGACATCGTCGTCTGCCAGCAGCAGCGACAGCCGCACCAGGATGTCGGGCTTGGCCGGGATGTCGATGTCCAGGGTGCGCAGGCGGGGATGGACGCTCATGGCGTAGGGGCGCCGTGTGAGGGCGGTGTGGTTCAGACAGGCGGTGATCGGACCATGGCGCAGCGCCGCTCGACGCGTACCGGACACCGCGGCGAGGCCGGTAGTGTCGCGCGGTCGCGACCGTTGCGGTAGTTGGGTCTTCGGCTCGGCACGCGGACACTGTAGTGCCCCAGGCGAGCCGTGTTGTCAGCGCAGGTAAGCGTCGTAGCCGGTCTTGAGGATCAGCGCGCTCACCACCAGGACGAACATCGCGCGCACGAACCCGGCGCCATGGCGCAGCGCCAGCCGGGTGCCCAACAGGCTGCCGGCCACATTGGCCACCGCCAGCACCAGCGCGATTTCCCACCACACCTGACCGGCCAGCCCGAAACGCACGATGGCCGCCACGTTGGTGGAGGCATTGAGCAGCTTGGCCGCCGCCGATGCATGCAGGAAGTCGTAGCCCAGCACGCGCACGAAGGCAAACACGAAGAAGCTGCCGGTGCCGGGGCCGAAGAAGCCGTCGTACAGGCCGACCACGGCGCCGATGACACCGGCGGCCGAGGCTTGTATGCCGCCGCTCCAGCGCGGCGCATGGGTGCGGCCGAGGTCCTTGCGCAACAGGGTGTACACCAGCAGCAGCACCAGGATCAGCGGGAGCGCCTGGCGCAGCGCGGTGGGGTCTACACGGGTGACCAGGCCGGCGCCGACGAACGAGGCGACCGCCGCACATGCCACCGCCGGCAGCAGCGCGCGCACACTCAGCTGCACGCGGCGGAAATACTGCACGCACGCCCAGCCGGTGCCCCACACGGCGGCGGCCTTGTTGGTGCCGAACAGCGGTGCCGGAGCAGCACCGGGGTAGGCGCTGAACAGCGCCGGGATCAGGATCAGCCCGCCGCCGCCCACCACGGCATCGACGAAACCGGCCATGGCGGAAGCCAGGGCGACGAGGATCAGTTCGAGCATGGCGCGGATTCTGGGCCCACGCGTGTCCCGCCGCTGTGGTGCGGGGCGCGACGGGCGGCCCGTTCAGGCCGCTACGGTTGTCTCATCGGCGCCGGCGGTCGGTGCATCGATCTGCGGCGCCGGCTCGGCGCCAGTTGCCGGCGGTGAGCGGCGCTTGCTGCCATACATGGCCAGGTCGCTGCGATGCAGCAGCGCTTCGACGTCGTCGCCGGGATGAGCCTGCGCCAAGCCGATGCTCACGCGCACGGCCAGGCCGGGGGCCAACGCGGTCCAGTCGAACTGCAGCACGGCCAGGCGGACCCGCTCGCACACGCCGGCGGCGGCGGCCTCGTCGGTCAGCAGCAACATGACGAATTCGTCGCCGCCCAGGCGCGCCACGAGGTCGGCACCACGCACCTGGGCGCGCAGCAGGGCGGCCAGTCGCTGCAGCACCTGGTCACCCACCAAGTGGGAGTGGCAGTCGTTCACGCGCTTGAACTGGTCGACGTCGATCAGGGCCACGCAGCAGTGGCCGGCCGGTGCAGCGGCCAGGGCCTGGTGCAATGCTTCGTCGAGCGCACGCCGGTTGGCGACGCCGGTCAGCGCGTCCTCCATGGCCATCCGCTGGTAGCGCAGGCTGTGCCGCCTCAGGTCGTCGAGATGCCGCTCGCGCTCCTGTTCGCGCTGGCGCGCGTCGAGCTGTCCATCGACCACGCGGTCGCGGCTGTCAAGGCTGGCAGCGCGCACACGCTCCTGGCGCAGGCCCAGGCGCCGAACATGGGCCAGGGCCCGCTCGCTGTGCCCACGCTGGGCCAGCAAGGCGGCGGCCGACATGTGTGCCAGGCCGGCCATCTGCTCGTGCTCGGCACGGCTGGCCAGCTGCAACATGGTCTCGAGCTCGCGCTCGGCGGCGACCGCATCTCCGCGGGCCCAGGCCAGCTCGGCGCGCACCCAGCAGGCCAGTGCGTGCAGCCAGCTGTCGTGCTCCAGTGCAGCCAGTTCCCGCTGGGCCTCGAGCAGTCGCGCATCGGCTTCGCGCCAGGTACCCGACCAGCACGCCGTCAATGCCGCCAGGCTCGCATGGCAGGCGCGACCGATGGGCGCGAGGCCCGGGGCCAGCCCCTCGGCGCCGTCGACCTCGAGTGCGCGCCTGCAGCGCGCCTGCAGCACCTGCAAGCCATCGACGGGCGGCAGGCGCCCGCCGTGGAAGCGCTCTGTGGCCAGCTTCACGGCCTCGCAGAACATCAGGTTCACCAACGGCTGGAACACGCCGCTGGCGCTGCCGTGGCACTGCGCCAGCTCGATCGCGGTCTCGAAGGCGGCTCTGGCACGGTCGTGGGCACCGCTCCAGAAGTAGGCGGCGCCCAAGGCGTTGTGGGCGCTGGCCAGCAGTGCCGGGCTCGGTTGCGCCTGCAGCAGCTTCACGGCCAGCAGGGCCGCTTCCACCGCTTCTTCGGTGCGCCCCAGGCTGCTGGCCGCATGCGCGACCTGCACCAACGCTTGGGCCTCGCCGTGGTGCTCATGCAGGTCTCGATACACCGCAGCAGCCTGCTGGGCTACGCGGTGCGCCGCCGCCAGCCGCGAGCGCAGACGCAGCACGTGCGCCTGCACCGTGAGGGCAGCCGCCTGCAGGTCGGGTTCGCGGGCGGTCTGGGCACGGGCCAAGGCCGACTCCGCCAATGCCAGGGCGGCGTCGAGCCGCCCGGCCTGCATGGCCTTCCAGGCGGCGGCCATCGGCGCTGGCCGTTCGGCGCGAGCCTGCACGCGGGCATGCGGTCGCGCGCCAGCCGCCGGGTCTGGCTCGGGAAAGGACTCCGCGGCGTCGTCCGCCGACCCATGCACTGGAACCACGATGCCTCCTCGCATCTGCGATGGGCCCGTCGGCGCGGCGGTTTTCTGGTGATGGCCTGCGCCTCGAACCGGCACGGCGGGTGGGTCCGCAGCCCCTGCGAGGTGCTGCCGGTTGGTGGGATGCGTACAACACGCAGCCACGACGAGGCCGGGTCGGCCCCGCAACACCCGGCAGCCCCGCCGTCAAGCCTGCCGCAGGCAGGCGTAGACCGGTGGCTTTGCGACCCCGCCTTTCGTGCGGGTGTGCCCTGATCAGTGTGCTGAAGCGGACGATGTTATCGGCACAGGCGTCCGCCGGGATAAGGGCAAATGCGGGTTGCCCCGGGGGATGCCTGGTCGGCGAACACACGGCCCGGTCCGCCCGAAAAAAGAAAAGGCGCCGGTTGCAGCCGGCGCCTTCGAAGCGTGCCCGTGTGAGGCGCTCGGGCCGCGTTGGCGGCGAGCTGCGGTCACGGGTCGGTACTGCTATTGGAGGTTGATGTTGTCTCCTCGGCCCCCCGGGTGATGCTGGCCAGACGCCGTCCGCACCACCACAGTGCGCGCAATGTATTCAGGGCGCCCCGACATCGTCTGCCCGGGGAAACCCCGCGTTTGTCACGAAAACCACAGCCCTCACCCTCGGGCGCGGGGATCGCCCTGGGCCGATGCCCCAGCCGCCGCCGCTGGGCAGGCCGGCCCGCTCAGCCGGCGGCCTCGGCACCGATCCACCGGGCGGCGCGCTCGGCAATCATCAGCGTGGGCGCGTTGGTGTTGCCGCTGGTGATGGTGGGCATCACGCTGGCATCGGCGATGCGCAGACCGGTCATGCCACGCACCCGCAGCTCACTGTCCACCACGGCCATCGGGTCGTCGCGGCGGCCCATCGCGCACGTGCCCACCGGATGGAAGATCGTGGTGCCGATGTCGCCGGCCAGCCTGGCGAGTTCCTCGTCGCTGTCGTACTGCGCCCCGGGCTTGAGCTCCTGAGGACGATAGCGGGCCAGCGCCGGTTGCGCCACGATGCGCCGGGTCAGCCGCAACGAGTCGGCGGCGACCCGGCGATCTTCTGCGGTGCTCAGGTAGTGCGGCTCGATCAGCGGCGCGTCGTGCGGCTGCGGTGAGCGGATGCGCACCTGCCCGCGCGAGTGCGGGTTGAGGTTGCACACGCTGGCGGTGAAGGCGTTGAACGGGTGCAAGGGCTCGCCGAAGGCCTCCAGCGACAGCGGCTGCACGTGGTACTCGATGTTGGGCCAACGGTGGTCGGGTGCGGACCGGGTGAAGGCACCCAATTGCGAGGGCGCCATGCTCATCGGGCCGCTGCGCGTGGCCAGGTACTGCGCAGCAATGCGCGCCTTGCCCCACCAGTGCCCGGCCATGGTGTTCAGCGTGGGCACACCTTCGACCTGGAACACGGCGCGGATCTGCAGGTGGTCCTGCAGGTTCTGGCCCACCCCGGGCAGGTCGTGTCGCACCGCGATCCCGTGCCCATGCAAAAGCGCACCCGGCCCGATGCCCGACAACTGCAGGATCTGCGGCGTGCCGATGGCTCCGGCCGCCATCACCACCTCGCGCGCGGCGCGCGCTTGCAGCGGCGCACCATTGCCTGCCGGCATCACTTCGACGCCACAGACGCGCGGCGCGGCAGCGGATACGTCGAACAGCAGGCGCGACACCTGGGCGCCGGTCCAGACCTGCAGGTTGGGTCGATCCAGCGCCGGGCGCAAGAAGGCCTTGGCGGTGTTCCAGCGCACACCGCTGCGCTGGTTGACCTCGAAATAGCCCACGCCCTCGTTGTCGCCGCGGTTGAAGTCGTCGGTGGCCGGTATGCCGGCCTGCTGGGCCGCGGCGGCGAACGCATCGAGGATTTCCCACGACAGCCGCTGGCGCTCGACGCGCCAGGCGCCGCCGGCGCCGTGGAAGGCGTCAGCACCGCGCCAGTGGTCTTCGTGGGCGCGGAACAACTCCAGGCACTGCGCCCACTGCCAGCGGTCGTCGCCGCAGGCCTGGGCCCAGGCGTCGTAGTCGCGCGCCTGGCCGCGCATGTAGATCATGCCGTTGATGCTGGAGCAGCCGCCCAGCACACGGCCGCGCGGGTAGCGCAGGCGCCGGCCGTTGAGCCCGGCGTCGGGCTCGGTGTGATACAGCCAGTCGGTGCGCGGGTTGCCGATGCAGTACAGGTAGCCCACGGGGATGTGCACCCACAGGTAGTCGTCGCGCCCGCCCGCCTCGATCAGCAGCACCCGCCGGCGCGCGTCCGCGCTCAGCCGCTCGGCCAGCAGGCAGCCGGCCGTGCCGGCGCCGACGATGATGTGGTCGTAGGTGGGGGCGGTGTCACTCATGCCCCGGAGCTTACGGCCTGCGAACAGCCGGGCGCGCTGTCGAACAGGGCATACCAGTCGATGCGGCGCGTGGCCATCATGACGGCAGCCAGCGCGGCGAAGAAGGCCACCGAGCCCACGGCCAGGGCATCGTGCTCGAGCTTGAGCAGTGCATAGAGCAGGCCATAGAGCACTCCGATCCCAGCGCCGAACAGCCCGCCGGCGCGGGCGCGCCCCAGCATCGCGGCGGCGTAGGTGGCCAGCAGCAACGCGCAGGCCAGGGCTGCCACCGCGTAGGCCCGATCGAATGGCAGGTGCTCCGACAGGCTCAGCAGCAGCAGGAAGAACACCGACAGCGCCAGCCCTACCAGCAGGTACTGCACCGGATGCACGCGGCGGGCGGCCAGCACTTCCACGAGGGCCACCGCTACGAAGGTCAGGATCATGAACAGCAGGCCGTACTTGATGGCGCGGTCGGACAGCACATATGGGTTCACGGGGTCGAACAGGCGCACCGACATGGTGTCCAGGCACGCCTGCGACCCCTGTCGCGCGGCATCCGGGCGATCGTTGGCGGGGTCCGCCGCGGAGGCCATGCACGGCCGCACGCCGCGGCTGAGGTCCGCCGCCGCCGGTGATGCCAGCGCGCTGACTTTCCACTGGGCCTCGAAGCCCTGCGCCGTCACCGCGTGCTGCGCCGGCAGGAAGCGTCCGCCGAAAGATGGATGCGGCCAATCGGACTTCAGGCGCCACTCGGTCTGGCCGGCGGCCGGCACCCATGCCAGCCGCTCGGTGCCCGCGAGCCCGAGTTGCATGGTCACTTGCAGGGCCGCGGCTCGGCCGACGGGGGCGCTGTTCCAACCCGTGGGCAGTTCGGCCTGCAGGCCTCGCGGCATTTGTGGATCGTCGGTGCCGGCGGCCACTGTCATCGCCTGCCCATTGGCATTCAGTGCGGCCTCACGCACGCCGCGGGCATCGCCCAGCGACAGCACCACCTGCAACGGCCCGCAGTGCAGCCGCGCGCCCGGTCGCCCTTGCGGTGGCGCCAGCGCTGCGTGGGTCGACCAGGTGGCCTCGGCCTTCAGCGTTGCGCCGTAGGCATGCACGGTATACAGGCCGCGCCGACGCGGTTCGCTGCGAAGCTCCCCGTTGGCCTGCAAGCGGTCCGGCGCAAGCCGCCACTGCCACTCGCGGCGCTCGGTCTGGGTCTTTCGGTCGCGACCCTCGCCGACGGTGGTGTCCCACTCCTCGACGCAACGGCGTGCCAGCCACGGGCCCACCAGCGTCTGGGCGCCGGCATGCGACCGCTCGACGCTGCGCACCGCCTCGGCCTGCCGGCCCTGGCGTTCGTCCACCAGATGGCCGATGCGCGTCAGCGCCAGGCTCACCAGGCCGAGCACGGCGCCGATCGACAACGCCTTGGATAGCAATGGAGATCGCATGGAGGTCCTCCGGGATCGGTTCATGGGGTCGCCGCGTCGGCGTCAGGCGCCCGCGGTGCCGGCATGGTCGCGCTGCCCGGTGAGGGCCCCGCGAGCGGTGTGAAGCGAGCGTGAAGTGGGCTGCAGTGCAGCTCAGGGCCGGGGATGCAGCGGCAACGCGAGAGTGGCGCGCAGGCCGGGGCTGGCATCGTCGAACGCGAGCTCGCCACCGTGCCGAAGGGCCACCTGGCGCGCGATGGCCAGCCCCAGGCCGCTGCCGCGACGACCATCCGGTCGCGCCGTTGAATAGAAGCGTTCGCCCAGGTGTGCGCGCAGCGCCGACGGCACCCCCGGCCCATGGTCGCGAACGGACACCCGCAAGCGCTCGCCAACGGTGGCAACGGCCAGCTCGAGCGTCGAGCCGGCGGGGGCGAAGTCGATGGCGTTGACCAGCAGGTTCGACAGCGCCATGCGCAGCCGCGGCTCGTCGGCGTCGACGGTGCGCGCATCGCGGGCGACCCACTGCACCGCCAGGCATCGCTGGCGCAGGCGCGCCGCATGCTCACCGACCAGCGATTGCATCAACCGCAGCGGCGCCACCGGCGCCAGCGGTCCGGGTGGTCGCGGGCTCTCGAGCTTCGACAGTTCCAGCAACTGCTCGACCAGCGACTGCAGCCGCGCCACCTGCTCGGCGATCTGTCCGGCAAAGGCCTCCCGGTCGGGCGCCGTCAGCGGATCGCGCAACAGCTCGGCCGCTCCGGCAATTGCGGTCAGCGGCGTCTTGAGTTCATGGGTCAGCGCGCGCATCGACTGCTCCAGGTGATCCCGGCCTTCGAGGCGCTCGCGCATGGCCGCCATGGCGTGCGCGAGTTCGCCCAGCTCGCCGGGCAACCGGGGTACCGGTGTGGCCACGCCGACCCTGGCGCCCAGGGCGTAGCGGCGCAGCCGGCGTACCGAGTGCACGGTCCACAGCGTGACGGCCACGCCGAGCGCCAGTGCGGTGCCGAGCAGCCAGCCCGCTGCCACCATCACCCGCTCGCGCGCCTCGTCGATCGACCGCTGCAGCGCCGCGCCCGAGCGGGCCACGGTGAGCACGCCCACGGTTCGGCCCTTGTGCCGGACCGGCGCCGCCACGTAGATCACCGTGCTGTTCGGGTCGGCCGGGTCGAGCCGCGACACCCGGGCGCCATACTCGCCGCGCAAGGTGCGCGCCACGTCGCGCCAGCGCGAGTAGTCGGCGCCCAGCACGGCGGCGCCGCCGGGCGGCGCTTCGGCCAGCACGACGCGGCCACTCGCATCGGTGACGTACAGGCCGAAGTCCAGGCTGCGCTTGCGCACGGCAAAGATCGGCGCATCGACCTCTCTGGCGCGATAGCGCTTCAGGCTGTCGGCCAGCGCGCCGGCGGCCAGGGTGCCACCGGGGGGCATGGCGGCCAGTTCGGCGCCTGCTTGCTCGGCCAGCAGGTGGGCGGCATCGACCAGCACGCTCTCGGTGGCCTCGCGTACGGCCGGGTCGAGTTCGACCAGCGCCACCCGCAGCAGCACGAACACCGCCAGGCCGGTGATGGCGAAGAAGCCGAACAGCAGCCGCAGGCCCAGGTGCATGGCGCTGCGGGTTCAGCCGTCGGTGCGGACGAGCTCGTAGCCCATGCCGCGGTGGGTGGCGATCGGTTCGGCGCCGGGGCAGGCCCGGCGCAGCTTGGCCCGCAGCGTCTTCACATGGGTGTCCACGGTGCGATCACCGGCCTGTGCCTGCGACCCCCATGCCGCCTGCAGCAGCGCGTCGCGGCTCAGGATGCGGCCAGGGGCGGCCAGTAGCGCGCGCAGCAGTGCGTACTCCAGTCGTGTGAGGTCGAGCCGTTGGCCGGCATAGGTCACCCGCTGCCCGACATCGTCGACCTCGAAGCCGGCCACCGAAAGCGCAGCAGCCGGGGCCGCCAGCGCCCCGGCCCGGGCGCGCCGCAGCAGCGCGCGCACCCGCGCCACCAGCTCGCGTGGGCTGAACGGCTTGGTCACATAGTCGTCGGCTCCCAGTTCGAGCCCGAGCACGCGGTCGATCTCTTCGTGTCGGGCGGTGAGCATGAGCACCGGCAGGCGAGCGCACCGCGCGTCGCCCGAAGCGCGCAGCCAGCGGCACAGGTCCAAGCCGCTGCCGTCGGGCAGCCCGACGTCGAGGATGGCCGCTGCAGGAAGCGGCGGCTGCTCCAGCGCCTTGCGGGCGTGATCGAGCCACAGGTGATGCGCCACGAGGTAGCCTTCGCGCTGCAGCGCGAAGGCTACCGTGCGGGCGATCGCCGGGTCGTCTTCGAGCAGCAGGATCCTCGGTGGTGCGGTCATGGCCGGTGCGTCCGCGGCACCAGCGAACGCGCCACGTGCCGGAACGTTGCTTGAAAACAACACGCCATCCGTCAATTCCAGTGGGCCAGGGTCACCTGCGGCGACCGGCTCACGGCGCCGCCGCGCCGCCCAGGATCGGAAACAGCTTGCCCAGGCCGTCGGCCAGCAGCTCCACCGCCATGGCGGCGAGGATCAGGCCCATCAGGCGCGTCATGACGTTGATGCCGGTCTGCCCGAGCACCCGCGCGATGCGGCCCGAGGCGACGAACGCGAGGTAGGTGGCGGCACCGATGACGACGCCGTAGCCGACCAGCACGGCATGCTCGAAGAAGGTGCGGGTTTTCTCGGCGTAGATCACCATCGTCGAGATGGTGGCGGGCCCGGTGAGCAGTGGAATCGTCAGCGGCACCACGGCGATGGAGTCGCCGGCGTCGGCACGGGCCTGGCCTTCGTCGACGTCGTCCTTGCCGCTCTCGGCGGGCTGGGCATTGAGCATGTGCATCGCCGACAACAGCAGCAGGATGCCGCCACCGACCTGGAACGAGGCGATCGAGATGCCGAAGAACTGGATGATGTGCAGCCCGGCCAGGCCGCTGATGGCCACCACGCAGAAGGCAGAGAAGGCGCTCACCCGGAGCGTGCGCTGGCGCTGCTCGGACGTGAAGCCTTGAGTCAGCGCCAGGAAGAATGGCACCGCGCCGATCGGGTTGACGATGGCCAGAAGCGCGATCAGCGGCTTGAGCAAGTCCATCGGCTCATGATACTTGCGGGTTAGCCCTTGTCCGACGGATCTGGCCGCAACGCCTCGTTTGTGCCCATAATCCCCCGATGGTGCGGATGCACGGGGTCCGGCACGGTATTCCCGTCAGGCGCGCCATGTGTGGTGAGGGCGCCTTTAGCTTGATCGGTTCACGCTGGGTAGAAGCTCCCCATGTTTCATTTCTTGTTCGAAGGAGCTTCCCCTCATGGGAAACAAGCTTTATGTAGGCAACCTGGCCTACACGGTGCGTGACGAATCCCTGCAAACCGCGTTCGCGCCCTTTGGTACCGTCACCTCCGCCAAGGTGATGATGGACCGCGAGACCGGCCGGTCCAAGGGCTTCGGTTTCGTCGAGATGTCGTCGTCTGCGGAGGCGCAGGCGGCGATGAACGCGATGAACGGCCAATCCATCGAGGGTCGCGCCGTGGTCGTCAACGAGGCTCGCCCGCGTGAAGAGCGCCCCGGTGGCTTCGGCGGCGGCGGCGGCGGCGGTGGCCGTGGCGGCTACGGCGGTGGTGGTGGCGGCGGCTATGGCGGCGGCGGCGGTGGTGGTGGCCGCGGCGGCTACGGCGGCGGCGGCGGTGGTTATGGCGGCGGCGGCGGCGGCGGCGGCGGTCGCAGCCCCTACGGCACCGGTCGTGGCCCGCGTGGCGGTGGCGGCGGTGGCTACGGCGGTGGCCAAGGCTACTGATTCACTTTGAACGGGCCGGGTGTTTCCCGGCCTCGTGTCGCACGAACGCCGGCCCGAGGGCCGGCGTTTTGCTATTCGTGACGTCGGCGCTTGCGCGGGCGGCCCGCCAGCAGGCGGTCGAACAGCGGATCGGGCAGCAGGCGCATGAGCTTGGCCACGACGCCCATCTGCCACGGAATCACCCGGTAGCTGGTGCCCGCCTCGATCGCCCGGAAGGCGCGGTCGGCGAACGCGGCGCCCGTCATCATGAAGGGCATCGGGTAGCGGTTGCGTTGCGTCAGCGGCGTATCCACGTAGCCGGGGCTGATCGTCACCACGCGCACACCGTGTGGGCGGCACTCGCCGCGCAGGCTCTCGCAGTAACTGATGACCGCGGCCTTGCTCGAGCAATAGGCCGCATGGCCTGGCAGCCCGCGAATGCCCGCGACGCTGGCCACGCCTACCAGGCGGCCGCTGCCGCGCCGGCACATCGGGGCCACGAACGGCTGGAAGGTGGCGGCCATGCCGAGGAGGTTGGTCTCGTAGGTGGCGCGGATCACCTCGAGGTCGGCCTCGTCAGCGGTGTCGACCCCCACGCTGATGCCGGCGTTGGCGATCACCACGTCAGGCAAACCCTGGTCGGCGACGCACTGCCGGCCTGCGCCGGTGATGGCGGCCACGTCGCGCACGTCTGCGGCGTAGACCGCGAACCGTTCGTCGTCGAGTGCCGCGCCCCGCGCCCAGTCGCGCAGCGCGTCGCCGCGTCGCGCCACGAGTGCCAGTCGCCAGCCGGCGCTGTAGTAGCGCAGCGCCAGTGCCTGGCCGATGCCGCTGGAGGCGCCGGTGATGTAGGCCAGGGGCGCCGCTGTCATGGCGGTGGATCCGGGCTGCGGGCGTGTGCCGTCATCGGCGCCGACGCCGCCAGCGGCGCGCGCCCCCCGGCGCCGATCACCGATCGCACCGGGCCGTGCATCACGATGCGGCGCTCGAGGTGGTCGTAGTCGATGCCGCCGGCGCGCATGCGGTCGTTGCCACGCACGAGTGTGACCGGCAGGTGCGACTTCAGACGCTCGAAGCGCAGGTCGGCATGCAGGAACTCGCCCTCGATCTGCAACGGTGGCTCGGCGCCCTGCTGGCTGACCACCTGGGCTCCACCGAGCATCTGCACCTCGGTGCCGTCGGCATTGGACAACGCGCGCCGTGCGGTGGCGGACGTGCGCCGCCCCTGCGGCGACAGGGCCACGATCCGCGCATCGTCGATCTCGAAGCGGTCGGTGTCCGGGTAGTGCCGCAGCACGCGCCCGTCGATGCGCAGCGCCACACGGCCATCAGGGTCGAAGCGGCTGATGCCGAAGCCATGCATCGTGTAGTCGGGCTCGGTTCGCACCACCGGCTCGCCGGCCGGGGCGGTCGGGCCTGGCGTGTGCTTGACCAGCCACCAGGTCGACAGCGCCAGCAGAGCCATCAACAGCAGCGGCAGATAGGCCGACAGCCAGCGGCGCACGCGCTGGGCCCATGGCTCGTGGTCGCGCACGGCGCCTGGCTCCGCGGCGGGGCCCAGCGTCACCGGCACCTCCGGCAGGTCCGGCAGGTGCAGTTCGGGCGGCGGCGTGGCGGTGGCGGTCATCGACCCGGGGGTGCGGCCGGTTTCAGCGCGCGTCCAGCGTGCCGAGCTGCGCCTGCAGCAGTGCCGCGTAGCGGCCGCTGGCCATCAGCAGCAGGTCGCAGAACTCGCGCACCGCTCCGGCGCCCGCGGCACGGCGGGTGACATGGTGGGCCAGCGCCAGCGCTTCGGCATGGGCCTGCGGCGGCACGCAGGCGAAACCCGCCCGCGCCAGCAGCGGCAGGTCGGGCCAGTCGTCGCCCATTACCGCCAGCTCGGGCCAGTCGAGCTGCAGCTCCAGGCACACCTGGTCGGCCACCGCCAGCTTGTCGGCCACGCCGAACCAGGCGCGCGCAAGGCCCAGGTCGGCCACCCGGCGCCGGACCGCGGCGCTGTCGCGGCCGGTGATGATCACCGGCTCGATGCCGCCCTGGGCGAGCAGCTTGAGGCCATGGCCGTCGAGCACGTGGAAGGCCTTGAAGGCTTCGCCGTGCTCGCCGATGTACAGCCGCCCGTCGGTGAGCACGCCGTCCACGTCGAACAGCGCTGCGCGGATGCCGCGTTCGCCGCCCTGGGCGCGCAGCAGCACCTCCGGCGGGAACGGGGGCTCGGCTGGGTGGGGCGTGTTCACAGGCTCAGACCACCTTGGCGCGCATCAGGTCACCGATGGGCAACAGCCCAACCAGGCGCTGCGTGCCGTCGACCACCAGCACCAGCGTGATGCGGTGGGCTTCCATCATGGCAGCGGCGGCGGCGGCCAGAGCGTCGGGGCGGATGGTGCGCGGCTGGCGATGCATCACATCGGCCGCACACAGGGTGCGCAGGTCGGCGCCGCGCTCGACCTGGCGGCGCAAGTCGCCATCGGTGAAGATGCCCAGCACCCGCTGCTCGGCGTCGACCACCACGGCCGCGCCCAGTCCCTTGCCCGACATCTCGCGCATCATCGGCACGCAGCCCAGGTCGGGCGGCACGCAGGGCATGGCCTCGCCGGTGCGCATCAGGTCGCTCACATGCACCAGCAACTTGCGCCCCAGCGCGCCGCCGGGGTGCGAACGGGCGAAGTCCTCTTCCTTGAAGCCGCGTGCGTCGAGCAGCGCCACCGCCAGCGCGTCGCCCAGTGCCATCTGCGCGGTGGTGCTGGCCGTGGGCGCCAGGTTCAGAGGGCAGGCTTCCTGGTCGACGGCGCTGGACAGCGCCCAGTCGGCGTGGCGCGCCAGGGTGGACTCGGGCTTGCCGGTCATGGCCACCAGCACCACGCCCAGGCGGCGCAGCGTTGGCAGGATGGCGGCCAGCTCGTCGCTTTCGCCGCTGTTGGAGATGGCCAGCACGACATCGGCCGGCGTGACCATGCCCAGGTCGCCATGGCTGGCCTCCGCCGGATGGACGAAGAACGCCGGCGTGCCGGTGGAGGCCAGGGTGGCGGCGATCTTGCGCCCGACATGGCCGCTCTTGCCCATGCCCATCACCACCACGCGCCCGCGGCAGGCCAGCATGGCCTGCACGGCGCGCGCGAAATGCTCGCCCTGGCGCGGTATCAGACCGCGCAGCGCCGCGGCCTCGATCTCGAACGTCTGTGCCGCCAGCGCCAGTGCGCGCGGGGCATCGAAGGGCGGTGGATGGTTCATCGGGCAAACACAATGCTGGCGGGCAGGCGGCAACGCCGCGCACCGGCCTTAGGATCGGGGATTCTAGGAGTCCTCGCGAGCCGCGCGGGGCATCGCGCGCACCCATCGGATGGCCTCCACCCTCGAGCTCGTCTTGTTGTACCTCGTCGCCGCCGTGGCCGGGGTGGTGATCTTCCGCTTGCTGCGACTGCCGCCCATGCTGGGGTACCTGTCGGTGGGGGTGGTGATCGGACCCAACGCGCTGGCCCTGGCGCGCGACAGCGCCGGCGTGCACTACCTGGCCGAGTTCGGCGTGGTGTTCCTGATGTTCGTGATCGGGCTGGAGTTCAACCTGCCCAAGCTGCGCAGCATGCGCACGCTGGTGTTCGGGCTGGGCCTGTCGCAGGTGAGCCTGACGATCCTGGGCGCAGTGGTCGGCAACGTCGCACTGGCGCTGGCCTTCGGCTGGATGGGTGTGCAGTGGGAGCTCGGCTGGCCCGGCGCCGTGACGCTGGGCGCGGCCATGGCCATGTCGTCCACCGCCATCGTCGTCAAGCTGATGGCCGAGCGGCTGGAGCTCGAGTCCGAGCACGGCAAGCGGGTGATCGGCGTGCTGCTGTTCCAGGACCTGGCCGTGGTGCCGCTGCTGGTGCTGATTCCGGCCCTGGGAGATCCCGCAGAGCAGCTCACGCGGGCCGTGGGTTTCGCGCTGCTCAAGGCCGGTGTGCTGCTCGCCTTGCTGCTGCTGGGCGGCCAGCGTGCCATGCGGGCCTGGCTCACGCTGGTGGCGCGGCGCAAGAGCGAGGAGCTGTTCGTGCTGAACCTGCTGCTCGTGACGCTGGGCCTGGCGTGGCTGACCGAACAGGCGGGGCTGTCGATGGCCCTGGGTGCGTTCGTCGCCGGCATGCTGGTGGCCGAGACCGAATACAAGCATCAGGTCGAGACCGACATCAGGCCCTTCCACGATGTGCTGCTGGGCCTGTTCTTCATCACCATCGGCATGCGGCTGGACTGGCGGCCACTGGTCGATCACTGGCTGCTGGTGCTGCTGCTCACCTTGGCGCCCGTGGTGGCCAAGGCCATCCTCGTCACCGCTCTGGCCTACCTGTTCCGGGCTCCGCTGGGCACGGCGATGCGCACCGGCCTGTACCTGGCGCAGGCCGGCGAGTTCGGCTTCGTGCTGCTCACGCTGGGTGCCGAGCGTGGGCTGATCAGTGCCCAGTGGACCAGCCCGGTGCTGGCCAGCATGGTGCTGTCGATGCTGGCCACCCCGTTCATCGTCATGAACGCCAACCGCATCGTCATGCGCCTGCACGCTGGCGAGTGGATGCTGCAGTCGGTGCAGCTCACCAGCATCGCGCGCAAATCCATCCGCACCGAGGCCCACGTCATCATCTGCGGCTACGGCCGCAGTGGGCAGAACCTGGCCCGCCTGCTCGAGCAGGAGCACATCCCCTACATGGCGCTCGACCTCGACCCCGACCGGGTGCGCCAGGCGGCGGCGGCCGGGCAGAGCGTGGTCTTCGGCGATGCGGCACGGCTGCCCGCGCTCATGGCCGCCGGCCTGGCGCGCGCCAGCGCGGTGGTCGTGAGCTACCACGACACGCCCTCGGCACTGAAGATCCTGGCGCTGGTGCGCGAGCACGCACCGAGCGTGCCGGTGATCGTGCGCACCATCGACGACACCGACCTGGAAAAGCTGCGCGCGGCCGGCGCCACCGAGGTGGTGCCCGAGGCCATCGAGGGTTCACTGATGATGGCCGCGCAGACCTTGGCGCTGGTGGGGGTGCCGATGCGCCGGGTGATCCGCCTCACGCGCGACGCGCGCGACGCGCGCTACGGGCTGTTGCGCGGCTACTTCCATGGCGCCGACGATGACACCGCGGAAGAGCTGCAGCAGGCCCGCTTGGCCAGCGTGACGCTGCCGATGGCCAGCGCCAGCGTCGGGCAGACACTGGGCGGGCTTGCGCTGCATGCGGTGGGCGTGCAGGTGGCCTCGGTGCGCCAGGCGGGCGGTCGCGTGGTCACGGCCGCCGACGACCTGGTGCTGCATGCCGGGGACACCCTGGTGCTGTCGGGCCTGCCCGAGCCCCTGGCGCTGGCCGAGGAAAAGCTGTTGCGCGGCTGAAGCCGGGCCCTGCTCAGCTCACGCTGGCCGGTTGCCGCGCAGCAGCAGCACCACGCCCACCAGCACCACCGCGGCAGCCGCCCACTCGCCGGCACTGATGACCTCGCCGCCCAGCGTGACCCCCAGCGCCATCCCGACCACCGGGTTGACATAGCTGTAGCTCGAAGCCAGCGCGGCGCCGGCGCGCTCGAGCAGCACCATGTAGGCGGTGAAGCCCATGAGCGAACCGGCCACGACCAGGTAGGCCCAGCAGGCCAGGGCGCGCACGTCCACGCTGGCCGGCGTGGGCCAGTGCGGTGCTTCACCCGCCAGCGCCGAGGCCGCCACCAGCATGGCGCCACCGGCCAGCATCTGGCTGGCATAGCCCATCGCCCCCGGTGCCAGCGCCAGCGCGCGGCCACCGGGCAGGCCGTGCTTGGCCCACACCGTGCCCACCGACCAGGTGACGCAAGCCCCGGTGATCGCCAGCAGGCCGAGCGTCGACGCGCTCCAACCCTGCCCGGCCGACAGCGCGACGATGCCGGCCAGACCCAGCGCAATGCCCGCCCACTCGGCGCGCCCGGGCCGTACGCCGTAGGGCAGCTGTGCCAGCGACACCATGGCCGGCACCACCGCGATGAAGCTCACCACCGCGGTCAGCCCGTAGCCGCCGCCCAGCATCAGCAGGCCCAGTACCGACGCACTGGTCCACTGGCGGG
>JAKLLB010000084.1:0-16743 GCA_023150345.1 Aquabacterium sp.
TGGCCGCCGCCGCGGCAGCGGGACTGGACGCCGGGGCCGCCGCGGCGGTGGTCGACGACCCCGCGCGCTGCGCGGCGGAGGTGCGCGCCGCCCAGGCGCAGTGGCAGCAGGCCGGCATCCACAGCGTGCCAGCGCTGGTCATCGACAGCTGCACCCTCGTGCAGGGTGGTCAGCCACCGGCCGTCTTCGAGCGTGCACTGCGCGAGCGGCTGGCGGCCGGGTCGGATTGATCGCGGCGTCTTGATCGCGGCGTCTTCGAGCGCCGCGAGTCAGCCCGCTGACCGGGCGCCGCCGATGACGATGGCCCCCAGCGGCCGCGTCTGCGCGAACCACAGCAGGACCAGGTTGGCCAGCACCGTGGTCGCCGCAAAGGCGATGTTGGCGACGAGCGCCGGGCGGCTCTGCGCCAGCGCCAGGTCGAGGTTCAGCTTGTAGCCGACGACGGCGACCACCGCCGTCGCCGCGACCACCAAGGCCGTCTTCAGCAGCCCCGGCGCGGCCAGCACCCGCACGAACAGGATCGAATCGACGAAGGTCAGGCCAGCGAGGGTGAGCATGATCATGAACACCATCATGCTGCCGGGACTGGCGGGGTTCGGCGCCTGCCCGGCCGGCTTGACCTCGCTGCCGAAGATGAACAGGGTGAGGACGACGAACAGCGCCACCGCGGCATGGAACGCCAGGTACCACGCGATCCACCACCCCGAGCCGAACAGGAAGCGAACAGTGAGCATGCCCGACTCCGGCGCCCGCGGGCGCGTGACGATGAGCTGGGAGTCTAGGCGACCGAGCGGTTCTAGGATCAGCCGAATCGGGGACGCAGTTGGCCGCTCACTTCCCGATGCAAAACATAGAGAACGCCAGAGAGCCCGCATGAATGCTGGCTTTCGACTTCTCGATCCGTGAGCTTGGACCCAAACTTGGACCAGGCCGGGCCTACTGACCCGCGGTAGTGCCCGTCGGCTGCTCGGCCGGCTCCACGCGCATCCCGACCCGCTGTAGGAACTCCGCTGCCGCAGCGATCATGGTGGCTGCATTGCCCTGGCTTTGCGACAGCTTGGGCCGCGCGAGACCCTTAATCAGCTCGGCCTGACGGTCGTGCGAGACCTCTCCATAGCTGCTGAAGGTCGTCAGCACACCGTCATGCCCCATATTCTGGCTCCACGCCTTGAACGCCTCTGGGCTGGGGCAGATCTCCATGCCCAGTTTCACCAGGGTCTTCCTCAGGCTGTGCGGGTTGTAGTACGGCAGCCCGGCCGACTCGAAGGCGCGCTTGAAGATCGCGCGGATCGGCCCGGCGGTGTCCCAGCCTGCGCGCTCCAGACCGACCGACCGAAACTGCAGGTCGGCTCCAGGCTCCACGCGCGTTGCCGGAAACAGCGGGTCGTCGTTGCCCCACAGGCGCACATCGCGCAGGTGGCGCACCCAGTCATCGAAGATCGCCTGAACGTCGTCGCCGACCGGGAAGAAGAACGTGGTGTAGCTCTTGCTGAACTTCGTCTTCACCGTTCGCGCGTCCTGGAACACGCTGCCGGCCTTCAGGTCCACATGGCCCAGGCACATCGACGCCAGCGCCGAATCGCGCGCGCCGGTCAGCAGGGCGAAGGCCACCAGTGCACGGTCGCGTTGATCACCCTCCGTCGTCGCCGGCATCGTGCGGATGACGTGTTGCACCTGCTCCAGCGTGGGAACGCGCGGCGGCCGACGGGCTGTGGCAACGCGGGTGTCTTTGTCGGAGAAGTTCAGGTACTCGGCATCCGCGTAGTGGATCTTCGCCTTGTAGCCTGGCTGTATGGCCAGCCACTGGAAGAAGCGCTTCAGATGCGCCAGCGTGGCGAGCTGCGTGGCCTTGCTCAACTTGCCGCCGGTGGCACGGCTGTCGTGGTCGGCCAGGTGACGCTTGAAGGCGGTCGCCTGCTCCTTGCGAAAGGTGCGGAAGTCCTTGTGATGGGTGTCTGCCTCAAATCGGGCCAGCGCCTGCGCCACCGCGTCCACGGTGTCGATGCTCTGGCCTTTCGCCTCCCTCAGGAAGACGAAGTAATCTCGCTTGATGCGCTCGTTCGCGGGGTGGTACTTGGGCACGGGTTCAGCCCTCCTTCTCGAAGTCACAGTTCACGATGGGTGTCGGGCACTCGTCTATGTGCTCGCCAGCCTGCGTGGTCGTGACGGCCAAATTGCCCGCGGCAGCGGTCAGCTTGGCCAGGCTGACGCGCCGGCACATGCGCGCCGAACAGGTTCCGCACAACCCGGTCAAGGTGCCTTGCGTTGAGGTCAGCGGCCGGTATTCCACCCGCTCGCCGGCCGGCATGCGCGGCGAGCGGCAGCGCAGGCAGAACATCTGACCCGGGGCGCACGGGTGCTTCCGGGCGTCGCGGCGCTTGCGCAGGAACGCCGCCAGGTCAGCCCCCTGCACAAGCAGCGGGCGGTGCGTGTCGATGACCGGCAGGCCGCGCTTGATCCACTCGCGCACGGTGTGGCGGTGGACGCCGAACAAGCGCGCGATCTCGTCCACCGTGTAGCTGATGTATCGCTTCGCGAGCTGCGGGTTCGGGGGCGACGAAGGCACCGGTTACTCCGCCGCACCCGTGGCGCCGGCCGCCTTCATGCGTGCTGCTTCGAGGCGACGCACCAGGGCGCGCACCTGCTCGTCGGTCTGCCCGGCGATGCGCGCGGCGTTCAGCGCCTCCACGTCGCTGGCGGGCCATGCCACCGCGCGGCCGCCCAGGTTCACCGGGTGGGTCCACAGGCCTTGGCGGATGCGCAGGTACACCGTGCTGCGGCTCAAGCCGCTGCGGGCCTTGACGGCTGGAAGTCTCAGGAGCGTGTTGGGCATCGTGGCACCTCGTTGGTCGATGGGTGCCACTGGGCCAGGGGTAGGGGGCTGCCCTGCAAGCCCCATCGCGCGCAATGCGCTAACGCCCCGTCAATCCTTACGCTTTGTCGGCCGCTGGGTAGGGCTACCCTTCTGCTGGATAGGGTCTACCCAGGTCGCAGGGCCGACAGGCGATGGCGGCGCGGCCTTCGGCTTCAGAAGCTGCTTGATGCGCTCGACCGAGAGCCCCTCCTCCTCCGCCAGGACCTGATTGAAATTGCGAACACCAGACGCCTGCAGTTGGGCGCGGCGCTTCGTCAATCGCAGCCGCCGCTCCTCGGCCCCCTCAGCGCCGGCCGCGCCTGGCAGGCCGCCAAAGTCCTCGGCCTCGATGGCCTCGACATCGGCCACCCGAAACAGCCCCAGCTCCACCGGCGGGTAGTCTGCGTCATCCGTGGAGATCCGCGTGCCGCCGTACACCGGGTGCAGGTCGACCAGCCTGGACTCCTCGATCTTGGCCCGCACGAAGGCCACGGCATCGACACCCGGCAGGCTGCCCCAGCGCGCCAACAGATCCCGCCCCGTGGTGTAGCGCGCCTTGGGCTCGAACTGCTCGATGTCTTGTCGCGCAAACCAGCACCCCATCATCAGCGGCACGTAGTCGTGATCGCCGCCCATGCGGCTGGGCTCGCCGGTCGGGAAGGCGAAGCGCCGCGGCGGCTCATCGTCGCCGGGCTGGAGATACGCGACCAGGCCATCGTGCTCGGACCCCATGAAGATCCAGGCAGCCAGTTCCTCCGGCGTGGCCTTCAGGCGTTGCCGCAGCTGGGCCAGCGCAGCCGGGTAGGCCACGAACGCCACTGAGCCGCCCCCTGGCGCAGGCACCGCTGGCCCCGACGGGCGATGCGCCCGCGGCGGCCTGCGATCCAGCCGCGCGCGTACGCGGTTGATGGCCGCCTGCAGATCTGCCAACCGGGCTTGCTGCGTCTGCAGATCGCTCGCCGTAGGCGTCTGCACGGCACGCCATGCCTCGATCTGGTCTTCCAACTCCTGGAGCTCACTCACCAGCGCCCACGCCCGCTCGTGCTCTTCTTGCCGCGCCGGGTCTTTCTTGCAATCCCACTGCCGCGCGTATTCACGCCGCTGATCCGGTTCGAGCCCGTCCCAGCCGAAGGGCTTGAACTCCCTTTCGACCGTGCGCGCCAGCGCCTCCGGCAGCTCAGCGAACGTCGCGCCGAACCACCCCTTGAGCCTGGTCTCCAGCGAAATGAAGGCCGCCACGCTACGCCTGCGCCTCACCTGCCGAAAACCGTCCGCCGACGCTCTGCTGCCACACATGCTCGTACAGCAGCCGCGCCACCTCGTCCTTGTCGGCCTGCGTGTAGGGCGGCTCGGGCAGTTCGAACACCCGGTCCTGGATGGTCACTTCCACTTCGGCCCGGGTCTGCTCCTTCTCGGTCCATTGGTCGATGGGCGCGATGATGCGGCGCAACTCGGCCAGCAAGGTGCGGCTCGCCTGCTTGACGCGCTCGCGCTCCGTGCCGGACAGCTTCTTCTTCGACAGCAGATCGAAGATCGCCAGCTCGTCCTCGCCCAGGCCCTCGCGTGCGGCACGCTGCTGTTCCGCGTCGAGCAGGTCGCACAGCGCCATCAGCTCGGCGAACGTCTTCTCGATCGTCGCCCGGTCCTTGTCGGTGTTGTAGGCCGCGACGATCTGCCGGTACTTGGCCTCGAAGTCCTGTCGCCCCGGGTTGCGCGCCAGCAGCTCGGCGAGCTTGCGCTCGACCACGGCGCGGATGTCCTCGATGGCGGTGGCCTTGCGCTTCACCTTCTTCGCGAACTCGTCGCGCAGACGCTCCATGTCGATCTTCGACAGGTCGATGGTCAGCCCCGCGGCCTGGTCGGCACCCTGAGCCTGGGCCCGTATTGCCTCGTTGACGATGCGATGCAGCACCCGCAGCAGCCCGGTCACTTTGGCGTTGTCGCGGTGCTCGCCCAGCTTCTTGTAGATGGCCTCGATGTTGTCGTGCCGCTCGGCATAGACCACCACGGACGGTTCCGTGACCAATGCCTTGAACCGCTGGAACAACACGCGCGCCAGGATCTCGAAGCGGTGACGCGCGTGATCCGTGCCCATGCTGCCGGGTGTGACCGTGCCAGGCCCTGCTTCGCCCGCTGACGTTTCCCCGGCGTCGGCCGGCGTCTGGAGCATCTGCGCTTCATCACCACGGCCGGCGGCGTTGATGGCCTCCACCGCATCGTCGATGACGCCGATCCGCTCCCAGCCCTTGGCCCCCAGCAGACGCGCCGGGTCGAACCCCAGCGAACGGAAAAACCCCTCGGCCGCAGCGATGGCGTCGTCCAGGCCGGCCACCCGCTCCTGCAGCGGCGCCACGATCTCCTGGCCGCCGTCTCCACCGTCGCCCAGCGCGTACTGCGCCAGCGCCTTGCGCAGGCTGGCCAGCATGCCGTTGTAGTCCACGATGAGCCCGAACTCCTTGCCCGGGTAGCGCCGGTTGGCGCGCGCGATGGCCTGCATCAGCGTGTGCGCCTTCATCGGCTTGTCGATGTACAGCGTCGACAGGCTCTCCACGTCGAAGCCGGTCAGCCACATCGCGCAGACCACCGCCACCCGGAACGGGTGCCGCGCATCCTTGAACGCCAATTCCACGTCCAGGGGCTTGCCGTCGGCGGTGTCGAAGCCCTTCTTCATCAGCGCCCGGTGCGGAACGATGTCGAAGTCCCAGCGCTTGAATTCCGCCACCTCGCCCTGCGCTTCGCTGACGATCAGGCCGAGGTAGGTTTCCTCCATCCACGCGGCCTGCGCGTTCAGCCGGTCGCAGCGGGCATGAAGCTGCTGGCGCAGTTCGTCGTCGCCGGCCGTGTCGATTTCACGCCGCAGCACTTCCGCCGCCTCGCGCAGCGCAACGGCCTTGGTCGCCCACAGCGGCTGGATCAAGGCCAGCATGCGGGCACAGGTCACCTTGTCCACGCACACCAGCATGGCCTTGCCGGCCTCCCAGCGCATGGCGCAGTGCTCGACGAAGTCCCTCGCGATCCTCTCCAGCCGGTCGTCGGCGGTGATGACCTCGTAGTCCTGCCCCAGCAGCTTCTGCAGCTTGGCCTCTTTGTCGGCGTCCAGGTCGGCCTTCTCGATGGCGTCGGCGATGCGGTCGTTCAGGTCCTGTCGGGCCACGCCCAGCTTCTCGCCGCGGTTCTCGTACACCAGCTTGACGGTGGCGCCGTCCTCCTCGCTTCGCTTGAAGTCGTAGCGCGACAAATACCCACCGAAGATACGCCGCGTGAGCTGGTCGTACTTGAACAGCGGTGTGCCGGTGAAGCCGATGAAGGCCGCATTCGGCAGGGCCAAGCGCATGTTGCGCGCCAGGCGGCCGGCCTGCGTGCGGTGCGCCTCGTCGGAGATCACGATGATGTCGTCGCGCTCGCTGTAGGGCTGCCCGGGGTTCACGTCCTGGTTGAACTTGTGGATGAGGCTGAAGACGTAGCGGTGGTTCTGGCCCAGAAGTTCCCGCAGCGCCGCGCCGGATTCGGCGCGCGGCGTGGTGTCGTCGGCCACGCCGCAGCCCACGAAGGTCCGGTAGATCTGTGTGTCGAGATCGTTGCGGTCGGTCATCAGCAGGAAGGTGAAGCGGCCGGGGATCGTCCGGCGCACCTTCTCCGCGAAGAACAGCATCGAATACGACTTTCCGCTGCCCTGGGTGTGCCACACCACACCCAGCCGGCCCAGGTCTGGGTGCGCGCGCTCGATCAGCATCACCTCCCGGGCCGACCGGCCGGGGGCTGGCCGGTCGGCCGCATGCACCACGGCCAGCGCGCCCTCGTTGGCGGCCAGGTCGGCCTGTGGGTCGGCCACGGCACCTGTCTCGGCCAGCGGGATCTGCACCACCCGGTGCTTCAGCCGTTCGCCGGGCGGGAACTGCGCCTTCAGCGCCTCCTGCCGCGCCACGGCCGCCACGGCGCGGTTCACGCCCAGCACCTGGTGGTTGCGCGCCACCACCTTGCGCACGGAGCCCGCCTTGCTGGCGTCGAAGACGATGAAGTGCTCCAGCAGGTCCAGCAGCCGGCTGCGCGCCAACATGCCATTGAGCAGGGTCTCGGCGTCGACGCGACCCTTCTCGTCCTCGTCGTTGCGCTTCCACTCGGCGTAGTGCTCCCAGGCGCTCGTCACCGAACCGTAGCGCGCGGCACTGCCATTGCTCACCACGATGAAGGCATTGTGGTGGAAGGCGTGGGCGATGACGTTCTCGTCCTGATAGTCCTTCAGATTGCCTTCGTACGCGGCGCGGATGTTCACGTACACCGCCTTCAGCTCTACGAAGACCAGCGGCAGCCCGTTGACGAAACACACCAGGTCAGCGCGGCGGTTGTAGTTGGGCGTGCGCAGGCCGGTGATCTTCAACTCGCGCACGGCCAGGAAGCGGTTGTTCAGAGGGTCGGCAAAGTCGATCACCCGCGCCAGCGTCTGCCGGGCCTGCCCGCGTTCGTCGCGCCAGCGTACCGGCACCCCGTCACGCAGCATCGCGTGGAAGGCCTGGTTGTGCTGCACCACTGTGCGCGTGTGGTCGTGCCGGCTGAGCACGGCTACCGCCTCGTCCACGGCGGGCGCCGGCAGCTCGGGGTTGAGCCTGGCGAGCGCCGCGCGCAGATCACGCTTGAGCACCACGTCGCGCGTGCTGTCGCGGCCCAGCGTGCCGTCGGGCCCGAAGGTCTCCTGGTTCCAGGCGGTGACGCTTTCCCAGCCGAGCTGCTGCTCCAGGTGCCGGGCAAAAGTCGCCTGCACCAGGCGGTCTTCGCTGTTGATGTCGGTGTAGGCCATGCCCAGTCAGCCTGTCCTGCCGGGGCAGGCCATGCCGGGCGGTTCAGCCATCGGGGCCATCGTCTCTCCCTGCTGCCATGCCGATCAAGGACAGGCGCTGCGCCGTCTCAAGGACACGGTGCAGACAGTGTCCTTTAGATTCATCAATCGAATCAAGCACTTGCGATAAAGGCCCTGGCCCTGCGGCGCAGGGTCAGCGCGATTCAACGCCCGCTTGTCCTTGATCGGCGCCCCGTTGCTCGCCGCCAGCGGCCCAGTATCGGCGCCAGCGCCGCTCGCCTTCGTGCCGCACTGCACCCGTCATGGCCAGTTCATCGAGCGCGCGCTTCACCGTCTTGAGCGACAGCTCAGCCCCCACCCGTGCGTTGATCTCCGGGCTCGACGATGCGGGGTAGCGCGCCAGGTCCTCCAGGATCAGCGCGCGCAGGCGGTGCGGCTCGATGCGCGCCAGGCTGGTCACCGTGGGCACCTTGGCGCCACGCATCAGTTCCGGCGCCACGAAGTAGCGCAGGCCGCGCGTGCGCCCGCTGGTGCCCACCACGCCCAGCGCGGGCAGACGGCCCAGCCACGGCTTCAGCGCGTCGGCATCCGGTAGTTCCAGGCTGCGGCACAGCTCCTGCGCTGTCAGGCCGTCGCCCTGGGCCAGGAGGCCCAGTGTGATGCGCTCACGCTGGTTCAACTGAAAGCGCTGGTCCGCATCGACGATCAGCGCCACCACCTGCGGCCGCGGGCGACGCCGCAGCACGGTCACCGTCACCGAGTCCACGCCCTCGACAGGCATCGGCGGCGGGCGGTCGGCGGCCAGCAGCCGCTCGACCATCAGGTCCCAGCCGCTGCCCTCGCGCTCCATCAGGCCCAGGTCGTGGAACACGCGCGCCAGCGCGTCGTTGCGGCGGCGGCTGGCGTGCAGGATGGTCTGCGGCGTCACACCCAGCGGAAGCCGGCCCGGGTTCACCACCTCCAGCCGGTCGGGGTGCAGGTTCAGGAAGATGTCGCCGCGCTGGGTGTAGGGCCGGTGCACCAGCGCATTGACCAGCAGCTCGCGCAGCACCTTCTCGTCGTAGGCCGGCACGCTGGTGCGGTACAGGCCGTCAGGCAGCTCGTAGGTCTCGCGGAAGTCGGGCACGCCGCGCCACACGGCCTCCACCAGCTCGGTGGGCGACAGGGCGTGGTCGTCCCACAGCCACTTGTTGATGCGGGCACCGTGCTCGTCGTACTTCAGGCACTGCACCACCGGCGCCGTGCCCAGCGCGGCTCGGTCTTGGCGCCGGCCGAGCAGCAGCACACCCAGCCGCGTGGCCGTGCCGCCGGCCACGAGGTCGTAGTGCACCAGCAGCTCGTCGGGCGACTTCTCCTTGACCGAGTCCTTGACCCGGTCCGAGGCGCGGATGCCGGCCACGAAGCGCGTGCAGGCCTCCGGGTCCAGATCCGCGCGGGACACGTCGGGCACCGGCTGCAGTTCCCACGGCCGGGCGGGGCGGTCGTTCAGCAGCCGCGCCACGTCGTCGCCCACCACAGGCACACATTCGTCGTCGATCCGAACCGAGTACCGCCCGTCGCTGGTGGACGCCACGCCTTGTGCGCGCGCCACCCGCAGCGTGATGAAGCTGCCGCCGTTGGCATCGTGCTCGACCGTGGCCGCGACCTCGACGTTAACGGTGCGTTCGCGCACGCGGCGCATCAGGGTCTCGGGCAGGCCCGGCGGGATCGCCTGCCCCGGCGGCGGCGCGTCCTGCTTGTCCTCGATGCCGATCAGCAGCCGGCCGCCGTTGGCGTTGGCAAAACACACGCAGTCCAGCGCCAGGCCACCCCAGTCCGGCGACTTGCCCGTCACCAAACGCAGCGACTTGCGGTCGAAGTGACTGTCTTCGGGCGACATGCTTGAGAGCCCGCGGCGTTCAATCGCCGATGTGATGCCATTGATCCTCGCGAAGTCCTCGGAGGTAGGCATCTACCGCGGGCAGCGCACCGTGAGCCGCAGCCCACTCCAGGTGCTCTCGCAACCGCAGCATCTTGGGCAGGGCCGGCGTGTCATGCCACGCCGACAGGATCAACGGCAGCGCGGGTTCCCATCCAGCGCCAGCACGGCGCTTCGCCGGCAACTGGTCGTACAACAATTGCCAACACTGCGGCGTTGGACACACGCGGCCGCTCGATTGCACGGAATCGAGCAACGACTCAAGCGTCGCCGCATCGGCCTGCGAAAGGGCGGGGGATTCCGGGTTGTGGGCGTTCATCGACTACACCTCGACTGCGCCGTTCATCAGGCGGGGGAGCAGCAGGTCGCGGGCCACGCACAGCTTACGGCTCTGCGCATCGAGCACATCGATTTGGTCCGCGACATCTTCAGCCAGTTCGGCGAATCGATCCTGCATCACCCTTGGCGGCAAAGGTATCGGCACGTCCTGAAGAGCACCGGCGCTGAGGTTGGGCATTGTCGAGCCTTTGGCGCGGTTCGCGATCTCTCCAGCCACGAGCGATGTCCCCAGCATCTCAAACAGGAACCTCGAATTCACGCCCTTTGGATCAGCCCGCAGGCGAAGGCAACCGGTCCCGCAGAAATAGCCATCCTGGCGCGAACCGATATAGGCGCGCCGACCGATCTCCCCGCGACGACCGAACACGATGTCACCGCGCCGCATGCGGTGCCGGCCCAGCTCGTCGGCCAGGTGCTCAGGGATGCGCGCGACGGTCGCGGTGTCGACCCGCATCCGCGCGATGTCCTTGGGCATCACCACCGGCACGCCCTCGTCCGCGTAGTCGCACTGGTGAAGCTGGCTACCGAACGGCCCGGTCTGGATCCCGCTGTCCTCCATGCAGACTTCTTGCAGCAGCGCGGTCGGCCAGGAGTCGCTAGCGCCGCGGACGAACCACTCTTCGAACACCAGCCGCACCGAGTCTTCCAGCAGCTTGATGCGGCGGCGGTTGTTGTGAATCAGTTGGTCAAAGTCCAGCAATCGCGTCGCGATCGCGCGCTGCCGATCGATTGGTGGCAATCCAAAGCGGAAGGCACCGATCTCAGCCCCACTTATGTGTGGGACTGTGACGCCTCGGACGGCATTCTTGATGTACGACTCGAAATGCGGCGAGCCAATGACGTACGACAGGAACAACTGGTCGAGAGTTCGACCTGCCCGTAAACGCGCAACGCGCTGCACCAACAATGAGTCTGGCGCTCCCTCTTCAATACGAGCGAACTTCAGCCCAGCCGGAACCCAAGGACGGTCCATCGCGAGGACTACGTCACCTGGCATCAACTTGAACCGCTGAAAGTCGTCGAACTGGGCGCGCGGCCACCGCTTGGAAATCTCCCAGAGTACCGCGCCCTGGCTGACGTTCTCGCCCTTCACGAGATGAACATCGTCATCGTCGTCCGTAAAGGACGCGCTCGAAAAGGGAAAGCCGCTCATGATCTCGCATTGGCTGGCGAGATCGGTGCTCTCCCAATGAGCTGGACTCATGTCAGCAACTCGGCCATCGATTGATCGATTCGATCCGCCAGTACGGCTGCTGCTTGATTGAGTTCGCTAAGTTCACTCCGCACTTCGGTAACCGCGGCCTCGAAATCGAAGGCCTCGTCCTCCTCCACCGGCGCCACGCCCACGTACCGTCCCGGCGTCAGGCTCCAATCGGCGTCCTCGATTTCGCCGCGCGTCACCACCTTGCACAGCCCGGTCACGTCGCGATAGCGCGCCTCGGGAAAGCGCTCCAGCAACCAAGTCGCATGTCGCTGGAAGTGCCGCACGCGCTTCAGGTGCTCTACCGCCACGCCGCGGGCCGCCTCCAACACCTTGCGCGCGCGGCCGATCTCGCGCGTGGGCCAGCGGTCGTCGTCGCGCGCACCGAGCTGCTTCTCCGCCAGGTCCAGCATGCGCAGCGTGGCCCGGGTGGCGTGGTCCAGCAGGCTGCTCAGGTCGCGGGCGCGCTCGGCATAGCCGACCAGCGAGTCCCGGTGAAACGCCTTGGCGGCCTCGAACCCTTCGCCCGCATTCAGCCAGTACCCAGACAGATCGGTCGTGGACATCCGCATGGCCTCTACCGCCCCGACCGGGTCGCTGTCCGTCGCCGGGTAGTCGGCGACGGCGGCCTCGTGTTCGCCACCCTCAGGCAGCGACGCCACGAACGGCTGCATCAGTTCGCGCAGTGCCTTGTAGGCGCGCACGAAGTCGTCCAGCGGCTCGCACGCCGGATCCGCGTCCTCGTCCAGCCAGCAGCGTTCCGCCACGTTCACCGCCGTGCCCAAGTGCTGCACCAGCAGCGCCTCGAAGCGCTCATGCCACCCACGGTACAGCCACACCACGGCCGTCAGGTCGGCCAGTTGCTCGGGGCTGAAGTCGTAGATCTTCCGCGTCACCTTGCGGTAGACCTGCCGCGCGTCGAGCATCAGCACCCTGTCGCGCCGCTCCGCCGGCTTGCCGCGGTCGTAGAACCACAGCTCGCAGGGCACGGTGCGCGTGTAGAAGAAGTTGGGGCGGATGGCAATCATCACGTCCACGTCGCCGGTCTCGATCAGGCGGCGGCGCACCTCGGCCTCGCCGTGGCCGGCGCTGCTGGCCTGCGACGACATCACGAAGCCGGCGCGCCCCTGGGGCGACAGGTAGCTGTGGAAGTAGCTGATCCACAGGTAGTTGGCGTTGCCCACCTTGCGCGCCTTGTTCACGCCGGGCAGGCCGAAGGGCAGGCGGCGGTCGTCCTTCACGCGGTCGGCGTCCACCATGTCGACGTTGAAGGGCGGGTTGGCCATCAGGAAGTCGCAGTGGCCCCAGAGCGGCCGGCCGTCGGGCAGGCGGTGCGGGTCGTCGTAGAAGGTGTTGGCCTCCAGGATGTCGCCTTCCAGCCCATGCACCGCCAGGTTCATCTTGGCCAGGCGGATGGTGGTGGCGGTCTTCTCCTGGCCATAGAAGGTGACACGCTTCATCGTGTCCAGCCCTTCATGCTCGATGAAGTGGCTGCTCTGCACGAACATGCCGCCGGAGCCGCAGGCCAGGTCGGCCACCACGCCGTGGTCGGGCTCGATGACGTTGACGATCATCTGCACCAGCGACGGCGGGGTGAAGAACTCGCCGTTGTCCTGCGCGCCCTGCATCGCGAACTTCATCAGGAAGTATTCGTAGATGCGGCCGAACACGTCGCCCGAGGCCTGGCGCAGCGCATCGGTGTCGAAGGCGCGCAGCAGGTCTTCCAGCAGGCGCGACTCGAAGCGGTCGTAGTCCTTGGGCAACTGGCCGGCCAGGGGCTCGAAGTCGGCCTCGATGGCCTCCATCGCCGCCACCAGCGCTGCGCCCAGGTCGCTGCCCTTGGGCAGCGCCAGCAGGTGCTTGTAGTGCGCCTGCGGCGGCAGCATCAGCGCGCGGCGGCGCACGAAGTCGGCCGCCAGCAGCTTGCGTTTGGGCATGCGGCCGGCGGCCTGATCGGCCTGGATGGCGGCCAGCGCCGCGTCGTAGCGGTTGCTGGCGTGGCGCAGGAAGATCACGCCCAGCACGGGCATGCAGTACTCGCTGCTGGTCAGCTTGGAGTTCGCACGGAGCTGGTCGGCCGCCTCCCAGAGGCTGGCCTCGATCTTGTCGATGCGGTCGAGCGCGGTGGATGTCATGGCGGGTATTCTGGCCGCGGCGTCGGCCGCACCCCTTCGGGAATCGCCCAGATCACGACGCGGCGCGCTGGGCGGCTTCCTCGCTGTCGAACGGGCCGTCCAGGATCTCCACCCAGTAGGCGCCGAAGTGGCCGTTGATGGCCTCGGTCGGCGCGACGGTCCGTGTGTATCCACACCCGGGCTCGCTGGCTCGACCCAGCGCGGCGAGGTCGGCATGGATCGACCACCACCGTCCGGGCAGCTTGTCCAGAACGACGGGCTGCTCGAAGCCCAGTGCGCGCAGCCGCGCGGCCACCGTCGAGGGCATCCAGACGATCAAGGGCTCCGAATATCCCCGGGCTACGCCGCGAGGCCGCGTCATCAGCAGTAGCCCGCGGCCCACCGCGCCAGACTCGCCGCTCACGGCCGCCCTGCGTAGGCCTGGTCGAAGGCCGCTTCCAGCACCGGATCGACGCCGCGCAAGCGGTCGATGACCTGCTTGGCCCAGTCGAAGTACTCCCGGCGCCGATCCAGGCTCCAGTCGGCCGGCGGCGAACTGGCCACATCGGTCAGGTTGCAGATCTTGTCGGCCAGTTTGATGCGCTTGGCCTTGTCGGAGATCGACGCGGCGTGCTCCACCTGCAGCCGCTTGCGCTCGGCCTTGGGCAAGCCCTTGTCGTCGGTGACCTCGGCAACCAAGGCCGCGATCTCGGTCCCAAAGTGTTCGGCCAGTTCCGCTTTGCTGGTCGCCGTGTCCTCGATGGTGTCGTGCAGCAGCGCGCCGCAGATCGTGGCGGTGTCGGTCACGCCGCCCACTTCCGCCAGCACCCGGGCCAGCTCCAGCGGGTGGTTGATGTAGGGCGAGGCCTCGGCATCCTTGCGCCGCTGGTCGCGGTGTTGACGCGCGGCAAACGCCGCCGCGCGAAGAATCAGTGTCGTGTCGCTCATGTCACCCCCTGTCATGCCACCTGCCTGAAGCGACCCAGCACCACCCGCCCGGACGCCAGAAGCTGCTCGATGTAGTCTGCCCAGAACTGCAGCATCTCTCGCCGCTGCGGCTCGTACTCGGCACGGTTGTACACCCCGCGCACGCCGCCGATGGTGTGGTTCAAGGCCTTCTCCACCACGTCCGACGGCCACCCGTTCTCGTGCAGCAGCGTGGATGCCGTGCGGCGCAGGTCGTGGATGGTGAAGGCCGGGATGTCCTGGCCGGCCAGCGCCACCTTCAACGCCGTGTTGATGGCGTTGTGTGCAAAGGGCTTCGTCAGGCTGCCGCGGCCGGGCATCACCAGCTCGCTGCCACCGGCCAGCGCCTGCAGCTCCTTGAACAGCGCGATGGCCTGGCGCGACAGGTAGACGATGTGGGGCTTGCCGGTCTTGGAGTGCTCGGCCGGGATGTGCCACTCGGCCTGTTCGAAGTCCACATGCTCCCATCGCGCCAGCAGCAACTCGGACTTGCGCACCATCGCCAGCAGGATCAGATGCAGGCCGCCCTTGAACTGGCGCCGGATGTTGGACTCGAAGGCCGCGATCAGGAACTTGCGGATCTCGTCCGGTGACAGCGCCCGGTCGCGGCACTTGGCCTTGTGGACGTGGCGCATCGGCAGCGCCAGCACCGGGTTGGCGCTCACCAGCCCGGCCGTCATGGCGTAGTCGAACAGCCGCTTGAGCACGCCGCGGATGTTGCCGGCCGCCGCGTCGAATCCCTCGTCCTTCTTCTTCCAGATGATGGCGCGCACGTCCTCGGTGGTCACGTCGCGCACCGGCTTGCTGCCGATGGCCGGCACGATGGCCTTGTCGAAGTAGCGGCGCGGGATGGTGATGTCCCGGCGGTCCTTGGCCACGATCTCGCGGAAGAAGCGTTCGCCGAAATCCGCCACGGTGGTGGCGTCGGCTGCGGCCTGCTTGGCGAGCTGCTTCTGGCGGGCGGGCGACTTGTCCATCGCCGCAGCCTGGGCCGCCTCGTCGCGCTTGATGCGGGCGTTCTTCAGCGTCAGCGCCGGGTACTTGCCCAGCGTCAGCTTCTCGCGCTTGCCCGCCACCCGGTAGCGGTAGCGCCAGACGATGCCGCCGGTCGGGAACACCTCCACGTACAGCCCGCGGTCGTCGGTCACCGTATAGGGCTTGTCCTTGGGCTTGAGTGCCTTCAGGGCGGTGTCGGTCAGGGCCATCGATGCCTAGCTGGGTCCAAGTAGATCAGTCTACCGGGTCCACGCGATGACTTGGACCCTTACTTGGACCCGAATACCGTCGGCTGTTGTTGGGTCCAAGTGGACATTGTAGGACCACTAATCACTTGTTTATCAGTTACTTATGGCTATCGTGCAGATTCCGAAGAACCCTCTTGGATGCGACTCTATTTCCCGATGCAGAACCGCGAGAAGATCTCGCCCAGCAGGTCGTCGCTGGTGCAGGCGCCGGTGATCTCGCCCAGGGCGTCGTGGGCCAGGCGCAGTTCTTCGGCATAGAGGTCGAGCGCGAGGTCGGCGGCCTCGGCATGGGCTGCGGCGCGCTCGAGGTGCGCGCGGGTGCGCTGCAGCGCCTGCACATGTCGGCTGCGGGCGGTGTAGATGCCTTCGGGCACGGCATGCCAGCCCGCGCGCTCGAGCAGGGCGGCGCGCAGCGCCTGCAGGCCCTGGCCGGTGCGCGCCGACAGGGTGATGCCGCCTTCGGGGGCCGGCGCGCCGGTGGCGGCATCGTGCTTGTTGTGCACGTGCAGGATGCGCGCCGGGTCGTCGAGGTGGGCGGCGTGCAGGCGTTGGGCCACCTGGGTCTCGGCGGTTTCGTAGTCGGGCTGGCCGCGGCGCGTGAGGTCGTGCAGGAAGATCACCGCGTCGGCCTGGCCGATGGCCTGCCAGCTGCGCTCGATGCCGATGCGCTCGACCTCGTCGCCGGCCTGCTCGCGCAGCCCCGCAGTGTCGATCACGTGCAACGGCACGCCTTCGATCTGGATGGTCTGGCTGACCTTGTCGCGCGTGGTGCCCGGTATCGCGGTCACGATGGCCAGTTCAGCACCGGCCAGGGCATTGAGCAGCGAGCTCTTGCCCACGTTGGGCTGGCCGGCGAGCACCACCTGCAGGCCCTCGCGCAGCAGCGCGCCCTGGCGGGCGCGGTCTTGCACCGCGGCCACGGCCGCGCGAATGCCGGCGAGCTGGCCGCGGGCGTCGGCCTGCTGCAGGAAGTCGATCTCTTCCTCGGGAAAGTCGAGCGTGGCCTCGACCAGCGTGCGCAGGCGCACGATGCGCTGCCGCAGCTGCTCCACCTCGGCCGAGAACGCGCCGGCCAGCGAGCGGCTGGCCGAGCGGGCGGCGGCCTCGGTGCTGGCCTCGATCAGGTCGGCCACGGCCTCGGCCTGGGCCAGGTCGATCTTGTCGTTGAGGAAGGCGCGTTCGGTGAACTCGCCGGGTTCGGCCAGGCGCAGGCCGTTCAGGCAGGGCTGGCCGTCGGGCTGCACTTCGGCCGCCGCCTCGAGGCAGCGCGCGAGCAGCAGCTGCAGCACCACCGGGCCGCCATGGGCCTGCA
>JAKLLB010000084.1:16753-17180 GCA_023150345.1 Aquabacterium sp.
GCACGTCTTCACCGGTGTAGGAATGCGGCGCCGGGAAGTAAAGCGCCAGCCCGTGGTCGATGGGCTGGCCCGTGGCCGTGTGAAACGCGCCGTAGTGGGTGCGCCGCGGATCGAGCGCACGCCCGGTGAGCGCGCGTGCCAGCGGCTGCAGCGAGCGACCAGAGACGCGCACGATACCCACCGCGCCGCGCCCCGGTGCGGTGGCGATGGCGACGATGGGCTCGTGGTGGCGGGGCAGCGGCACCCGGGCATTCTGGCCCAGGTGCCGCGGCAGATGGCGCGGGGTGGAGCGCCGGACGCGTCGCATGACACGGCCGTTCGTACGCTCCAGGGCTGGTGCACGAAGTGGCACCAGATCGCCCCGCATGGAACCGGTGATCCAGCCCCCCAACGACTGGGGAGGCCGGCCGTTATCGGAATATTCGGC
>JAKLLB010000085.1 GCA_023150345.1 Aquabacterium sp.
TCCCAGGCCACGCCCAGGCTCATTCCTCGTTGGAATCGCGAGCCCGGCTCCAGGCTCATACCTCGTTGGACAAGACTGTCTCTTGCAGAGCTATTGCGTGCATGTCAGCATCCAATGGGCCGGTTGGCTCGCATCGGTCGCACCCCCTGCCCGGTTCGGCCAGCGCGCATGCCGCAGCCCCACCGCCCCACCTCTGAGAGGACTGCACCATGGCCGATCCCATCGCTGCCACCATCACGCAGCTTCGCAACATCCAGGCGCGCACCGGCATGACCATTGCGCAACTGCATGCCGCCGTGGCCACCAGCGGTGCCAGCAAGCATGGCGAGAAGCGAAGCTGGCTGATGGAGCGCTTCAAGCTCGGGTACGGCGACGCGAACACGGTGGTGCACTTCATCGACAAGCCGCTGCCCGATCTGGGTGGTGGTGCTCCGACCGCGGCGGTGCCGGATCCCGATGCCGATCCCCTGGCCACGCTCTACACCGGCGCCAAGGCCGGACTGCGTCCGCTGCATGAGGCGGTGATGGCGCGGGTGCGGGGTTTCGGCGCATTCGAGGAGTCGCCGAAGAAGACTTATGTCAGCCTGCGGCGCAAGAAACAGTTCGCGATGGTGGGTCCCGCCACCAAGGACAGCGTGGAGATCGGGCTGAACGCGAAGGACCTGCCGGCACACCCGCGGCTGAAGGTGCAGCCGCCCGGCGGCATGTGCCAGGCCACCACGCGCATCAGCAGCGCGGCCGATGTCGACGACATGCTCACGGGCTGGCTGCGGCAGGCCTACGACGCGGCGGGTTGAGCCGGCACGCGGCGCGGCGACCGAGGTCGTGCAGACGCCTCAGCGCCGCCAGAACTGAGGTGTGAACAGCACCAGCAGGCTCAGCAGCTCGAGCCGGCCAGCCAGCATTGCCAGACTCAGCACCCAGGTCTGGACGTCCGTCAATGCGCCGTAATTGGTGGCCGGGCCGACGACACCCAATCCGGGGCCGATGTTGTTGACGCAGGCGATGACCGCGGTGAAGGCGGAGATGAAGTCCAGGCCGCTGAACAGCAGCAGCATCGTCAGGCCGATCTGGGTGGCGCCGTAGATCATCATGAAGGCAACCACGTTCTGCATCACCCGGGTATCGACCATGCGGCCTCCCAGCACGATCGGGTTGACGACGTTCGGGTGCACGATGCGCACCAGCTCGCGCTGCGAACGCAGCAGCAGCAGCAGCACGCGAACCATCTTGATGCCCCCGCCGGTGGAACCGGCGCAGGTGGCAAAGCAGCCGAGCAACAGCATCAGCAGCGGCGCGAACATCGGCCATTGGGCATAGTCCTGCGTGGCATAGCCGGTGGTGGTGGCCAGCGAGACGACATGGAAGACCGTGTGACGCAGCGACTCGAGGTAGGTGGGGTAGGTGCCGTGGTGCCAGATGTAGCCCGAGATCAGCGCGATGGCGCTCAGCACCACGCCATAGAAGGCGCGCGCTTCGGGGTTGCGCCAGATCCCGCGCAGCGAACGCTGGCGCCAGGCCACGAAGTACAGCGCGAAGCTGATGCCCGACAGCATCATGAAGACGACGGCCACCGCCTCGATCAGCGGTGAGTTCCAGTGGCCCAGGCTGGCATCGTGCGACGAGAAGCCGGCCAGGCCCATCGTCGAGCACATGTGCATGAACGCGTCTTCCCAGCTCATGCCGGCCCAGCGGTAGGCGAGGAAGCAGGCCGTGCTGAACACGAAGTAGACCGCCCACAGCCCGCGTGCAGTCTCGGCAATGCGTGGCGTGAGCTTGGCATCCTTGATCGGCCCGGCTGTTTCTGCGCGGAACAGCTGCGTGCCGCCCACACCCAGCAGCGGCAGCACGGCCACCGCCAGCACGATGATGCCCAGGCCGCCGACCAGCTGCAGGAAGCAGCGCCAGACGTTGATCGACAGCGGCAGCGCGTCCAGCCCCGCCAGCGCCGTGGCGCCGGTGGCCGAAAAGCCGCTCATGGCCTCGAAGTAGGCCGTGGCGACGTCGATGCCGGGGACCGCCAGCCACAGCGGCAGGGCGCCGAAGGCCGGCAGCAGCGCCCAGGTCAGCCCGACCAGGAGGAAGCCGTCGCGCGGCTGCAGTTCGCGCCGGAAGCGGCGCACCGCCAGGCTCATGGCAACGCCGGTTCCAAAGGTCACGGCGATCGACGCGACGAAGGCCTGCTCGGCGGCGTCGTGGCGGCCCACCGCGAAGGCCAGTGGCACCAGCATCAGCAGCGAAAACAGCACCACCATCCGGCCCACCAGACCGACGACGGCCAGCGGCGATGTCATGGTTGCCGTCCCTCGCGCCATGCCGCTGGCGGCTTGCACCGGTGCTCGGTGCCGACCGCGGGCGCGGTAGCTGCTTCCGGGCGGGCGCGGCGGCGCGGTCGTGTCCAGTGGCACATCAGAAGAACGTGGCGCTGACCTGGAACAGCTTCTCGATCTGCCGAACCATGCGCTTGCGCGGCACGAAGATGATCACATGGTCACCGCTCTCGATCACGGTGTCGTGGTGCGGGATGAGGACGTCCTTGCGTTCGTGGCCATTGCCGTCGGTGACGGTGCGCACGATCGCGCCGATGGCCGCGTCGCCCGGACGGGGCAGCTCCTCGATGCGGCGGCCGACCACCCGCGAGCTCTTGCGGTCGCCGCGCACGATCACCTCCAGCACCTCGGAGGCGCCTCCGCGCAGGCTGTAGACCGCCGCCACGTCGCCGCGGCGCACATGGGCCAGAAGCTCGCCGATCACGGTCTGTGCCGGCGACACGGCGATGTCGATCTCGGTGCCGGTGCCCTGCACCAGGTCGGCGTAGGCACGCCGGTTGATCAGCGCCAGCACCCGCTTGGCGCCCATGCGCTTGGCCAGCAGGCAGGACATGATGTTGTCCTCGTCGTCGTTGGTCAAGGCGAGGTAGAGGTCGGTGTCCTGGACATTCTCGGCCTCGAGCAGGTCCTCGTCGGTGGAGTCGCCACGCAGGATGAGCGTGCGGTCGGGCAGCTGTGTCGTCAGGTATTCGCAGCGCTCGGCGCTGGACTCGATGATCTTCACCTGGCAGTCGGTGCCGATGTGCCGCGCCAGCCGCAGGCCGACCCGTCCGCCGCCGGCGATCATGATGCGCTTGACCGGGTCGTCGCGCTGGTGCAGGGCATCGAGCGCAGCGCGGATGTGCTGGTTGGCCGCCAGGACGAAGACCTCGTCGCCCAGCTCGACCCGGGTGCTGCCATCGCAGGTGACCTGCCGCTCCGAGCCCATCGGGTCGCGTCGGTAGATCGCCACGATGCGCATGGGCACGCCCGGGGCCAGTTGCGACAGCTCCGAAATCACGTGGCCGACCAGCCGCCCGCCGGCCATGGCCCGCACCGCGATCAGGCTGGCCTGCTTCTGCGAGAACTCCAGCACCTGCAGCGCCTCGGGGTACTCGATCAGCTTGCGGATGTAGGTGGTCAGGCTCTCCTCGGGGCAGATCGTGGCGTCGATCGCGAAACCCTGCTTGCCCATCAGGCCGGAATCGTCGGAGAAATCGGCGCTGCGGATGCGCGCGATCCGCGTGGGCACGTTGAACACATCGTGTGCCACCTTGCAGGCGACCATGTTGGTCTCGTCCATCGGCGCACAGGCGATCAGCAAGTCGGTGTCTTCGGCTCCCGCGTCCTTCATCACGGCCGGCAGCACGCCGTTGCCGACCACGCCGCGCAGGTCCAGCCGGTCCTGCAACAGCGCCAGGCGCTTGGGGTCGGTGTCGACCACCGTGATGTCGTTCTGCTCCGAGACCAGGCTCTCGGCAACGCTCTCACCGATGCGGCCCGCCCCGAGGATCATGATCTTCATGGCGGGCCATTATGGGCGGCGATTCCGCGCGGCGCAGGCCTGCGCCGGGCAGGTGTGACGCGTGGGCCACGGCGCCAACGGGGGTGCCGAACCAGGGTCCGACGGGCGGCTGCGGGGAGTCGGTTCGCGTCCTGCATGAATCGCGGCATTGCCCTAGGATCCGCAGTCGGGCGGCGGCGCCAATGCAGGCGAGACGCTGCATCGGCCTCGAAGGTGGGCACGCTGTGTCGACCACCGCCCCGCTCACCGTCGACTTCGGAGCGACTGTCATGACCGCATTGCCCACCCATCTGGTTCTGATGGTGTCCACCCGCAAGGGCGCCTGGCTGCTGCACGGTGACCCACGGCGCGAGGCCTGGGAGCTCGACGGGCCGCACTTCCTGGGCCACAACATCAGCCACCTGCGGCTGGACCCGCGCGACGGCCGCACGTTGCTGGCCGCGGCGAAGACGGGTCACCTGGGACCGACCGTGTTCCGATCGACCGACCTGGGCCGGACCTGGGCCGAGGCGCGCCAGCCGCCGGCCTTTGCGCCGCCGACCAATGGTTTGCCGGCACGAACGGTGGACCACACCTTCTGGCTGACGCCGGGCCATGCCAGCGAGCGCGATACCTGGTATGCCGGCACGTCGCCGCAGGGACTGTTCCGCTCGGACGACGGCGGCGCGAGCTGGGTGCCGCTGCCGGCGGTGAACGACGACGCGCAACTGCGGGAGTGGATGGGCACGGTGCAGGACGGCACACCCGACGGCCCGAAGCTGCACTCCATCATCGTCGACCCGCGCGACCCGGCGCACCTGCTGTTCGGCATGTCCGGAGGTGGCGTGCACGAGTCTCGCGACGCCGGGCGTTCCTGGTCGACGCTGGTCGAAGGCATGCAGGTGGTGGAAGGGTTCGACGCCAGCACCTTGACCTTTCACGATCCGCACTGCGTGCGCATCTGCCCCAGCCAGCCCGATCGCCTGTACCAGCAGAACCACTGCGGCATCTACCGGCTCGACCGGCCCGGCACAACCTGGCAGCGCATCGGCCGTCACATGCCCACCGAAGTGGGCGACATCGGCTTCCCGATGGTCGTGCACCCCCATGACGCCGATACCGCGTGGGTCTTTCCCATGGACGGCACCGACGTGTGGCCGCGCACCAGCCCCGGCGGCAGACCCGCGGCCTATGGCACGCGCGACGGTGGAGCCAGCTGGCAGCGGCTGGACCAGGGTCTGCCGCGGCAGCAGGCCTGGTGGACCGTCAAGCGCCAGGCGATGACCGTCGATGCCCTGGCGAGTCCGGCGCTGTACCTGGGCACGACCGGCGGCGAGTTGTGGATCGGGCACGACGGCGGCGCGCGCTGGAACCCCATCGCGCGTCACCTGCCGGAAATCCAGGCGGTTGAAGTGGCCGCGCTCGCGTGAACGTGCTGGTGCCGAGCGCCTTGCGCTCCTACACGCATGCATCGCAGGTGCAGGCCGATGGCGGGACGCTGCACGCGCTCTTTGCCGACCTCGACCGGCGCTACCCCGGCCTGCGCTTTCGCGTGGTCGATGAACAGCAGCAGCTGCGGCCGAACATGCGCGTCTTTGTCAACGGCCGCGTTGTGCGAGACCTCGACCATGCGCTCGCGCCCGACGACTTCGTGGCGATTGTGTTGGCGTTGAGCGGGGGCTGAGCTCGGGCGGGCTCCGTGCGCTCACCGTTGTCGAGCCCATGAACCGGTGGGTCAGGTAGGCGCGGCGCAGCTTCGGCCGATGACCAGCGTGCCGGGCGTTCCGCTCGGGCGTGGCGCGCAGCCCTGTTCATGCTCCTGCTGCGCAGCCCGCACGAGTTCCCATCGCTCACGGGTCACCACCACGCCGCGCCGATTGCGGCTGAGGATGTCGACTCGTACCGAGACGTTCAATCCCGGAACGACCCAATGCACCCAATCCAGCGCAATGCCGTCGGGTTCTTTCCAGCCGCGCCCGCGAATGCGGAATGCCTGGAAGGTCCCCGCTGGCACGGCGATGTCCTCCAGCGCCTCGGTGTGGCAATCGAGTTCGATGATCTGACGGCCGGTGCGCCGGTCATTGCGCACCCAGCCGGCTTTCCACTTTCGGCCCACCTGCAACTCAGCGGGGATGAGCTGCTGGGGGACGTCATTCTCACCAAGCTGCGGATGGCGCACACGGTTGCCGAGCAGATCAAAGACCCACTGACCATCGTTCATCTCGACGCGATCGCGGGACGGGTCGACAAGCGTGACGTCCAGCTGCACGGAGGCGATGAGGCCGTTGCCGAGTTCATCGGACCCACGGTACTCGTAGCGGTCGCCCACCGAAAAGCGCCGGCCGAGCGCAAACCGTCCGGCCGAGTAGGGGTTCGCGTCGCGCTCCAGGCGTACCGTCAGCGGCGAGTCGGCATCAAGAACGAGTCGCGGTGCCTCGTTCAGACGCGGCGCCGACACCTGTGTGTCGGCGCCGGGGCCGGATGCCTCGATGAACACGCGCGCCGCGGCGGCCATCGGCGTCGGGAGTGAACTGCTCGCCGAGGTGTCTGGCGTTCCCGCGGCCGCAGCAGCAGGCTCCGCCGCCGGCGGCAGCGTCGCCAGCCGGGCCTGCGCGATCTCAGCGAACCTCCCGTTGGGGTGGTGGCGCAAGTACTGCAACCAGTCCGCCTGGGTCCGCGCATCCCTGACTTGACGCCAGGCGGTGAGGTCTGCCGCCAGCTCGCGCTCGAGTTCGTCGGCCGTGCGGGCCCGCGCCGTATCCGGGAAGAGGAAGACATCGGACTCGAGCGATGTCGACTCCCAAGGGACCTGTCGGCCATTTGAACCGAGGCGCACGCTCAGGCGTACGCGCTTGAGGGCGTCTTCCAGGCGGGCACTGCGGTTCGACAGTTCCAGCAACAAGTGCTGCGTGTACAGGCCATGGCGCCCGACGCCATCGCCAGCCACACGACCCGGCGATGTGGAAAAGGCGATCAGCGTACCTGCGGGCGCGTCGAACTGCGACAGTCCCTTCTGCGTGGGCTGGTAGCCGCTCGCGAACGGGTTGTCGCGGCACGCGTCGAGAATGAAGATCAAGTGCCGATGTTTCGAGCCAGCCAGCCGTTCGAACACGGTCCCGAGATCGACGCACTTGCGTCTGAGTTCTTCAGCCGATCGCACGGTGACATCCGTGGGTAGCAGGTAGTTGCGCCATTCCAGTTGCGCACCGTGGCCGGCGTAGTAGAAGACCGCGAGGCGAGTGGCAGGTCGCAGGGCGGCTTCCGCGAAGCTGTCGACAGCGGCGAGCAGCTCTGCGCGCGTGGTGTCGAAACGAGCGTCGACGTCGAACCCGGCCGAGGCCAGCAAGTCGCCCATGGCGGCGGCGTCATGGCGCGGATTGGCGAGCGGGGCCGCGGCGTAGGCCGCATTGCCCACGACGAGACCGATGCGTGTCGGGTCTGCAGATGCAGCCTGCGCGCGCGAGCCGGCCGTTGCCACCCCTGCCGACGCGACCGACATCGCCTTCAAGACCGTTCTGCGCGTCGTCATGTTCGCCCAGCGGGGGATTTCGAGCGGGCGTGCGTGGTGCGGTCCAGCCGCAAC
Source organism: Aquabacterium sp. (assembly GCA_023150345.1). Taxonomy (GTDB): domain Bacteria; phylum Pseudomonadota; class Gammaproteobacteria; order Burkholderiales; family Burkholderiaceae_C; genus Pseudaquabacterium. The sequence continues at coordinate 7,397 of JAKLLB010000085.1, forward strand.
TGGCCGCGCCAGGTCACCGGCCAGCGTGGAAGGCCAGACCCACCGGTTCCAGTATCCCGCGTCGCGGTCGGCGCGGTCAACGCGTTGGGCGCAGGTTGTCCTCGGCGCGCGGTGGCTGCGCAATCGGCTGCACCCAGCGGCGGCTTGCGCCTCTGTTCGCGCCTAAACTGCGCCCGTGGCCGACAGAACCGTAGCCCAAGACCCGGCCGCAGCACCATCGGCTGCGACCGCTGAAGGCGATAGCTCGCCCGACCGGTCGTTGGCCGGCGTTGCACCCGATCCGCTGGCGCGCAGCGTGTTGTGGGCACCGCGCGGCTCATTGGCGTCGTGCGTGCGGGCCCATATCGTGCGCGATACGCGGCGCGCCACGCTCGCTCCGGAGCAGCGCTACAACCAGTTTCCGGCCTCGCCGATGGGGGCGCTGACCTGGTTCTTCGAGGGCGAAGCCGTGGTGGTGCGGCGCGGCGACGAGGCGGTGCACGAACCGGTGCCACGGGTGGCGGTGGGCGGGCCGCTGACGCGGCCGATGGTCAGCGTGAACCCCGGGCCGGTGCATGCGCTGATGGTGGTCGTGAACCCGCAGGCACTGGCGCTGCTGACCGGTGCCGATGCAGCCAGCCTGGTCGATCGATTCGGGCCGCTGGATGCCTACCTCGGCGCCGAGTGGCAGGCGCTGTCGCAGCAGATGCTGGCCTGCGGCGACGAGCGACTGGCACTGCGCCTGCTCGAGGACTTCCTGGAGCCGCGCTGGCGCCCGTTGGCGGCGCGGGCGGTGCCGCGCTGGGAGCGGTACCGCCACTGGGTGGAAGGCATGGCGCTGCGCGCCGCGGCCACCGGCGTGGGCCGCAGCCTGCGCCAGGTGGAACGTCGCGTGCGCCAGTGGGCCGGGTTGCCGCTGCGCGATCTGCGCCGGCTTGCGCGTGCCGAGCAGGCGTTCGTGCTGGTGCGCTCGGCGCACGAGCAAGGCACGGTCGACTGGGCCGATTTGGCCGCCGCCGCCGGGTACGCCGATCAGTCCCACCTGTGCCGCGACACGCGCCGCATGACCGGCCACACGCCAACCGAGTTGCGCCACCTCGTCTACGCCGACGAAGCCTTCTGGCCCTATCGCATCTGGGAGTGAGGCGCGCTCACCTGGAAGCCGCCGGCGTGCCGCCCATGAGCCTCGACGAACCGGCCACCACCGATTGGCATGCACTCGACCCCGATGCCGCGCTGCAGCTGTGCGGCACCGACGCCACGCTCGGGCTCGCCGCGGCGGTCGCGACGCGGCGCCTTGCCGAACACGGACCCAACGCGTTGCCCGAGCCGCCGCCTCGGCCGTTGTGGCGTACCTACGTGCGCCAGCTTCGCAGCCCGCTGATCTATATCCTGTTCGTTGCGGCGGTACTGGCGGTGGCGCTGGGCCACCACGCGGACGCCGGCGTGATCCTGGCTGTGGTGATGGTCAATGCGCTCATCGGCGGCCTCCAGGAGGGTCGCGCCGAGCGCTCGATGGCGGCGCTGCGGCGCCTGTCGTCACTGAGCGTGCGCGTGCTGCGCGACGGCCGCGAGCAGGTGGTTCCCGCGCGTGAACTGGTGGTCGGGGACCTGATGCTGCTGGCCGCCGGTGACGCGGTGGCGGCCGACGCGCGCCTGACCGAGCAGGTCCAACTGCAAATGGCCGAGGCGGCGCTGACGGGGGAGTCGGTGCCGGTGGTCAAGTCGGTCGCTGCGGTGGCCGAGGCCACCGGACTGGCCGACCGGCACTGCATGGTCTACTGCGGCACCCATGTCACGGGCGGGCGCGCGCGGGCCGTGGTGGTGGCCACCGGCACGCACACCGAAGTCGGCCGCATCGCGCGACTGACCGAGCGCGCCGAAGAGCCGCGCACGCCGCTGGAGTTGCGCCTCGACCAGTTCGGCCGAGCCTTGGTGGCCGCGGCGCTGGGGCTGTTCGTGGCCGTCGTGCTGCTGGGTCTGTGGCGGGCCCTGCCACTGGCCGACGTGTTGATGGTGGCGATCAGCCAGATGGTGTCTGTGGTGCCCGAGGGGCTGCCGGTGGCCATGACGATCGCGCTGGCCGTGGGCATGCAGCGCATGGCGGCGCGCGGTGCCATCATCCGGCGCCTGTCGGCGGTCGAGACGCTGGGCTCCACCACCGTGATCTGCAGCGACAAGACAGGCACGCTCACAAAGAACGAGATGACCGCGGTCGAGCTGTGGCTGCCGGCTTCGGATGGGCGGCATCGCTCGATGATCGTGGACGGCGCGGGCTATGCCCCCGAAGGCGCGTTGCGCGAACGCGGACAGCCGATCGATGCGCAGGACGGGGCCGTACGCGCGCTGGTATCTGCCGCCGCCTTGTGCAACGACGCCCAGCTGTTGCCGCCCGGTGACGGACGGGCGACGTGGGCGGTGCTGGGCGACCCGACCGAGGGCGCCCTGTTGGTGCTGGCCGCCAAGGCCGGCGTCGACCTGGCGGCGTTGCGCCGCGCCGCGCCGCGCGAGGCCGAGCTGCCGTTTGACTCCGACGCGCAGATGATGGCCACACGGCACCGCCTGCCTGACGCGCCGCGCCGCGTGCTGATCAAGGGTGCGCCCGAGGCCGTGCTGCGGTTGTGCGCGGCCGCCGACGGGCCGCTGCGAGTCGCCGCTCACCGACAGGCCGAGGCCATGGCCACGCGCGCATTGCGGGTGCTGGCGATCGGCATGGTGACCGATGATGAACTGGCGTCGGCCAGCGGTTGGCCGGTGCTCGCCGGTCGCGTGCGGTTGCTGGGCCTGGTCGGTCAGATCGACCCGCCGCGCGAGGAAGTCCAGCGTGCGGTCGCCCAGTGCCGAGCCGCCGGCATCCGGCCCGTGGTGGTGACCGGCGACCACAAGCTCACGGGCCTGGCCATCGCCCGCGAACTGGGCATCGCGCGCGAGGGTGATCGCGCCGTCGACGGATTGGAGCTCGAGCGCATGGGCGAAGGCGAACTGCGCGATGCGCTGCCGGGCATCGCGGTGTTTGCCAGGGTGCAGCCGGCGCAGAAGCTGCGCATCGTGCAGGCGCTTCAGGCGCGCGGCGAGGTGGTGGCGATGACCGGCGACGGCGTCAACGATGCGCCGGCCCTGGCGCGCGCCGATGTCGGCGTGGCCATGGGAATCACCGGAACCGAGGTCGCCAAGAGCGCCGCCAAGATCGTCATCACCGACGACAACTTCGCCACCATCGTGGGTGCGGTGCAGCAGGGACGCGTGGTCTACGGCAACCTGCAGAAAGTGGTCCTGTATCTGTTCGCCACCTCGGTCGACGAAGTGCTGGTGCTGGTGCTGGCGCTGGTGGCCGGACTCCCGCTGCCGCTGGCCGCGGTGCAGATCCTGTGGATCAACATCGTCACCGAGGGCACGCTGACGGTGAACCTGGTCATGGAGCCAGCCGATGGTGACGAGATGCACCGGCCACCCGTGCCGCGCGACGATCGTCTGCTGAGCAGCACGCTGCTGGCCCGTACGGCCCTGATGGCCCTGACGTCGGCGGCGGTCACGCTCGGTTGGTTCGCCTGGCGGCTGCATCAGGGCGCCGACCTGGACTTGGCGCGCACGGAGGTCTTCACGCTCGTCGCCGTGTGCCAGTGGTTCAACGTGCTCAACTGCCAGTCCGCCACCGCCTCCGTGATCGGCCCGGGGTTGTGGCGCAATCGGTGGCTGGCTGGCGGGTTGGCCCTGAGCGTGGCGTTGCAGGCCGCCGTGCTCTATGTTCCGGCGATGAACGCACTGTTCCACACCGTGCCCTTGCCCCCCGCTGCGCTGTTGCCGGTGCTGGGCCTGGCCAGCATCGTGCTCTGGGCCGAAGAGCTGCGCAAGGTGGTTGCCCGGGCCCGTCGGCGCGACCCTTGATCGCAGGATTCGCCGACATTGGATCCACAGACCCACAGATGGATCCAATGTCGGCCAGGGCGGCGCAATGCGTTTGCGTTGGATCAAAGGTTTTGGCGCATTTGGCCCGTCAGGCGTCCCAGTTGGATGTGTATTGGATCCAAAATGGGGTCATGCTGTTGGCTGCAGGTCATTCACCCCGCCCCGACGGAGCGGCGTCATGCTGATGCTGCGACGGTGGTCGGTTCGGCATGCGGCGACGCTGGGCCGGCTGTACCGCTGGGGTGCGCGCTGGATGCCCCGCCTGGCACCGCTGGTGCGCGGCCTGGGCACCGAACGAAGTGAGCGTTTGCTGCGACCGCTCGAGCGCAGCGGCAAGGGGCTGTTCTTCGATTGCCGCATGTGCGGCCAATGCGTGCTGGGTCACACCGGCATGGCCTGCCCGATGAACTGCGCCAAGCAGTTGCGCAACGGCCCCTGCGGCGGCGTGCGCGCCGACGGCGGCTGTGAGGTGAACCCGGGCATGCGGTGTGTCTGGCTGGAAGCCGGCGATGGCCGGCGCCGCATCGAAGGCTCGGCGCAAGCACCCTGGCTGCCGCCGCTGGACCACCGCCGCGGCGGGCAATCGACCTGGATCCAGGTGATCGCGCCCGATCCGCAGGTGCCGGGGGTCGAGCCACTTCAGCCCCAGCGTGCCGCAAATTCGGCGTCGACAGCAGCGCCGCCGCCGGCGAGCGCGCTGGAGGCGGTCCTTCGCAGCGGCCGCTTCGTGGTGACGGTCGAGATCGCGCCGCCCGACTCGGCCGATCCATCGGCGTTGCTGGCACGGGCGTGGCCGTTTCGCGAACTCGCCGACGCCATCAACATCACCGACGGCGCCGGCGGCAACTGCCACATGTCCAGCGTGGCCGCGGCGTCGGTGCTGGCCGCTGCCGGTTTCGAGCCGGTTTGCCAGGTGGCCTGTCGCGACCGCAACCGCATCGCCCTGCAGGGCGACGCACTGGGCGCCGCGGCGCTGGGCGTGCGCAACGTGCTGTGCCTGACGGGCGACGACGTGAGCCAGGGCGATCACCCGCAGGCCAAGCCGGTGTTCGACCTCGATGCGGTCAACCTGCTGGGTGTGCTGCACGGCATGACGGCGCGCGGCACCTACGCTTCCGGGCGCGCGCTGGAGCAGCCGCCGCGGCTGTTCCTGGGCGCCACTGCCAACCCGTTTGCGCCGCCCTACGCGCAGCGCGTGGACAACCTCGAGCGCAAGATCGACGCCGGCGCGCGCTTCATCCAGACCCAGTTCTGCTTCGACCTCGACCGCCTGCGCGCCTTCATGGACGAAGTGTGCCGCCGTGGCCTGCACCGGCGTGCCGCGATCCTGGTCGGGGCCGGCACGCTGTCGAGCGCGCGCGGCCTGAAGTGGATGGCCGAGCATGTGCCCGGTGTGGCGGTGCCCGACGCGGTGATCGCGCGCATCGCCGCCGCAACCGACCAGAAGAGCGAAGGCCGGCGCGTGTGCATCGAGACCGTGCAGGCGCTGCAGCGCCTGGAGGGCGTGGCTGGCGTGCACCTGATGGGCCACCGCAACGAAGCCACCCTGGCGCAGGTGATCGTCGAAGCCGGGCTGCGGCCGGCGAAGCCCACGATCGCCGCCGCGTTGCCGGCCTGAGAGCCCGCCGACAAGTCCGACACCCCCGCCACTACAGGAGACCCCCGATGGCCAAACCCGCCGAGCAATGGACCGACGAAGAGCGCCAGCTGGTCGAATGGCTGGCCGACATGAACGAGGACGACGCGCTGCCGCTGGCCAAGCGCTTCCTGCTCGAAGACAAGGTCGACCCGATGCATGTGCTCGACCTGTGCCGGGCCGCCATGGACATCGTCGGCAAGCGCTTCGAAGAGGGCGAGTACTTCCTGCCCGAGCTGGTGCTCGCCGGCGAGATGCTCGACAGCATCGGCGCCGTGGCCAAGCCGCTGGTCAAGGCCGCCGGCGGTGGTGCGGTGCAAACGCACGGCCGGGTGCTGATCGGCACGGTGCATGGGGACTTGCACGACATCGGCAAGAACATCGTCACCTTCATGCTCGACATCAACGGCTTCGAGGTCAAGGACATCGGCGTCGACGTACCGGTGCAGACCTTCATCGACGAGATCAAGGCCTATCGACCCAGTGTCGTGGGTCTGTCGGGCTTCCTCACGCTGGCGTTCGACTCGATGAAGGAGACCATCGGCGCCTTCGACGCCGCCGGCATGCGCAACGACTTCAAGGTGATGATCGGCGGTGGCCAGATCGACGAGACGGTGCGCGCCTATACCGGCGCCGACGCCTTCGGTGTCAACGCCGTCGAAGCCGTGGCGTTGTGCCGCGACTGGATGGGGGTTGCGCAATGAGCGACACCAGCCCGACGCGCACCATGATCGGCCCGTACGAGCAGACGGCCGCCGCCAAGGCCGCCTACGATGCGCGCTTCGAGCGCCTGCTCTCCTGCGCCCGCCTGGAGCAGCCCGATCGCATGCCCGTGGCCATGCAGAGCTTCTTCTGGCCGGCCACTTACGGTGGCATCACCTACAAGGAGCTGATGTACGACTACGACAAGGCCAAGAAGGTCTGCTTCGATGTCGTCGCCGAGTTCGAACCCGATGGCGTCTACCCGCTGCTGATGGGCACCAACATGGGCCGCTCGCTCGAGCTGCTCGACTTCAAGCAGCTGCAGTGGCCGGGGCACGGCGTGGGCGACATGCAGCCTTTCCAGTACCTGGACCGCGAGTACATGAAGGCCGAGGAGTACGACGACTTCCTGTTCGACCCCACGGGCTTCTACCTGCACACCTACCTGCCGCGGGTGGCGGGCGCCTTCGCCGGCCTGGCCAAGCTGCCGGACTTCCCCGGGCTGCACTATTTCCGTCTGGTCGGCGGCATCCGACCGTTCGCGCTGCCCGAGGTGCGCGAGTCGTTCGAGCAGATCGTCGCCGCGGCCGAAGAGACCAACCGTTTCTTCGCCAACCACATCGACTGGGTTCAGAAGATCGGCGCCGCGGGCTTCCCGCTGATCAACGGCGGCAACTCGATCGCGCCGTACGACTTCATCGCCGACTACTTCCGCGGCGCCACCGGCATGATGAAGGACCTGTTCCGCCACAAGGACAAGCTCAAGCAGGTGCTGGACAAGGCGGCGGTGTTCATCGCCCGCATGACGATCGCCAATGCGAAGGCGGCCCAGCACCCGATCGTCTTCATTCCGATCCACTGGGCGCCCGACGCTTTCATGAGCCCCAAGCAGTTCGAGGAGTTCTGGTGGCCGTCGTTCCGGCGCCTGTTGATGACCTTGATCGAGGCCGACCTGATTCCGATGCCCCTCTGGGAGGCCGACTGCACCAAGCGACTGGAGGTCATCAAGGACATTCCGCCGGGCACGTGCATCTACTGGTTCGAGCGCACCGACATGCTCAAGGCATTCGAAGTGCTGGGCGATCGCGTGGCCCTGCGCGGCAACCTCTCTCCGTCGCTGCTGACCACCGGCACACCCGACGAGGTGGATGCCGCGGTCAAGCATCTCGTCGACGGGGTCTGGCGCAAGGGCGGCAAGCTCATTCTCGACGGCGCCTTCGGCATTCCCGACGAAACCCCGACCCCCAACGTGCGGGCGATGTTCGACGCCGCCCGCAAGTACGCCGGCTGAGCGATGACGGCCGCTCCCCGGTCAACGCCGCTCGTGCCTGCGCACGTGTTCCCATCGCGCGAGGCGCCCGCAGCGCTGCGCGCCGGCCAGGTGCTGCGCGACATCGACCTGTGCCGCGACGTCGAGGCCGCTCGCGTGCCCACCGCTGTGGCGCGCCGCGACAAGCTCGTCGAGTTGCGCCGCGTGGCCCTGGCCATGGTGCGGGACGAGGGCCTGCTCGACGCGCGGGCCTGCTGGCGCCTGGCGGCGCTGCGCGGCGAGCCCGGCGAGGCCGGCTGGCTCGAGTTCGACGGCGCGCGGCTGCAAGCGCCCTGGCTGGTGCCGTCCAGCGGCCAGCTCACCGGAGCGGCCTGCGCCGTGGCCACACTGGGCGACGGCATCGAGCAGCGCGTGGCCGCGCTGTTCGGCGAGCGCCGCGCTTCGCTGGCCGTGGCACTCGACGGCGTCGCCAACGAATTGCTGTGGGCCCTGTCGCGCCGCGTGCAGGACCGCATGCTCGCGGCGATGCGCCGGCACGGCCTGTGCGTGGCCGGCGAGCTGCGTGCCGGCGACCCGGGCCTGGCGCTGAAGGCCCAGCAGGTGGTGCTGGACCTGGCCGGCGCCCACCGCATCGACGTGTCGCTCACGACCACGCTGATGATGAACCCGACCAAGTCGACCTCCATCGTCCAGGGCGTGGGGCTGAACCTGCCCGTGCAGGCGTGGTCGCGCTGCGACAGCTGCCGCTCGCGCGACCGCTGCGCATTGATGAAGGACGCGGCATGACGGTGCCATCGACCGCGCCCGCGCCCGCGCACCGCATCGACGTGCCGGCACTGGAGCGGCACATCGAGTGCCGCGAAGACGAGAGCGTCTTCGCTGCCGCGCGCCGTGCGGGGGTGCGCATCGTCGGAGCCTGTGGCGGGCGCGGCAGCTGCGGCTCGTGCATCGTGCGCGTGGTCGAGGGCCGCGTGCATCGCGCAGGAGAAGGGTCGCACAAGAAGTGGCTGCGGGCCTGCTGCGTGCAACCGCGTTCGGACCTGACGCTGGAAATCGCACCGCGCTCGCTGGCGCCGGTGGTGCGCGCCGATGTGCACACCGGCGGCGGGCATGCACCGTTGCCGCTGGAGCCGGCGATCACTGCCGTCGAGCTGGCGCTGCCGCCCGCCACGCTGCAGGATCTGGCCAGCGACGCCGATCGCATGGGCCGCGCACTGGCCGCGCGGGAACCGCCGCTGCTGCCACAGGCCATCGATGCCGCGGCCTGTGCCGCCCTGCCCGCCCTGCTGCGCCGGCACGGCTGGCAGGTGCAGGCCCGCTTGCGCACGGCCGGGCGCGGCCAGGGGCCGATGATCAGCGACGTCGCCCGCCCGGGCGCGCCGCTGCTGGGCCTGGCGGTGGACCTGGGCACCACCAATGCCGCGGCCTTCCTGGTCGACCTGGCCAACGGCCGGCGCCTGGCCAGCCTGGGGCTGGAGAACCCGCAGGTGGCCTGGGGGGCCGACCTGATCAGCCGCATCAACCACGCCATCGCGGATCCGGCCACGGCCCAGGCCCTGCGCCGCGCCGCGGTCGGGGCCGTGCAGTCGCTGGCGCACGACCTGGCGCGAGCCGTGGGCGCCCAGGCGCAGGACATTGCCGATGTCACGGTCTGCGGCAACACGGCGATGCAGCACCTGCTGGCTGGCTGGCCGGTGGCGCAGCTGGGCCGCGCGCCGTTCGTGGCCGCAGCGGCGCAGGCATTGGACGTGGCCGCCGACCGCCTGGGCCTGGCGCTCGGGCCGGGCGCTGCGGTACACCTGGCGCCGTCGATCGGCGGCTTTGTCGGCGGCGACCACGTCACCGCGCTGCTGGCCACCGAGGCGGTCTGGAGCCAGCCAGGCACGACGCTGCTGATGGACATCGGCACCAACACCGAGATCAGCCTCATCCACGAGGGCCGCATTCTCAGCGCCTCCTGCCCATCCGGGCCGGCGCTGGAAGGTGGCCACATCGGAAGTGGCATGCGCGCGGCCGAAGGCGCCATCGAGCGCGTCGAGGTCGTCGACGACGAATTGCGCCTGCAGGTCATCGGCGGCGGTGCGCCGGTGGGCCTGTGCGGCTCGGGCGTGCTCGATGCGCTGGCCGTCCTGCACCGGGCGCGCATCGTGGACGATCGCGGCCGGCTGGCCGCCGGACAGGCCGTTGTCGAAGAAACGAACGGCCAGCGCGCCGCGCTGCTGGCGCCGGGCGTGGCGCTCACCCA
>JAKLLB010000086.1 GCA_023150345.1 Aquabacterium sp.
CGCCGCTTCAGCCAAAGCCGCGCTGTGGCACTCGACATGGAGAGCGCCACCATCGCTGCCAATGGCTTTCGGTTCCGCGTTCCGTACGGCACGCTGCTGTGCGTGAGCGACAAGCCCTTGCACGGGGAGATCAAGTTGCCCGGTATGGCCAACGCGTTCTACCGCGAGCGCGTCGACCAGCACCTGCGCATCGGCATGCGTGCCGTCGAACTGCTGCGGCGCAAGCGCATGGAGCAGTTGCACAGCCGCAAGCTGCGCAGCTTCGCCGAAGTCGCGTTCCAGTGAGACGCCGAGCAGGCGCGGAGGCAACGAAACTTTACGGAGCGATCGTCGGGGCGCCATGCCATCTGGTTACAAACCCGGGTGTCACCTGCACTTCACGCCATGAATTCACCGACCCCGCGCACCGATGAGGCCTCCCTCGACCAGCTGATCGGCACCGGCCCTGTCCGCCCCTGGTGGCGGCGCCCCTGGCCTTGGCTGCTGACGACAGTCGTCGTTGCGCTGGTCGTCGGCGGCTGGGCGTGGAAGTCACAAGCGACCGACCCTGCCGTGCCGCGATACGTCACCACGCCGTTGGCTCGCGGCACGCTGACGGTCACCGTCACCGCCAACGGCACGCTCGAGCCCACCCGATCCGTGGCCGTCGGCAGCGAGCTGTCGGGCACGGTGGCGCGGGTACATGCCGACGTGAACGACACCGTGCGCAAGGGGCAGTTGCTGGTCGAACTGGACACCGCCAAGCTGCGCGATGCGGTGGCTGCAGCGAGGGCCGATCTCACCGCGGCTCAGGCGCGCCGCCGACAGAGCGCGGCCACCGTCGCCGATGCACGCACGACGCTGGGTCGGCAGGAGAAGATCGCATCGTTGTCTGACGGGCAGTTCCCCTCGCGCGCTGAACTCGACACGGCCCGCACCACACTCGAGAAGGCGCTGGCCGACGAGGCTGCCGCTGCTGCCACAGTCGAGCAGGTGCGCGCCGCACTGTCCACCGCGGAAACCAACCTGTCCAAGGCCGCCATTCGCTCCCCCATCGATGGCGTCGTACTGGCCCGCAACGTCGAGCCCGGCTATGCGGTTGCAGCCTCGCTGCAGGCGGTTACCCTGTTCTCGCTGGCCGAAGACCTGCGGCACCTGCAGCTGTCGGTCAACGTCGATGAGGCCGACGTCGCCCAGGTCCGAGTGGGGCAACCGGCGCAGTTCACCGTCGCGGCACAGTCCGGGCGCAGCTATCCGGCCACGATCACGCGGGTGGCGTTCGGCTCGCGGATCACCGACAACGTGGTCACCTACACCACGCTGATGCAGGTCGACAACGCCGACCTGAGCCTGCGCCCTGGCATGACAGCCACCGCCACCATCGCGGCCAACGAGAGGCGCGACGCATGGCTCGTGCCCAACAGCGCGCTGCGATACACGCCCGCCTCGGCCGCCGGCGGCGGCGCGCCTTCGGGCGCGGACGGCGGCATCGTGTCACGGCTCATGCCTCGGCCACCCGGCGCTGGCGCGGCACGCAGCGCTGGCACGCAGAGCCGGCCCGGTGGCGAGGCCACGTTGTGGGTGCTGCGCAACGGGACACCGCAGGAGTTGCGGGTGCGCAAGGGACTGAGCGACGGCCGACAAACCGAGGTCATCGGCGACGCACTGGCCGAGGGCCTGCTCGTCATCACCGGTCAGGCCGCCTCGCGTGGGCGTTGAAATGACGACGCTGATCGACCTGCGCGGGGTCACCAAGACCTACGGTAGCGGAGCCGCCGCGTTCCTGGCGCTGCGCGGGGTGGACCTGCACGTCGACAGCGGCGAGTTTGTCGCGGTGATGGGACCCAGTGGCTCTGGCAAGAGCACGGTGATGAACCTCATCGGATGCCTGGACACGCCCACATCGGGCAGCTACTGCTTTCGCGGCGTCGAGGTGATGGGGCTGGATCGCGACCAGCGCGCCTTGCTGCGCCGCCGACACATCGGTTTCGTGTTTCAGGGCTTTCACCTGCTGGCGCGCACCAGCGCGCAGGAAAACGTGGAGTTGCCGCTGCTGTACCGCGGCGAGGGCGCCGCGCATCGACATGCGCTCGCGCGGGACGCGCTGGCACGCGTCGGCCTGACGGGTTGGGAGCATCACCTGCCCTCGGAGCTTTCCGGCGGACAGCAGCAACGGGTGGCGATCGCGCGTGCCATCGTCACCGAGCCCACGCTGCTGCTGGCCGACGAGCCCACGGGCAACCTCGACACCGCGCGCGGTCGGGAGATCATGGAACTGCTGGCGCAACTCAACCGCGAGCACGGCATCACCGTTCTGATGGTGACCCACGAGCCCGAAATGGCGGCCTATGCACGACGGGTGGTGCACTTCCGCGACGGTCTGATCGAGCGCGACGACGCGACGGTCGCGCCCTCTGAGCAGGAGGCCTGATGTTCTGGAACACCCTGGTTCTGGCACTGCGGGCCATCCGGCGCAATCCGATGCGCTCGCTGCTGACCACTCTGGGCATCGTCATCGGTGTCGCGGCGGTGGTCACCATGGTCACCGTGGGCAACGGGGCCACTCTTGCAGTCAAGGCGCAGATCGAGAGCCTGGGCAGCAACCTGTTGATGGTGCGCCCCGGCCAGCGCGCGTTCGGTCCGGGCGGCAGCGGTGGTGCTCCGGCGTTCAAGCTCGCGGATGTGCAGGCCATCGCGGCGCAGGTCGGCGGCGTCGCCGTGGTGGCTCCCGAAGTGCGTTCGGGCGTCACCGTGGTCGCAGACGGCCGCAACTGGGCCACCACCGTGGTCGGCACAACCAACGACTACTTCCAGACCAACAACTGGCGGCTGCAGGCCGGTCGCATGTTTGACGCGGGGGAGCTTGCGGCCGGGTCGCCGGTGTGCGTCATTGGTGCCACGGTGCGTCGCGAGCTCTTCGGCACCAGCGAAGCGACCGGCCGTTCCGTGCGCGTCAAGCAGTTCAGCTGCGATGTCATCGGCGTGCTGGCCAGCAAGGGCCAGGCCGGCATCGGTGGCGACCAGGACGACACGGTGATCCTCCCGGTGGCGACCATGCAGCGCCGGGTCACCGGCAGCACGCGCGTCAATGCGCTGCTGGTGTCGATGAGCCCGGATGTCGACAGCGCGCAGGTCATCGCCTCGATCACCCAGTTGTTGCGCGAGCGGCGCAAGCTGGCTGCCGGCGACGAGAACAACTTCAACGTACTGGACACCCGCCAGGTGGCCGAGACCCTGTCGGGCACCACCGCACTCATGACCTCGCTGCTCGGCGCGGTGGCTGCGGTGAGCCTGCTCGTGGGTGGGATCGGCATCATGAACATCATGCTGGTCAGCGTCACCGAGCGCACCCGCGAGATCGGCCTGCGCCTGGCCATCGGTGCGCTCGAGCGCGAGGTGCTCACGCAGTTTCTGGTCGAGGCCGTGGTGCTGGCCGCGCTGGGCGGGGTCGTCGGCCTGCTGCTGGCCGGATTTGCATCCTGGGGCCTGACCGCAGTCATGCGGGTGCCCTTCGTGTTCGATCCCTCGATCAATGCCATCGGATTCGCGTTCGCCGCGGCGATCGGTGTGGTCTTCGGCTATGTGCCGGCGCGGCGGGCGGCCAGGCTCGACCCGATCGAGGCGCTGCGGCACGAGTAGGCCCACGCCGCCAGCAGGGGCTGGCCAAACCCTCTTGCGCCACGCGGCCGACAGGCATAGGCTGGTCTCGCGAAGACGTGGCGCTCGCACCGTCGGCAATGTCGCCGACGTGGGGCCGGGCGCGGATGACGGGCCCGCCCGCGCGGGCCGAAGGAGAACGCTCATGCCAAGCCCACTAGCGTCCGGCGCCGTCCAGGTGGCGGACATCCGCACCCTGGCGCTCGTCGGACCCGCCGCTGCCGGCAAGACCAGCCTGGCCGAGACCATGCTCGTCAAGTCCGGCGCCATCATGTCCCCAGGCAGCCTGGAACGCGGCACGACCGTCAGCGATCACGACCCGCTCGAACGCCGGGTACAGCACTCTCTGGGATCGTCGGTGATGCACCTGCACCACGCTGGCGTGCGCCTGCACTTCATCGATACGCCCGGCGCGGCCGACTTCGTCGGCCAGAGCCTGCCTGCCCTGGAGGCCGTGGAGACAGCCGCCATCGTCATCAACGCGGCCACCGGTATCGAGCCGATGGCGGTGCGGATGATGGAGTACGCCGCGGAGCGCCAGCTCGATCGCCTCATCATCGTCAACAAGATCGACACCCAGGGCGTGGACCTTCAGGCGCTGATGGCGCAGATCCAGGCCACCTTCGGCAAGGAGTGCCTGCCTCTGAACTTGCCCGACGCCAATGGCAGCCGCGTCATCGACTGCTTCTACAACCGCGAGGGCCACAGCGACTTCGGCTCGGTGGACGCGGCGCATCGCGCACTGGTCGAACAAGTCGTCGAGGTCGACGCCGCCTTCGTCGACCGCTACCTCAATGACGGCGACGTCGATGCCAGCGAACTGCATGCGCCGCTCGAGCAGGCCTTGCGCGAAGGCCATCTCATCCCGGTGTGCTTCGTCTCCGCGCGCAGCGGCGCCGGCGTGGGCGAACTGCTCGACATCGTGGCCAAGCTGTTGCCCAACCCCACTGAAGGAAATCCGCCGGATTTCCTCAACGGCGAAGGCGAGCAGGCAAGGATGATGCATGCCCAACCTGATCCTGGGGCGCATGTGCTCGCCCATGTCTTCAAGATCACCGTCGACCCCTACGTGGGCAAGATGGGTGTGATGCGGGTGCACCAGGGCACCGTCACCAAGGACAGCTTGCTTTACGTGGGCGACGGCCGCAAGCCGTTCAAGGTGGGCCACTTGTTCATGCTCCAGGGCAAGGAGCACGTCGAAGTGCCGCGCGCGGTGCCGGGTGACATCTGTGCCGTGGCCAAGGTCGACGACCTGCACTTCGACGCTGTGCTGCACGACGCCGCCGAGGATGACCACATCCACCTCAAGCCGCTGCCCTTCCCGGTGCCCGTGCACGGGCTGGCCATCAACCCGAAGCGGCGTGGCGACGAGCAGCGCATGTGGGAGATCATGAGCAAGCTGGTCGATGAAGACCCCTGCCTGCGCATCGAGCATGTGGCCACGACCAATGAAACCATCATCTATGGCCTGGGCGAACTGCACCTGCGCATGTTGCTCGAGCGCCTGCGCGAGGTTTACAAGTTCGAGGTCGATACCGCACCGCCGCGCATCGCCTACCGCGAAACGGTGACCGCCCGCGCCGAGGGCCATCACCGCCACAAGAAGCAGACCGGCGGCGCCGGGCAGTTCGGCGAGGTGTACCTGCGCATCGAGCCCTTGCCGCGCGGCGGCGGGTTCGAGTTTTCGGACGAGGTCAAAGGCGGCACCATTCCGGGTCAGTTCATTCCGGCCGTCGAGAAGGGCGTGCGCGAGGTTCTCGCGATGGGTGCGATCGCCGGGTATCCGGTGGTGGATGTCAAGGTCATCGTCTATGACGGCAAGCACCACTCGGTCGACAGCAAGGAGATCGCTTTCGTTACCGCCGGCCGCAAGGCATTCCTCGCGGCGATACGCGAGGCGCGGCCCATCGTGCTCGAGCCCATCGTCGACGTGGAGATCACGGCGCCGGAAGTGGCCATGGGCGACATCACCGGCGACCTGTCCGCGCGACGAGGTGTCGTCAACGGCACGCACAATGGCGCGGCCGCCACGATGGTGGTCAAGGGGCAAGCACCGCTGTCCGAACTCGCTGGGTACCAGTCGCGCCTGAACGCCATGACCGCCGGCCAGGGCCACTACACCCTGGCGCTGTCGCACTACGAGCCGGTGCCGCCCAGCGTGCAGCAGCAACTCACCTCCTCCCACAAAACCCGCGACGATGACTGAGTCTGGACGCAAGGGCCCGGAAGGGGCCTTGCGCCTGACGACACAAGACTTCTGACACGGCGATACGCGCCGTGTCGGCGATACATGGGCCGCAGCGCCGCTGGTGCCGCAGCCCACTCAGCCGCGCGCCGGCACGCGTGGCGTACGTGCCGGATCATCAGCCGACAGTCGCGAAATTCATTTGCGAATCATTCGCGTTGGCATTAAGATGATCTTTAAGCTTGCACAGATCGTCATGTCCGCACTCACCATCGCAAACGCCCGCACGTCGCTGCTGCCGCCGGCCCCATTGCGCGCTTCGGAGCGGCGCGGGTTCGTCGGCATCATCCTGGCCGCACACCTGTTGCTGCTGTGGGGTGTGCTCCAGCTCGAGACTGTGCGGCGCACGGTGGCCGAAGCGGCGCCGGTGATGGTTCGGCTCATCAGCCTCACGCCACCCAAGCCCCCCGAGCCCATGCCGCCGCCGGCGCGCCCGGTGGTGTCGCCGCAGGCCCCGGCCCTTCAGATCCCGGTGGTCGAGTTGCCCACCGTTCCACCGCCCGAGGTCAAGGTGGCAGCCGCGCCCGCGCCGGCGATCACGGCCGTGCCAGCAGCTGCCCCCGCGCCGCCGCCGCCCCAGGCACCACCGGTAGCCGCACCACGCGTCATACCGCCCAGCGCCGTGCACTACATCGTGGCCCCTGCGCTCGAAGTGCCGCTGGCGTCGCGGCGACTGGGCGAGACCGGCACCGTCGTGCTGCGAGTCGTGATCGGCCGCGACGGACTGCCCAAGCAGATCGTTGTGCACCAGAGTTCCGGCTTCGCCCGCCTGGACGAGCAAGCCGTCTCGGCCATGTGGCAGGCGCGTTTCAAGCCACACCACGAGAACGGACAACCGATCGAGGCCATTGCATTGGCGGCCTGCTCGTACGAGCTCGAGTAGGTCGCCTCGCAAGCCCCCGGTCGGGGCCAGTGCCTGGCGACCGCGCTTGCGGTTCGGCCAGGGCTCACTTCGCGATGGCGATTTCGCATGACCGGCAGGGCCCGGCCCCGCCACCAAGAACTGGCCACAAGACTGGCGGCCAGGCGTTCTGTCCCCCTGGAGCGGCGGCACCGGCGTCGCCCCCGGGCTCATCCCAGCACCGCCGCGCTGGCGTTGGCCAGGGCGACGTCAGCTTTGCTCCACCCCTGATCGCTCTACTCCTCCTTCACCGCCGACTTCTCATGACCTCCTCTCGCATCTCCGCCCCACGCGCTTCGCTGCCCCGTCCGTCTGCCCCCGCCATGGCTGCTGCCTGGATCTGCCTGGCTGGATCGGCCTCGACCGCATTCGCACAGCCACAGTCCGCCGCACCGGTGCCGGCAGCTGCGGCCAGCAGCACAGGCGACATGACTTCCAGTAAAACCGCACCAGCGGTTCTGCCCACAGTGCGCGCACGCGCCGGCGCAGTGCGCCAGGGCAAGGACAGCGTTCAGGCCGTCACCACGGGCATCGGCAAGGGCAACCAGGAACTGCGCGACATCCCGCAGTCGGTCACCGTGGTCACCGAGCGCCTGATCGACGACCGCAACCTCGACACCGTCAAGGACGCGCTGCACAACACCGCGGGTGTGAGCTTCCAGGCTGCCGAAGGCGGTGAGGAGGACATCCGCTTGCGCGGCTTCTCACTGGCCTCGACCGGCGACATCTTCGTCGACGGCATGCGTGACCCGGCGTTCTACGACCGCGACACCTTCAACCTCGATCGGCTCGAAGTGCTGCGCGGCTCGGCCTCGATGCTCTTCGGTCGCGGCTCGACCGGTGGCGCGGTGAACCAGGCCAGCAAGCAGCCCATGCTGTTCGGCCGCAGTGAAGTCGCCCTCACCGTGGGCAGCGGCGAGTACCTGCGCGCCACGGCCGATCTCAACCATCGCATGGGTGAGAACTCGGCCGTGCGAGTCAACCTGATGGGCACGCAAGCCAACCAGCACGGCAACGGAATCGACAAGCACGGCGCGGCGCTCGCCTACGGCCTGGGTATCGGCACACGCGACGAGTTCACGGCCAGCGTGTTCCACCTCAAGAACGACAACGGGGTGCACTACGGCATGCCATGGCTGGCACCAACGACCGGTGCCACCACGCGTGTACTCGTACCGGTCGACGCGCGCAACGTCTACGCCGCCGCAAGCGACTTCTCCGCTGGAAGCGCCGACATGGTGACCCTTTCGCACCTGCATCGTTTCGGCGGCACCGGCGAGTGGAAGACTGTGCTGCGCGCAGGCCACTTCGAGCGCGACCTACGGGCCAGCGCGATCCGCTTTGCGAACGCGACACTGCAGCCCGACGGCAAGGCCGTGACAGCCGAAACGATCGGCCCCCTGACCGTGCTCACCCGCGGCAACAACAACAAGATCCAGGATCTGGACAGCCTTGCCCTCCAAAGCGACTACACCGCACGGCTGCAGTGGGCGGGCCTGAAGCATCAGGTGGCTGCCGGCGTGGACGCAGCCGCCGATGAGCTGAACCGCACATTCGAGTCGCGGTCGATCGGCCTGTATGCGCAGGATCTGGTGCAACTGTCGCCGAGCTGGAAGGTCCTCGCGGGCCTTCGGTGGGATCGCTTCGAGGGTGACTACAACACGCCGCAACTCACCGCCGCCAACGGCACGGTGACGCCCCCCACCCACAGGGAGCGCACCGACTCGCTGTGGAGCCGGCGCCTCGGCGTGCTCTACCAGCCCAATGCGTTCGCCTCGTACCACCTTTCGTACGGAACATCCTTCAACACCTCCGGGGATACCTACCAGTACGATGCTCTGGGCAGTAACACTCCGCCCGAGGGCAGCGTGAACTACGAGCTCGGAGGCAAGCTCGATCTGGCCAACGGCAACCTGAGCCTGCGCTTCGCCGTGTTCCACACGGTCAAGACCAACGAACGCAACCGCGACTCGGAGACCGTGAACCCGACGAACTACGTGTTGTCCGGCCAGCGCCACGCCGCAGGTATCGAGCTCGACCTTGCAGGTCGTATCACGCCGGCCTGGGAGGTCTACCTGTCCTACGCGTTCATTCCGGATGCTGAGATCGACAAGGGCACATCGCTGCAAGGCGAAACCCCGGGGACGCGGCCGGGCCTGACGCCGCGGCACAGCGGCACCGTCTGGACCACCTACAAGCTGGGCTCGAACTGGCGCCTGGGTGGAGGGCTGAATGCGCGCAGCAGCGATGCGCCCCAGCTCGTCACGGCCTTCACGGCGCCGGGCTACGTCACCGCCGACCTGATGGCCGAGTACACGCTGGGCGACCTCAGCCTGAAGGCCAACCTCACGAATGTGACCGACAAGCTCTATGCGGACATGCTCTACCGGGGTCACTACGTGCCCGGAAAGCCACGCACCCTGCAGGTGACCGCTGCTTGGCGCTTCTGAGCGTCAGCGGCGCCTGCTGAATCAGCGCTGTTGCGGCGCACTTTCGGCTTGCCCGTGCATGCGCCGCAGCTGGTTCATCCATGCGGTCCAATCAACTGGCCCGGACTCGAAGCGTTTCCTCAGGTTGGCCAGGACGTTTCCCCACGCGCGGTCGAAGTAGGCGTAGGCCTGGTCCCACTGGCCTTCATCGCCCCAGCCGGTGTGATGCAGCCGCACCCGCGTCTGGCGCTCGTCGATTGGTTCGAGCCGCACCACCACGAAAGTCCGCTGCTGGCGGACCTGGGCGAGGCTGGGCGGTGCGTTCCAGTCAAAACTCAGCATGCGCATGGGCTGCAACGCCATGAACCGCATATCGTCGGCCCCTTTGGCCCCCGGCGGCGCCAGCGGATCCATGTGAATGTGAAACGCGCCGCCGACCTTCGCGTCGACCTCGGCGTCGGGCGCGAAGAAGCTGCGGATCCCCTCCCTCGTCGTCCATGCCGCCCACACTTCGCCCACCGGCGCGGGTACGACGACCTCCTTGTCGATGGCGCGTTCGGCTGCCGCAGTCGGTGGGGTAGCCAGCACAAGCCCACCCACCAGCACCGGCCCCGCCAGCGTCCAGAGCCCAGAGCTGCCGGGCAGATGAAGTCGCTGCAAGGCACCAGAGCCCAACGCATGAAGTTTCATGGCCGTCCGATCTCAAAGCCTGCTGTGTCCTGGCCCGCACGTTAATGGCCGAGATGGGCAACGTCAATTCGGCGATGCGGCATGCGCAGCCCCGCTGCTTCGGCCCACCGCGCCTTCAGGTTGTTGTCGCCCCAAGTCGTCGTCGCAGGTATCCATTGGTGAATCCGCCTTTATCATGTGCGCATGTCCCTGGTGCCTGATGTCGCGCGCGTGCGCTACGACAACGCGATGCGGCTGTTCGATGAGTTCGTGCAGGCCACGGTCAGCGCCCCCGACGCCGCGACACTGCGCGGGCTGGAACGGCGCTTCGCTGAGCGCCTGCAGATACAGCCCAGCTACTGGAGTCAGATCAAGAGCCGATCACGGCAGATCGGCGAACGTCTGGCGCGGCAGTTCGAGACCTTGTGCCGCAAGCCGCATGGCTGGATGGACGCGCCCCACTCTGCGGGAACCGATGCAGTCGCCTCGATCGCAGCAACCGATGCGGGGCATGGCGAACCCCAAGACGACGACGAGCGATTCATCGTCGGATTGGTCCTGACCTACTACCGCCGGCACCCCCAGCGCGCCCGCACTCGACTGCTGGACCTGCTGGGCGAAGTGCTCGTGCCCCCCGCGATTGACCCGCCACCGGCGCGGCACCCGCCTGCCACCCAGGCCAAGCCAGCGAGCGGTGCAACTGAACGCCCCGCAGACGACCAGGACCTGTGGCTGCGCACCCAGAACGGTGTGGCTCCACTGAAGAAGAAGCGCTGAGGCCCGCCGAGGGGCCGACATGCCGTGGCCGCATCGCGGGCGCCCGCCCCTGCACGAATGGCGTCAGGGGGCTTGCCAAAGATAATCAAACGTTTATCATATGAGCAAGTCTTGAGTGCGCCGCTGCACTCGGGACCCCCCCGTACCACAACTTCCGGTTCCGTGACCCGTCACTACTCGTTTGCTGCTGCGCTACGCCTGCAGGTCCTCGTGCCCCGCATGGTGGATGCCGCTGCAATGGCGCAAGCCACGAGCCTGTGCCGCTTCACGACCCCGCGCGGCACAACCCCGCGCCTGGCCACGCGATCGCCCTGACACGCAATCGCTCATGGCCACGGCCCGGGTTGCGACCTCGCACCCGGGCCGTCGTGCTTTTGGGGCAACCCTACTCGCCAGTCCAACCCAATGCACCAGGAGGTGTCATGAAGACCAGTCCCTCGATCCGCAAGCCACGCAATCCGCTCGTCGCTCCGGCGCTGGTTCGGCACGCAGGCCGTCATCAACGTGGCACCGGTGCACTGCGCCGGGCCGCGCGCCAGGCGCTGCAGCGCGAACTGCAGAAGGAACACCCACCCAGTCCCTGAGATCGACGGGACGCTCGTCGCACCTGATCTGCGGCGGTCGTACCCGATGGAGAACCGCCATGAGCAAGATCCTGCAAGGTGCCTGTGGGCCCTTGATCACCCCACCCACGCAGCCCTGGCGCACGGGCGCCGCGGCAATCCTGAGAACAACCAGCCATGTGATGGCACGGTTGGCGCGCCGGCTGCGCAGTTCGCCCCAAGCCGGGCCAGACGCGACAGCACCCCGCCTCGAGTTCTACTGCGAGGCCGGCGCACCGGAAGGTGCGCTGTACATCGACGGCGAGCTTGTCGCGCGCGTGCCAGGAGTGACACGCCTGTAGCATCTTGCGCGGGCAGCGGAGCGGCGCCACCGACCATGGCGCCGCCCGCGCTCAAGTCATCCCGGCAAGCAGCCGATATACCGCTCACCAGACCGAGCTATGTCGTTGTCATGTCCGCCGTTGTCGAACTCCCGTTCATTGCCATCGCACCCCGCGATGTCGCCGGCTGGATGGCGAGCCTGCAGGAGCGGGATCTTCCCGTGCAGGCCAGTTCGACCCGAGCCATTGCGGAGCTGGCAGCCAATGAAGATGCGGTGGATGCACACATGCTGGGTGAGACCCTCGGGGCCGACCCGCTCATGGTGCTGAACGTGCTGCGGGTGGTGGCGCAACGGCGATCGTCGCGCGCCGTGACCGACGCCGAAACGATGACAGCCGCCCTGGTGCTGCTGGGCATTCCGCCGTTCTTCCACGCGTTCTCCAGTCTCGCGACGGTCGAAGACCGGCTGGGCGGTTTTCCGGCTGCCCTGGAGGGTTTCCAAGGTGTGCTCCAACGCGCGCACAGAGCCGCCCGATTCGCCCTGGCCTTTGCCGTCCACCGCCTGGACCACGACGCCGCGGTCATCCACGAAGCGGCCCTGTTGCACGACTTCGCCGAGATGCTGCTCTGGCTGCACGCCCCTGCACTCGCCTTGGACATAGCGGGACGGCAGCGGGCCGACTCCCGGCTGCGCTCGGCCGACGTGCAACGCCAGGTTCTGCATGTCACGCTGGCCGAACTGCAGCAGGCACTGATGCGCGCATGGCGCCTGCCGGAACTGCTCATCCAGATCAGCGACGACCAGGCCAGCCCCTCGCCGCAGGTGCGCAATGTTCAGCTGGCCATACGGCTGGCGCGCCATACCGCGCATGGGTGGGATAACGCGGCTCTGCCCGACGACTGCAGCGACATTGCCAGCCTGCTGAACATGGGCATCGAGCCGACGATCCAGCTTCTGCGCGAAATCGACGAGTAAGACCGCTTCTTTCGCGGTGCAGTGGACTCAGGACCTGCCATCGCGCTGAAGCCGCTGCAGCACGTGCTCAAACACCTGAGGGTGCGCCACCATGTGCACATGGGCCACGCCAGGCAAGTGGCGATTGTCGGCCTGGTCCAGCATGGCCGTGGCGGCAGGAAACACGATGTTGTCGCAGTGTCCCCAGAAGCCGGTGAAGCGCGAGCGGCGCGCCGGCGGTTCGTGCTGCGCCAACGCGCGCAGCCATTCGCTGCCAATGCGCATTTGTCGCCCGTTGGGCGTCACCGCAAAACGTGCCAGCCAGGTGCCATGGTGGGGCGAGGCGATCGTCACCACACCTGCACAGCGGGCGTCGGCATCGGCCACATCGCGCAGCCAGGCACGCGTGGCCAGTCCGCCCATGCTGTGCGCCACGATCAGCGGGGCACGCCCGGTGTGTTGCCGAAGGCAGGCAACCGCTGCATCGATCTGCGGCACGTAGTCGTCGATCGATCCAAACACCGGTTCGAGGTTGACGGCGACAAACGGCACACCCAACGCACGCAATCGACGCATCCAGGGCAGCCACAGGCCGCGGTTGCACACGAACCCATGCACGAGCACCACACCCGTGCGCCCCGCATCCGGGACGGGAAGGTAATCGGGCTCGCTGGCGCTGCGAAACGGCTGCCGCCAGCCGAAGGTAAGCCAGCCCCACGCAACCTCGCCGGCCCACGCTCGAACGCAGCGTCCGAGGCCTGGTCGTTCGGCCGGCTCGGCACTGCCAAAGCGACGGAGCAACAGGAACTCCAATGCCAGGACCGGTGCATGCGGGGCCAGGATCAACACCAATACCCCCACCCTCCAGCCAGCACTCAACGCGGCCTCGCCGCTGGCCAGCCACCACGCCAGCGCCAACGCGAGCACCCCTGTCACCAGCCAGCGTTGGAGTCGTGCGAGCATTGCGGAGTCGGGAATCTCGTTTAGAGTCTCCCACCCGCGGCGGCGCATCTCTAGGGCGAACGCACTAGGAAAGCAGCGTTGCGAGGCGCTAGCCTTGCGCGGTGAGCCCGGACGGACAACGCATCCTCGATTACTTGGCCGAAGTCGACCGTCTGCGCGCCGAGCGGGCAGGCAATCCGGCCTTGGCGACGGCCATTCACCTCGTCAAGCAATACCAGTCGGCGCGGTTTTCAAAGACCTACGCCGATCTGCTCGACGACCCCCGATACGCACAAGCCGCGCGCTTCTTTCTTGACGAGCTCTACGGGCCGCAGGAGTTTGCCGCCCGCGACGCTCAGTTTGCCCGCATCGTCCCGGCGCTGGTCCGGATATTCCCGGCCGAGATCGTCGGCACCGTGCGCACATTGGCCCAACTGCACGCACTGTCCGAGTCACTGGACAGTCGGATGGGTCGGCACTGGCTGGGGGCAAGCACCGGGGCGCCCGCCATGACCGCAGCCGACTACATCGCGGCGTGGCGCGCAACGGGGGAGCGCGAGGGGCGCGCGCAGCAGATCGATCTGACCATGCAGATCGGTCGCGCGCTCGACCACTACACCCGAAAGCCGCTGCTGCGCGGCGCCTTGCACATGATGCGCCGTCCCGCGCAGGCTGCCGGCCTGGGTGAACTGCAGCACTTTCTGGAGAGCGGCTTCGATACATTCGGGCGAATGCGGGGCGCCCAAGCGTTCCTCGACATCGTCCGCGAACGCGAAGCCATGCTGGCCGAGGCCTTGTTCGGCGCGGTGACCGTCACCCTCGCGACATCGAATTCGGGCGACGCATCTAGGCCCACCGCCGACCCGTTGGGACAATTACCGTAGCGCGCGACCAGCCCGCCAAACGACCATCCGTGGCCGCACGTCCGTACGGCACGGATGGGGCTCACCGCGACAGCGGGGCGAGTCATTCCGTCAAATCCGAAAGGCAGGTGAGGCCCTGTCGATGCTTTGGAGCAAACATGGACAGACCCTGGCTGAATCACTACCCCCCAGGCGTGGCGCCCGAGATCAACTCCAGCGCCTATGCCTCGCTGGTCGAGCTCCTGGACGAGTCTTTCACTCGGTATGCCGGCCGACCGGCCGCAGTGTGCCTGGGCGCGCAGATGCGGTTCGGCGAGCTCGACGACTACTCGCAGGCCCTGGCCGCCTGGATGCAGGCGCGCGGATTGGCTCGTGGCGACCGCGTCGCCGTGATGATGCCCAATCTGCCGCAGTACATGGTGGCCATCGCAGCCATCCTGCGCGCAGGCCTCGTGGTGGTCAACGTCAATCCGCTGTACACGCCGCGTGAGCTGGAGCATCAACTCAAGGACTCGGGCGCGCGCGCGATCGTGATACTCGAGAATTTCGCCGGTACCCTGGAGGAGGTGATCGACCGCACCGACGTGCAGCACGTGGTGCTCGCGGCAATGGGTGACCTGATGGGGTTCTGGAAAGGGCAACTCATCAACTTCGCGGTCCGCCACCTCAAAAAGATGGTGCCTGAGTTCCGGCTACCGCTCGACAGCGGACGCACCGTCACACGCTTCAACTGGGCTGTGGCCGAAGGCACCCGCCTGACCCTCAAGCGGCCGTCACTCGGACCCGACGACGTCGCCTTCCTGCAGTACACCGGCGGCACCACCGGTGTCAGCAAGGGCGCCACTTTGCTGCACCGCAACGTGGTGGCCAATATCCTGCAGACCGAGGCATGGTTCAAGCCCGTGCTCGACCAGGTCGGTGACCGGCAGCTCACCGTGGTGTGCGCCCTTCCCCTGTATCACATCTTCGCCCTGACCATCTGCTACATGATGGGCGCCCGCCTGGGCATGCTGAACCTGCTCATCCCGAACCCGCGCGACCTGCCCGGGTTCACCAAGGCCCTGCAGGGCCGGCGCGTGAACATGTTCCCGGCCGTCAACACCCTGTTCAACGCCTTGGCCCATGACCCCGACTTCGCCCGGCTGGATTTCTCGGGGCTGGTGGTGTCGAACGGCGGTGGAATGGCCGTGCAGAAGGCCACGGCCGACCAGTGGCGCAAAGTCACGGGCTGCAGCATCGTCGAGGGCTACGGCCTGTCCGAGACTTCCCCGGTCGCCACCACGAACCGCCTCGACATCGACGGCTACACCGGCACGATCGGCATGCCCGTTCCCTCGACGGACATCGCAATCCGCGATGACGACGGTCGTGATGTCCCCATCGGAACGGCCGGCGAGATCTGCATACGCGGCCCGCAGGTGATGGCTGGCTACTGGAACCGTCCAGACGAAACCACCAAGGTCATGACGCCCGACGGCTTCTTCAAGTCGGGAGATGTCGGCATCATGGATGAACAGGGTCAGATCCGGATCGTCGACCGCAAGAAGGACATGATTCTGGTCTCCGGCTTCAACGTCTATCCCAACGAGATCGAGCAGGTGGTGAGCCAGCATCCTGGCGTGCTGGAATGCGCTGCCGTCGGCGTGCCCGACGCGAAGTCCGGAGAGGCGGTCAAGCTGTTCGTCGTGCGCAAGGACGTGACCTTGTCCGAAGACGATCTCGCCAGCTACTGCCGCGAGAACTTCACGGCATACAAGCGTCCGAAGTACATCGAGTTCCGCGAGGACCTGCCGAAATCCAACGTCGGCAAGATCCTGCGCCGGGAGCTGCGATCCACGACCTGAGCAGCGCGACCTGCGCTATCGCCAGGCGCTCGCCTTGCAATCGCAGAGGCGCACGCCTACTGGGCGCACCAAAAAAAACGCCCGGCCGAAGCCGGGCGTTTCTTGCTGTATTAGCCTGACGATGTCCTACTTTCACACGGGAATCCGCACTATCATCGGCGCAGAGGCGTTTCACTGTCCTGTTCGGGATGGGAAGGAGTGGGGCCACCTCGCTATGGTCATCAGGCTTAACTTGTTGCCGAACTGAACATGGGCTCAGTTCGACCAATTCACAGAGCTTCGAATCAGCTTTTGATTGCGTTGCCAGGTCTGGCATAACGGTTTTGACGACGGGGTCGTCAAAATTATAGGGTCAAGCCGCACGAGCAATTAGTACTGGTTAGCTTAACGCATTACTGCGCTTCCACACCCAGCCTATCAACGTCCTGGTCTAGAACGACTCTTCAGGGGGCTCGAGGCCCCGGCAAGACTCATCTTGAGACGAGTTTCCCGCTTAGATGCTTTCAGCGGTTATCTCTTCCGCACTTAGCTACTCGGCAATGCCACTGGCGTGACAACCGATACACCAGAGGTGCGTCCACTCCGGTCCTCTCGTACTAGGAGCAGGCTCTCTCAATCTTGCAGCGCCCACGGAAGATAGGGACCAAACTGTCTCACGACGTTTTAAAC
>JAKLLB010000087.1:0-16405 GCA_023150345.1 Aquabacterium sp.
CGACGGCGACGATCTGGTGCTGGGCGATGTGCGCGTGCGCAACGACCTGTCCACGCCGTCGACGTTCGATGCGGTGGCCGCCGCGCTGCTGGATACGCGCCTGTCCCGGGGCATCTTCATGACCGGAGGCTTCTTCCTCGGCCCTAACGACTTTTACGAGCGTCTGCGCACCATGCCGCCGCAAGACCTGGCGAAGATCGACATGACGCGCATCGACTTCATCAACCAGGTCTACAGTAGCCGTCCGGGTGAGAGCGAGTTGAAGCTCGTGCAGCGGGCCAAGGCCCGCTTCATGAACACCACCATGAAGATGACGCTGCTGGGCGCGGCCGCCTCCGATGCGCTCGACTCCGGCCAGGTGGTCTCCGGCGTGGGCGGGCAGTACAACTTCGTGGCGATGGCGCACGCCATTCCCGATGCGCGCTCGATCCTGATGCTGCGCTCCACCCATGACAACAAGGCCGGCTTCCACAGCAGCATCGTCTGGAGCTACGGCAACGTGACGATACCGCGCCACTTGCGCGATATCGTCATCACCGAGTACGGTGTGGCCGACCTGCGCGGCCAGTCCGACGGAGAGGTGGTCAAGCGCCTGATCGCCATCGCCGACTCGCGCTTCCAGGGCGAGTTGATCACTCAGGCCAAGGCGCACGGCAAGCTGGAGGCCGGGTACGAGCTGCCCGAGCGCTACCGCCAGAACCTGCCCGAGGCGCTGGACGCGAAGCTCCACCCCTGGAGCCAGGCGGGCCTGCTGCCGGCGTTCCCGTTCGGCACCGACCTCACCGCCGACGAGCTGCACATCGTCACCGCACTCAAGCGCCTGAAGCGCGCCACGCAGCACCCGGTCGAGCTGGTGACGATGGCCGTCAAGAGCCTGTGGGAGACCAAGGAGGCACCGCACGCCTACCTGGAACGCCTGGGACTGGACGACGCACGCAGCTTCAAGGATCTGTTCATCCGCCGCTTGTTCGCGGGGAATCTGTAGCCGCTTCGGGCAGGCGCGCGGGGGCTTGTCTACACTGCCCCCGATGGTCACTCCTTCCGAGCGCGCGGCTGCCGCGCACCCGCGGTCGCTCTCCGGCCTCGTGCCCTTCCTGCGGCCCTACCGCGGGCGCATCGGGCTGGCACTGCTGTTCCTGGTGCTGGCCGCGGTCAGCACGCTGCTGTTCCCGGTGGCGCTGAAGTCGTTGATCGACGAGGGGGTGATCGCCGCCGACCCCGGCGCGCGGGTCATGGCGCTGCGCGAGCACTTCCTCGCGCTGTTCGCGGTGGGTGCGGCGCTCGGGCTGTTCTCGGCGCTGCGCTTCTACATGGTGACCTGGCTGGGCGAGCGCATCACCGCCGACCTGCGCAACGCGGTGTATGCCCATGTCGTCGAGCAGAGCCCCGAGTTCTTCGAGACCACCGCCACCGGCGAAGTGCTCAGCCGCCTGACCACCGACACCACGCTGGTGCAGACCGTCGTCGGCTCCAGCCTCAGCATGGGGCTGCGCAATGCGGTGATGGGGCTGGGCGCGCTGGCGATGCTGGTCGTCACCAACCCCTATGTGATGACACAGGTGCTGGGCATCCTGGTGCTGGTGGTGCTGCCCAGCCTGTACTTCGGGCGCCGCGTGCGCAAGTTGAGCCGCGCCAGCCAGGACCGCGTGGCCGACTCCAGCGCCATCGCCGCCGAAGTGCTCAACGCCATTCCCGTGGTCCAGAGCTTCGTGCAGCAGCGCGCCGAGGCCGCGCGCTTTGCCACGGCCACCGAAAACGCCTTCGACACCGCCCGCAAGCGCACCCGCGTGCGCTCGATGCTGGTGGCCTTCATCATCACCGCCACCTTCGGTGCGCTGTTGTGGGGCCTGTACCAGGGCACGCAGGCGGTGATGGCCGGCACGATCAGCGCCGGCCATCTGGGCCAGACGGTGGTGTTCGTGATCATCCTGGTCTCCAGCGTCGCGGTGCTGTCCGAGGTGTACGGCGACTTGCTGCGCGCAGCCGGCGCCACCGAGCGGTTGATGGAGTTGCTGGCCGCACGTTCGCCGGTGGCCGATGCCGCTGCGCCGCGGCCGCTGCCGCCAACCCGTGGCGGCTCTGCCGTGGCACTCGAAGACGTCACCTTCCACTATCCGTCGCGCCCGCAGCAGGCCGCGCTGCGCGATTTCACGCTGCAGGTGCAGCCCGGCGACACCGTGGCGCTGGTGGGCCCGAGCGGCGCCGGCAAGAGCACCGTGTTGCAACTGCTGCTGCGCTACTACGACGCCCAGCAGGGCACGGTGCGCGTCGACGGCGTGCCGGTACGCGAGGCCGCGCTGGCCGAACTGCGCCAGCGCGTGGGCATCGTGCCGCAGGACAGCACCATCTTCTCCACCAGCGCGCTGGAGAACATCCGCTACGGCCGCCCCGAGGCCAGCGATGCCGAGGTCGAGGCCGCTGCGCGCGCGGCCTACGCACACGACTTCATCGCCGCCCTGCCCGAGGGCTACCACACCTTCCTGGGCGAGCGTGGGGTGCGGCTGTCGGGCGGCCAGCGCCAGCGCATCAGCATCGCCCGCGCGATCCTGAAGAACCCGCCCCTGCTGCTGCTGGACGAGGCCACCAGCGCCCTCGACGCCGAGAGCGAACGCATGGTGCAGGCCGCACTCGAGGCCGCGATGGCCGACCGCACCACCATCGTCATCGCGCACCGCCTGGCCACCATCCTGAAGGCCGACCGCATCGTGGTGATGGACCAGGGCCGCATCGTCGACAGCGGCACCCATGATGAGCTGGTGGCGCGCGGCGGACTGTACGCGCGCTTGGCAGCGATGCAGTTCGGGCTAGAAGGCGCATAATCCATGCGCATGATTCATGGAGAGCGCTGATGCGCAACTTACGCCAGTCGCCCAAGCGAGCGGTCAACCTCTCGCTCAACGCCAAGGTGCTCGACATGGCGCGCGAGATGGGCTTGAACATCTCGCAGACCGTCGATGCTTTGCTGACCGAGGAAGTGCTGAAGCAGCACTGGGCGCGCTGGCAGCAAGACAACGCCGAGGCGATCGCCGACTACAACGCCCGTGTCGAACGCGAGGGCCTGTTCTCCGACCGCTACCGCACATTCATGCGCCCAGGCACCGACCGCGACGTCGCCTGACGGCGCCCGCCATGGCACGGTTCGACGTCTACGCGAATCCGTTCGCGCCCGACCGAACGCACACGCCCTACGTGCTCGACGTGCAGAGCGACCACCTCGGCCCGTTGGCCACCCACGTGGTCATTCCCCTGCGCACACCCAAGGGCTTCGGCGCTCTGGCCCGCGGTCTGAATCCGATGCTGCGAGTCGACGGGCGCGATGTCGTGCTGGACACGGCGTCCCTCGCGCCGGTGCCCACCTCGATGCTGAAGAAGCCCGTGGCTCGCCTCGAGCGCCAGCGCGAGGACATACTCGACGCGATCGACACCTTGTTCGGCGCTTTCTGACCGGAAACTCCTGACCGTGACCCGCCCCATCCGCACCCAGTACGAAGACCTCATGCGTCATGTGTTCGAGCATGGCGTGGCCAAGGGCGATCGCACCGGCACCGGCACGCGCAGCGTGTTCGGCCACCAGATGCGATTCGATCTCGCCGAGGGCTTTCCTCTGGTGACCACCAAGAAGGTGCACCTGCGCAGCATCATCCTCGAGCTGCTGTGGTTCCTGCGCGGCGACTCCAACGTGGGCTGGCTGCAGGAGCGCGGCTGCACCATCTGGGACGAGTGGGCGCGGGCCGACGGCAGTCTGGGGCCGGTGTACGGCGTGCAGTGGCGCAGCTGGCCCACGCCCGGCGGTGGTCACATCGACCAGATTTCCGAGGTGGTGCAGCAGCTGCGCTCCAACCCCGATTCGCGCCGCATCATCGTCAGCGCCTGGAACGTGGCCGCGCTCGACCAGATGGCGCTGATGCCCTGCCACGCGTTCTTCCAGTTCTATGTCGCCCAGGGCCGCCTGAGCTGCCAGCTCTACCAGCGCAGTGCCGACATCTTCCTGGGCGTGCCCTTCAACATCGCCAGCTATGCGCTGCTCACCCACATGCTGGCCCAGCAGTGTGGCCTGCAGCCGGGCGAGTTCATCTGGACCGGCGGCGACTGTCACATCTACGACAACCACGTCGAGCAGGTGCGCACGCAACTGGCGCGCGCACCCTACCCCTACCCGGTGCTGGATATCCGGCGCCGCCCGCCTTCGATCTTCGACTACGCGCTCGAGGACTTCGAGGTGCGCGAGTACCAGCATCATCCGGCCATCAAGGCGCCGGTGGCCATTTAGGGGCGTCCAGTGATGTCCCCCACCCCTCGCCCGCGCCTGGCGCTGATCGCCGCCGTCGCGCGCAATGGCACCATCGGCCACGACAACCACCTGCTGTGGCACCTGCCCGAGGACGCGCGCTTTTTTCGGGCGCAGACGTTGGGCTGTCCGGTCATCATGGGCCGCAAGACCTGGGAGTCGCTGCCCGAGCGCTTTCGCCCGCTGCCCGGCCGGGTGAACATCGTGCTCACTCGCCAGCACGGCTGGCAGGCGGCAGGTGCCGTGGTGGCGTCTGGGCTGGACGACGCACTGGCCGCCGCAGGCGACGTGCAGCGGGTGTTCGTCATCGGCGGTGCCGACCTCTACGCCGCGGCGCTGCCGCGCGCCGACGAACTGGTGCTCACCGAGATCGAGGCCGATTTTCACGGTGACACGTCTTTTCCGAGTTGGGACCGGACGTTGTTTCGCGAGGCCTGGCGCGAGCGCCACCATGCCGCACCGCCCAATGGCTTCGACTTCTCGTTCGTTCGCTACGAGCGCACAACGCCCTGAGCGGCTGGCGCTGCCTGCTCGGCTGCGCGCCGCGCCTCCAGCCAGGTCGCCAGGGCGGCGCCGTCCATCGGGCGGGCGTAGTGGAAGCCCTGCGCCTCATCGCACCGATAGATGCCCAGCAGCCGCGCTGTCTCGGCGTTCTCCACGCCTTCGGCGATCACCCGCAGCTTCAACGCCCGTGCCATGCCGATGATGGCGCGCACGATGGTGGCATCGTCGGGGTCGGTGGTCATGTCGCGCACGAACGAACGATCGACCTTGAGCTTGTCGACGTCGAACCGCTTCAAGTAGGCCAGACTGGAGTAGCCGGTGCCGAAGTCGTCGATCGACAACCGCACGCCCAGTGTCTTGAAGCGCCGCGCCGTCTCGAGCACCCCCTCGGCGTCGTCGAGCAGCAGGGACTCGGTGAGCTCGAGTTCGAGCCACTGCGGATCGAGCCCGGTATCGGCGAGGGCCTGCGCAACGCTGACCTCGAGGTTGCCGCGCCGGAACTGCACGGCCGACAGGTTCACCGCAACAACCAGTTCGCCCAGCCCCTGACGTTGCCAGCGGGCCGCCTGAGCGCAGGCCTCGCGCAGCACCCATTCGCCGATGGGCACGATCAGGCCGCTTTCCTCGGCCACGGGAATGAAGCGCGCCGGCTCGACCAACTCGCCGCCGGCGCGCCGCCAGCGCAACAGCGCCTCTACGCCCACCACCTGCCCACTGGCCAACTCCACCAGCGGCTGGTAATGCAGTTGCAGCTCGCCCATTTCCATGGCGCGCCGCAGTGCTGCACGCAACTGCAGCCGCTCCAATGCCTCGGCGTTCATCTGGGCGGTGTAGAAGCGCCAGGTATTGCGACCGGCGGCCTTGGCCTGGTACATCGCGGTGTCGGCGCGCTGCAGCAGCAGGTCGAAGTCCTGCCCGTCATCGGGCCACATCGCGATGCCGGCCGACAGCGTCACCGACAGGTCGTGGCCTTGAACCTGCATGGTCGCCGCCAGCGACTCGGTGATCTTGGACGCCACCTGGGCGACATCTTCCGAGTCGACCACGTCGGTCAGCGCGACGAGAAACTCGTCGCCACCGAGGCGGCTGATGGTGTCGGTATCGCGAACGCAGGCCCGCAGGCGCTGCGCCACCTGCTGCAACAGCGCATCGCCGACCGGATGGCCCAGCGTGTCGTTGATGGTCTTGAAGTGGTCCAGGTCGACGAAGAGCAGCGCCACCTTGCCGCCGTTGCGTTCGGCCCAGGCCATGGCCAGCGCCATGCGGTCGCGGAACAACACCCGGTTGGGCAATCCGGTGAGCGGGTCGTGATGTGCCAGGTACTCGATGCGCGCCTCGGCTTCCTTGCGCTCGGTGATGTCCTGCACGAAGGTCAGCAGGTGCGGCACCTGGTCGATCTGGATCATTTCGGTGAAGAACGCCGCCTGCCGCACGGTGCCATCGCGATGCAGCAGCGGCGTCTCATACCCCACCAGGGTGCCTTTTGCCCGCAGCGCATCGACAAACGCCTGCCGTGCGGCCGCGCTGGGCCAGATGCCCAGGTCGACGGCGCTCTTGCCGATCATCTCGTCGCGCCGGAAGCCGAACATCGGCAGGTAGCGGTCGTTGGCCTCGACGAACACCCCGTCGTCGAGCCGCGCGATCGAGGCCGCCAGGGGGCTGGCCCGGAACGCGACGTTGAACCGCTGCTCGGTCTCGCGCAGCGACGTCACGTCCTGCATCGCACCAGACATCACCGCGGGCTGGCCGGCGGCATCGCGCTGTACCCGGCCGGTGGCCCGCCCGAGCCGCTGCTGACCATCTCGGCGTGTGAAGCGCATCTCCACCATGTAGGGGGCATCGTGCTCGATCGCGCGCCGCACGGCCGCCTCGACCCGCTCGCGGTCCTCCGGATGGATCATGGCGGCGAAGAGCTCGAAGCTCGGAACCACCTCTCCCGGCTGGAACCCGAAGATCGCGTAGGTCTCGTCGGTCCATTGCAACTCGCCGGTGGGCAGATGCCAGCGCCAATGGCCGACGCGGGCCAGGCGAGCAGCCTCCAGCAGCCGCTGCTCGCTCTCGGCCACCCGCTGCTGGGCCCGCACGACGTCGGTGATGTCGTGCGAAACGATCAACAACCTCGGTCGGCCCTGCGCATCGTGCAGCGGGCGCTTCGTCGCCTTGAATAAGCGCGGCTCGCCTGTGACGACGTCGCGGCTTTCCTGCACCAACACCTGCGTGTGCCCGGACGCCATCACGTCCTGCGCACTGCGCTGCAGGAACGCGGCCAGCTCGCCAGGCACACCGAAGTCGGCATCGACACGCCCGACCAACGCCTGCGTCGTGGTGCCATACAAATTCGCCAACACCTGGTTGGCGAACAGATAGGCGCCGCGCTCGTCCTTGAGAGCGACAACGTCGGGTATTGCATCCAGGACGGCACGAAGCAACTCGTCGCCCTCGGGCAGCGCCGCGTCGCTCTCGAGCCTCGGGCGGTTCGTGTACTTCATCGGCTGTCGCAGCGCGCGCGTGTCCCGCATCGGACCGACGTGGCGCCCCGGGGCCTGGCCAGAATCGCGCGATTATCAGCCGCAGTGGCCTCGGTCGGCTGCCGGGTAATGCCATGGTTTTCACGCCGACGCCGCGCATTTGGAGCCAGCATGGGTCGTCGGTGCAAACCCGAAGCCATCTTGGCCCGGACGAGCCGCACCCACACCCGACAATCACCGGCCCACATGCCGCCACGCGTGATCCGCTGGCGGAGGACCGCAGCCACCTTCGAGCCAACCGCATGACTGCACACAACGCCGAGCTCGCCGCGAACCGGCGCCCTCATTCCTCGTGGCGCCTGATCGGCGCAACGGCCCTTGCGCTGGCGGCCTGGCTGCCGAACTCGGCAGGCGCCCAGGCCGCGGCCGCCAGCAGCCCGGTCACCGCCCCGGCCCCGGCGTCGGCAGCCGAGTCGCGGCGCCTGCACGATCTGTTCGACCGACAGTGGGACTGGGCGGGCCAGGCCTTTCCCGAGTTCGCGACCTATCGGGGCGACCACCGCCACGGCGACCGTCTGGCCCGCTTCACACCTGAGGCGATAGCCGAGCGTGACCGCATGGGGCGCGGATTTCTCGACGAGGCACGCGCGATCCACCGCGACCGGCTGGGTGCGGTCGATCGCGTCTCGCTGGACATGTTCATCGACAACCTCGAGCGCCAGCAGGCCCTGGCCGCCTACCCGGCTGCGCGTGGCATGAATTTGCGCGCTTTGGGCGGGCCGCAGACCCAGTTCGCCGAGCTGCTGCAGATCATGCCCGTGGCCACGGTGGCGCAGGTGAGGCAACTGCTCGCGCGCATGGAAGTGGCTTTCCCCGAGCGCATGGACGATGAGATCGCCCAGGCCCGGCGCAGCGCAGCCGCCGGCTGGGTGCCCACGCGCGACGTGCTGCAGCGCGTGCTGGCCCAGATCGAACCTCAGCTGGCTGCCGATGTCGAAGCCACGCCGTTCTATGCCCCCTTGCGACGCCTGGGCCAAGCCGTCGGCCCGCAGGATCGGCAAGCCCTGCAGGCGCGCGCCCGCGAGGTCATCGCCACACGCGTGCAGCCGGCGCTGCGCCGACTGCGCGCGCTGGTGACCGATGAGTTGCTGCCGCGTGCGCCGACGGAGGGTGGCTACTCGCGCTATCCCGACGGCGAGCAGGTGTATGCGCTGCTGGTGCGGCAGCAAACCACCACGGAACTGACGCCGCGCCAGATCCATGCCATCGGCCTGCGCGAGCTCGAGCGCCTGCGCCGCGACATGGAAGCGACCATGCGCGAACTGAAGTGGACCGGCAGCTTTGCGGCCTTCGTGCAGCACATGAACACCGATCCGCGCCACTTCCATGCCAGTCCCGAGGCGCTGCTCGCCGGCTATCGGGAGATCGCCAAGCGCATCGATCCTGAACTGCCGCGGCTGTTCGGCGAACTGCCGCGGGCGCCGTATGGTGTTCAGGCCATGCCGGCGCACATGGGCGCCAATCGCGCCGAGTACTACCAAGGGCCAGCGCTCGATGGCAGCCGCGGTGGCGTGTTCTTCGCCAACACCCAGGCCTTTCGCAAGCGGCCGATCTGGGCGATGGAAACGCTCGTCGCACACGAGGCGGTGCCCGGACACCACCTGCAGATCGCCCGCGCCACCGAGCTGGGCAACCTGCCGCGCTTTCGGCGCAGCGGCTTCGGCTACACGGCCTTCAGCGAGGGCTGGGCGCTGTATGCCGAGACACTCGGCTTCGAGCTCGGCCTGTACCGCGATCCGGCCCAACGCTATGGCCACCTGCAGTGGCAGGCCTTCCGCGCGGCGCGCCTGGTGGTCGACACCGGTCTGCATGCGCTGGGCTGGACGCGTCAGCAGGCCATCGACTTCCTCACCGAGCACAGCGGCGTGGACACGGAGTTCGTGGCCAGCGAAATCGATCGCTACGTGTCCACCCCCGGCCAGGCCCTGGCCTACATGATCGGCAAGCTGAAGTTCGACGAGCTGCGCGACCGCGCCCGCGCGCAGTTGGGCAACGGGTTCGACATCCGGCGCTTTCACGCGGCAGTGCTCGACCATGGCGCGCTGCCGCTGGCCACCCTGGACCGTCTGGTGGACGAATGGATTGCCGCGGAGTCGGCGCGCATCGGTGCGGCAGCCACGGTAACCAGTGCTGCCGATGCTGTCGACGGCTACAGCCCTGACGACCTGGCCCACGCCGGACGGCTGCGCGAGGCCGGTCTGCGCTCCGGGTTGGCCTGGGAACTGGTGAACTCGCTGGTCACCGAGGTGGGTCCGCGCGCCGCTGGCTCGGCGGGCGACGCAGCCGCCGTGACCTGGGCCGAGGCGCGCCTGCGGGCTTTGGGCTTTCCGGTCGTGCGCGCGGAGCCGGTGCCCCTGAAGGCCTGGCGACGGGGTGCCGCGCACGCCCACCTCACGGCACCGTTCCCGCAGCCGCTGGTGATGGCGGCGCTCGGCGGGTCGGTCGGCACGACGACGGCGGGGATCAGCGCCGAAATCGCCTACTACCCCGACTTCGCCAGCCTGCGCGCCGACACCAGCGAACGCGCCCGCGGGCGCATCGTCTTCATCGACCAGAAGATGGACCGCGCGCGCGACGGCTCCGGCTACGGCCCCGCCGTGGCGGCACGCACGCTGGGCGCGATCGAGGCGGCGCGCCGTGGCGCGTTGGCCGTGGCGATCCGCTCGATCGGCACCGACCGCGATCGCCTGGCCCACACCGGCGCCATGCGCTACGACCCGAAGCTGCCGCGCATTCCCGCGTTGGCCGTCTCAGTACCCGATGCCGACCTCATCGCCCGCATGGCCGCGCACCCTGCGGCCGCCCAGCGGCCGCTGGCGATGCACCTGGTGGTGCAGACCGAGGAAGGCATCGCCGCCACCTCGGCCAACGTGATCGCCGAGATCCCAGGCACCGACCTCGCGCACGAGGTCGTGCTGCTGGCTGCACACCTGGACAGCTGGGACACCGGCCAGGGCGCCGTCGACGACGGTGCCGGCGTGGGCATCGTCACCGCCGCCGCCCGGCTGTTGCTGGACGGCCCGCGCCCGCGCCGCACAGTACGGTTGGTGCTCTTCGCCAACGAGGAAAACGGCTTCGATGGTGCGCTGGCCTATGCTGACAAATACGCGTCACAAGTCCATCAGTGGGTGGGCGAAAGCGACTTCGGCGCCGGTCGCGTGTGGCGGCTGCGCAGCCGCGTACGCGAACAGGCGCTGCCCCAGGTGGCGCGCATCGCGCGCGAGCTGGCGCCGTTGGGCATCGCTGCCGGCGACAACGCCGGCAACCCCGGCCCCGACGCGGCGTTGCTGATGCGCCGACGGCTCTGGCCGGGGCTGGAGCTCAGCCAGGACGGAACCGACTATTTCGACTGGCACCACACGCCCAACGACACGCTCGACAAGATCGACCCCGCCACGCTGCCGCAGAACGTGGCGGCCTGGGCCGTGGCCGTTTGGCTGGCCGCCCAGAGCCCCCAGCCGTTCGGGCCACTGCCGCCCTGGCCACTGCCGCCCGAGCCACCGCCCACGCGCTGAATCCGCCGGCCCGACATGCAACCCCCTCGCCACCCCCTGCGGCTGCCCGGGGCCGACGGTTTCACCCGCTGGTGGGGCCTGGCGCAGCTGGCCACGCGCGTGCTGGCCCAGGCTCTGCGCCCGGGAAGCTACCAGGGCACGCGCTGGCACGAGCTGGCCACCGAGTTGGTGCGGGCCACCTACGGCAACCTGGCCTGGTTCACGCTGATGGCGGCGCTGGCGGCGCTGGTGATCACGCGCATCGTCGTGGTCACCGCACTGAGCTACGGGCTGTCGAGGTATGCGCTGGAAATGGTGATCCGCGTGCTGGTGCTCGAGCTCATCCCGCTGGCGGCCGCGGTTTTCGTGGCGGTGCGCTATTCACTGCCGGCCAGCGCCGAGATGGCCCGCGCCACGCCTGCGGTCGCCAACGGTGCGCAGCCCGACCCCGAGGCCCGACTTCTGCTGCCGCGGGTGCTGGCCGGCGCGTTTGCGGTGCTGGCACTGGCCGCCAGCGCCGGCGTGGTGACGGTGCTGCTGGCCTACGCCGTTGCGCACGGATTTTCGCCCTGGGCCTGGGGTCAGTACACCCGTACCGTGGGACAGGTGCTCAGCCCCACGGTGGCCGTCGTATTCGTGCTCAAAACGCTGCTGTTCGCCGCAGCCGTTGGGGTGGTTGCGCCGGCATCGGCGCTGCTCGAGCGACGCCACGGCATGGCAGGCGGCCCCGAGCTGCTGGGCCTGCTGCGCATGCTGGCGGTGATGCTGCTGGTGGAACTGGGCTCGCTGCTGGTCAATTACCATGGCTCGACCTCATGAGCGCACCCGCACGGCCGCTGCGAAGGAAGCGCGTCCCTCCCTCGGGAACGGGGGCACGCAGTGACCGGAGGGCAGTCCAATGACCGCACCTGACTCGCGCAGCCCTGATCCCGCGGCACCTGCCGCAGCCCAACCACCCGCTGAGCCGCCAATGGCGCGGGTGGAGCTCAAGGCCGCGGCGTTGCTGGTGCTGCTGGCCGGACTGGTGATCGGCTCGGTGCTGTACGTGTTGTATGCCCGCGGGGCTTTCGAGCCCACGCAGCGCCTGGTGCTGCTGGCCGATGATTCCGAGGGCGTCACGGTGGGCATGGATCTCACCTTCTCGGGCTTTCCCATCGGCCGGGTGCGGCGGGTCGAGCTGGCCAGCGGCGGCAACGCGCGCATCCTCATCGATGTGCCCACCCGCGACTGGCACTGGTTGCGCCAGTCCAGCGTGTTCACGCTGGTGCGCTCGCTGGTCGGGGCCACCAGCATCCGCGCCTACAGCGGTGTGCTCACCGATCCACCGCTGCCCGCCGGCGCCGAACGCCCCGTGCTCAGCGGCGATGCCACCGCCGAGCTGCCCCAACTGGTGAGTGCCACCCGCGAGCTCGTCGCCAACCTGGGCCGGCTCACCGCTGCCGACTCAGCGCTGGCCGCCACCCTGTTTCAGCTCCAGTCCACCACGGAACGACTCAACGGCCGACAGGGTGCGCTGGGCGTGTTGATGGGCAACGAGGCTGACGCGCGGCAGGTGGTGGTGGCACTGGAACGCAGCAACGCCTTGCTGGCCCGCCTGGAGGCGCTCACCGCCCACACCGATCAGCGCTTGTACGGCCCCGGCGGTCTCATGCAGGACACCCAGGCCACCGTGCAGCAGATGCACGGGCTGCTGGTCGATGCCCGGGCCAGCTTGAAGAAGGCCGACGCCATCCTGGTCGATGCCCAGGCCATCGCGGGCCAGACCCGCAGTGCCACCGCCGACCTCGGCGCGCTGCGCACCGAAGTCGAAGCCAGCCTGCGCAAGGTGGAGCGACTGGTCGACGAAGTGAATCGCCGCTGGCCGTTCGCGCGCGATCCCGAACTCAAGCTGCCATGAGACGTCCGCCCGGTTGCGCCATCCGATTGACCGCTGTGCTGGTCGCGGCATTCCTTGCGGCCTGCGCCGTGAAACCGGTTCCTCCGGCATGGCGCATGGACGCCCAGGCGGCGATGGACCAGTCCCTCGACGCCTACCTCACCGGCAATGCCCGGCTCGAAGCAGCCGAGACCAACCGCGCCCGCGCCGAGATCGCCCGCGCCGGCCGCCCCGATCTGCTCGCCCGCGCCGAGCTGATGCGCTGCGCCGCCCAGGTCGCGGCCCTGGTGTTCGAGCCGTGCACGGGGTACGAACGCCACCGCATCGATGCCGCCGCGCCCGAACAGGCCTATGCCGACTACCTGGCCGCCCGCCTGCACGCCGACCAGGTGCCGCTGCTGCCGACGGCCCATCACGCCGCCGCACGCTGGGTACCGGGAAGCCCCGCTGCTCCGTTGCTCGCCTCCATCGACGATCCGCTGGCCCGGTTGATCGCTGCCGCTGTCATCCTGCAGCGCCAGCTCGCGCCTGATGCTGGCACCGCGGTGACGCGGCCGCTGCCAGAGCCTGCGCTGCTGGCCGTCGCCGTCGATACGGCATCGGCCCAGGGCTGGCGCCGGCCGCTGCTGGCCTGGTTGCACCTGCA
Organism: Aquabacterium sp.; assembly: GCA_023150345.1. Taxonomy (GTDB): domain Bacteria; phylum Pseudomonadota; class Gammaproteobacteria; order Burkholderiales; family Burkholderiaceae_C; genus Pseudaquabacterium. The sequence goes on from JAKLLB010000087.1 coordinate 13,337, forward strand.
GGCACGCGACGCCCAGGCGCGCGGCGATGCCGCGTTGGCGGCAGCGGCGCAACGGCGCATCGAGCTCGTGAGCGGCGGCGGGTTGCGCTGAGACGCGGAGGCGAAGCACGCTCGCAAGTCCCGCCGTCGTGTAGAGTCCCCCAGCAATAGCACACGATCGACGTGAAACGGAGTTTCGACATGATGTTCGCATTCGCCAGGCTGCTTTCCTTGACGAGCCTCGCTCTTGCCCTGTCGGCCTGCGCGTTCGGCACGCGCCAACCGACGCTGGTGTATCCACCCGCTGCGGGGGCCGCTGCCTCAGCAGCATCGAGTGCTGCCTCTGGACCGAAGGCCTTGTCTATCGTGGTTCAGCCCTTTGTCGATGCGCGCGCCGACAAGACCAAGGTCGGCACTGTGCGCAACGGCTTTGGCATGCCGACGGCTGATGTCGTGCCAACCAACAATGTTGCCGATTGGTTCAACGGCGCCCTCAAGACCGAGTTGCAAAGGAATGGCTACACCGTGCTCTCAGCACCGGCCAGTGGTGCGTCCTTCGCCGTGCTGTCTGGGCAGATTCGAAACGTCTGGGCCGACATGTACTTCACCTACAACGGTGAAATCGCTTTTGATGCGCAATTGAAGCAGGGCAACACCGATCTGCTCGCCAAGAACTACCAAGGCAACGGCTCAGCCGGCGTGGTAGTGGCTGCGACCGCTGAGTCGTATGCGCAAACCTTGGCGATCACGCTCGCCAACACGCTGAAGGCATTCTTCGCGGATCTGGAGGCTGCGACTGCCGGGCCCAAGAAGTAGGGGGCGACCACCGACGCGGGGACCCCGCCACCCTGCCGCAACCGGCGCCGGCATCGGATCACCTGGCTGGCGCTGTCGCGTCTGCCATCGAGCACGATAGCGAGTGCATGCAGGCACGCCGGCCACGTCATCGATTCAACCGAACCCGACAAACCGACATGGCATCCGACCCCACTGCTCCCGCCCCGTTCCTGGAAGAGCCGTTGCCCGACTACAGGGAGTACGCCCCGAGCGACATGTGCGCGCGTGCCCGCTGGTTCCACGAAGACATCGCACGGCGCCGGTCGGTTCGCGCCTTCGACTCACGTCCAGTGCCACGCGAGGTGATCGAGCGCTGCTTGCTTGCGGCAGGCACGGCGCCTTCCGGGGCCAACCAGCAACCCTGGTTCTTCAGCGTGGTCACCGATCCGGCGCGCAAGCAGCGCATCCGCATCGCAGCCGAGCAAGAGGAGCGCGACTTCTATGCCGCAAAGGCACCGCCCGAGTGGCTCGAAGCACTGGCGCCGCTGGGCACGGACCCGAACAAGCCGTTCCTGGAGGAGGCGCCCGTTCTGATCGCCATCTTTGCGCAGAAGTACGGCGTGAAGGCCGACGGGTCGCGCTATTCGCACTACTACGTGCCGGAGTCGGTGGGAATTGCCACCGGGTTTCTCATCGCGGCGCTGCACCATGCAGGCCTGGCGACGCTGACGCACACACCCAGCCCTATGGGCTTTCTCAACGGCATTTGCGAACGACCGGCTTCGGAAAAGCCCATGATTCTGCTGGTCGTCGGCTACCCCAAGGCAGGGTGCCGCGTGCCCGTGCACGGCGGGCTGAAGAAGCCACTGGGCGCGATCGCGCAGTGGCTCGAGGGTGACGCACCGCCGCTGTGATGGCCCCCGCTGCAAACGTGCGTGCCGCCCGAAGTTTCAACCGTGGCCACGCTGCAGCACCCGTCAATGGCTAAAATGGCCAATTCGTGGAGGAGTCCGCCATGCGAGTCAGTGCCACCGAAGCCAAGAACCGATTTGGCAGCCTTTGCGCTCAGGCCAAGCGAGGACCGGTGTTCGTGGAAAAGGCCGGCCAGGTCGACACCGTGATCCTCTCGGTCGAGCAATACGAGGGCCTTCTGACCCATCACGGCAGGGCCAGCCGCATCGCGCGCAAGAAGGCGTTCGAAGCCGAGTTCGCCGATTGGATAGCCGCCCAGAATGCCCGCTTCGAGACCCACGGCATCCCGGGGGCAGACTTGCGCCCATGGTGAACGGGCCATGGCCCAGTACGACGTATTCTCCAATCCCAGCACCAGCGCAGTCGATGGCATTCCCTACGTGGTCGTGATCCAGAGCGACCTGCTCGATGCCCTGCCCACGAGAATGGTCATGCCACTCGCCATGCCCGAGGGGGCGACCAAGATGCCGACCGCGCTGTGCCCGGTCGTGGTCGTCAACGGTCGGCGACTGCATGCATTGGCTCACTACGCCGCGCCGCTGCCCGCCAAGCTTCTGAGGCGACCGATCGGCAATGTCGCCGCGCAGGCCAGCGCGTTGGTGTCGGCCATCGATGCGGTGCTGTCGGGCATTTAGCTGGCGTGGCCGTTCACCCCTGCACCCGCAGCGCCATCGAATAGAACACGAACCACAGCGCCAGGAGTGCCAGCACCAGCCACAGCACAGTGGCCGCCTCGGAGAAGATCTGCCACAGGCAGCCGCCGGCCAGGGCGACGGCGGCGACAGCGGCCAGGTGCAGCAGCCATCGGTGCCCGGGCGCGATGAGCGCAGCCAGCAGCAGGCCCCCACCGGCCAGCGGCAGCAGCAGCATGAGCAGTGAGTTCGCAGAGGCGCCGAACGAGCGGCGGAAGCCATCGCCCAGAACAAATAGCGCCATGGTTCCGACACCGATCAGGGCAATCACACTCCCCAGCAGCCAACGCAAGGTCGTCATGCCGATGCTCCGACATGGCAGGCGCCAGCAGAGGCCGCGCGCCACGCGCAGCTGTACCGGCCGAGGTTCATTGCGTTCATCACCGGGTGCTCTCCCGGATCATGCGCGCACACGTGTCGACGTCCAGGCCAATGCGCTCGCACAGCTCGGCGAACGGCGCCTGCCGGTCGTCGCTCTGGAAACGGTCGAAGAAGTCCCGCTGCTCGATGTCATAGGCGCATGGAGCCTGGCCGTGCAGGTACATCAGCATGGCGGCGAAGTCGGCGGCGATGGCACCTTCGCGTTGAAGCACACCGCGCAGCAGGGCTTCGATCACCGCGGGCGGATGGTGGTCCTCCACCTCCAGCA
>JAKLLB010000087.1:16415-16675 GCA_023150345.1 Aquabacterium sp.
AAGTGGTCAGGGTCTACAAGGATGGATCGGCCTGCATCTGCTGGGACGATGGCGAGCCTCAGGAAGATGGCCTCGGACACGAGCGCATGCCGCGCGAGCTGCTGAAGAAGGTCGACGGCGCCAAGGTCGCGCCCGCCGCAGCGCCTGCCGGGCATCCGGAGTGTCCAGCGCCGCGAGCGCCTGGACATCGGGCCAGTCCCGCACGCCATGCTGCAGCAGCAGGGTCTCGTTCTGCGCCCGCGCTGCGGGCGTCGCCGCAG
>JAKLLB010000088.1 GCA_023150345.1 Aquabacterium sp.
GGCACGCTTCAAGCTTGCGGCGTACGAGGTCATCGAGGGCGGCGCCCAGATCACGATGGAGGTCACCATCGAGCGCGAGGGTTCAGCGAAGCCGGCGTGCGTGGCCGAGGCACTGTCGCGCCGCTTTCCCTGAACCGCCGCCCCGCGCCTGCCGCGATGCGGCGGCGCCCTGCGGAACCGAGCGCGAGCCGCGAACGGCCCATCGTGCAACCCCTGGCTTCTAGGGGGGCGACGGCCCCAAACACGGCCGTGCGCGCGTCTAACATCGGCGCGCCGTGCTGCCGGTCTCCATTCGACGCACGGTTCTCATGAACGTCCTGCTGGTCGATGACCATCCCCTGATCCTGTCGGCGCTGACTGCGCTGATCGAGTCGCTGGGCCAACATGTCCGGGTCGTCGGCGTCGACAGTGCCGAGCGGGCCTGGCGCCGGCTGAACACGCGCGAGCGCTTCGACCTCGTGCTGCTGGATCTCGACCTGGGCGATGCCGACGGCTTCGACATGCTGGTCGAGCTGCGCAAGGCCCATCCCGAACTGCCCGTCGTGATGGTGTCGGCCACCGACCAGCCCGCCGACATGATCCGCGCGATCGATCTCGGGGCCATGGGATACGTCACCAAACGCTCCTCGCATGCCGAGCTCTACGAGGCACTGGCCACCGTGATGTCGGGCGCGGTGTACATCCCGCCGGGTCTGCTGGGCCTGCTGAATGCGCCGGCGCCGCCTCAGGGCGTGGTGCCCAACCCGGCCTTCGTCGCCGCGGCCCAGGCGCTGGCCGAGCATGTGCGGCCCGACCCCGACGACGTTCCGCCCACCTTCGAGGACCTGGGCCTCACCCCCCGACAGACCGACGTGCTGGCGCGGCTGCTCCAGGGCATGCCCAACAAAGTGATCGCGCGCGAAATGGGCCTGTCGGTCGAGACGGTGAAGGACCACGTCGCCGCTGTGCTGCGGGCGTTGGGTGTGAGCACTCGCACACAGGCGGTGCTGGCCGTCAGCCGGCTCACCCGTGGCCGCCACGGCGTGCCCGGCTGGCGCGCGCCCATGACGCACTGACCTGCCCGCGCCTGCTCACTGGCGCCGCCGCACCCCTTGCGCCGCTTGTTGCAGCACCTGGGCGTCGGGCAACGGCTGAATCAGCCCTTCGCGTTGCAGGCGTTCGAGCGCGCGCCGGGTGAAGCTGTGCGACACCCCCGGTGCGGCCCCCGAGAACAGCAGGAAGTGGCCGTTGTCGCTCATCCACAGCAACTGGCTCACGCACCATTGGCCCTGCAACTGCAGGCGCAGCGCGTCACCCACCTGCAGCCGCGTCAGCAGGTCGGACGCGGGCTCGGGCGCGGTTGCGTCGGCAACGGCGGGGCCTGGCGATGCGGGTTGGCTGGGCGGTGGCGAGGGGGCGGTGGCCGTCGTCACCGCAGGTTGCGCGAGGGTTGCTGCTGCTGCTGGCGTCGCCGCTGGCGTCATGGTCGGCGAGGTGATCGGCGCGGTGATTGGCGCGGTGATCGGCACAGTGGCCGCGGTGGGAGCCGCGACCGCTGGCGCCGCCGCTGCCGCCGCGGACACCGGCGCCCTATGGGTCGGCCTCGCAGGCGCAGCCACGGGCGGTGCCACGGGTCGCTCGCGCTGCATCACCAGCTTGTGCAGCGCCGCCAGGCGATCCATCCAGGCATGGCGGCGGCTCTCGTCCACGCCGATGGTCAGCATGCCCTGCTCCAGGCAGCGTGCCAACCCGGGCAGCATGGCCATCAATGCGGGCCGGTCGCCGCGGCAGCGCGCTGCATCGGTCGACCACAGCAGGTCGACCAGGCAGGTCTGCGCTTCGCTTCCCGACTGTCCCTGGGCCTGTTGGTGGGCGACCACCAGCACCCAGATGTCCATCACGAACCGCCGCACCGTGTCGTGGGGCGCATACCCGGCCAGCGTCGCCTCCAATGTCGGCCTCAGGGCGTCGACGCGCGGCTCGAGCCAGGCGTTCAGGCGCAGCAGGTTCAGCGCCGGCTCCACATCGGTGAGCCGCCGGGTGGCCTGCAGGCGCTGCCACTGCACCACGCGCTGGGTTGCGGCCTCCAGCTCGGCCGCGCCGGGCATCGCCTGCCAGCGCGAGAACCAGCCCGACACCCAGCGCAGGAACACCTCCATCTGCCCGGGATCGGTGGTGGCTTGCAGCCGCAACTGCGAGATCAGCCGGTTGGTGAAGACCCAGGCCGGATGCTTGTGGCTATCGAGCAGCGTCGCATCCTGCATGGCAATGCGCACCACCAGGTCCTGCAGCTGCGCCACCAGCACTTGCGCCATCTCGGGCAGTCGGTGTTGGGCCCCGATCTGGTCGAAGATGCGTTCGATGAGCTCCATCACCTGCCAGGGCTCGGCGTCGGCGGGCAGACCGGACAGCTCCTCGCGGTGGCGCCTCACCAGGCGCACCACGGCGTCGTCGTCGGCGCTGTCCACCGCGTCACGGCTCTGGTGGCGCGGCGAGCGGTGGCTGGCCTGCTGGCCACCGCCAGCCGCTGCGGGCGATGCGAAATCCGCGGCAGGGGTGACACCCGGTGCGACGCCCGGGGCGCCGCGCTGCGCCGGCAGTAGCGGCAGCAACTCGCGCAGGGCTCCGGGGCGCGTGACGTCGAACACACCCGCATCAGCGTCCGCGGCCTCGCCTTCCATCGGCACCAGGGCGAGCTCGATGTCGGCGCGCGTGGGCGACTTGCCGCGAGGCGCGTCGGCAGGCGGCGCTGATGGCGCCAGATCACGGTAGAGCGCAGCCAGCCGGGGCGCGAGCGCCGCCATCACCTGGCGCACGAGCTCGACCCGCGCGCCGGGCGACAGCGGCAGTTGCTCGGAACCGCGCCACAGGGCCTGGGTCAGGCCCTCGGGCGAGATGGGCGATGCGCCCGGGCCGTGGGCCAGTGATATCGAAGCCGGCCGCAACCGGGCCTGCACGGGCTGCCAATGGCGGGCCAGTTCGTGCATGTGGGCGCTGGCGATGTGCGCCAGGTCGATCTGCTCGCGAGTCTGCTCGGCGTCCATGAGCTCGAGCTCGTCCATCGACGGCGCCGGCGTCATCGGCATGGCGTCGGCGCACTCTGCGATGAGTTCGGACAGCGCGGACTCGAACGCCCGCACCAGGCGTGCGGGCTGGCTGCGCAAGGCGTCGCCCGCCTCCAGTCGCAGGGTGCGCAGGTGGCGATCGATCCCACCGGTGGCCGGCGGGGGCAGTGCGTTCTCCTGGACGATGGCCCGTACAGCGGCGGCGATCAGGGGGTGGGCACGGTGCAGCAGGGGATCGGTCGAGGCGTCGGACACGCGATCAGGCGGCGGGCTGCGGCCGCCCAGGTGCGGCCGAAGCTGCGGATGTTAGCGTGGGCCCGCTGTGGTTCCGGCGGTTGCACAGTGCGAGCATCGTCGCTGCGCATCCTGACCCCTCGAATGCAGGGTCACGGCGGGCTCGGCTGCGCTCAGGCGGGCTGATAGGCCAGCCGCACGTAGATGGGGGCGAAGGCTTCGGCCTGGGTCACGTCGATGAGGTGCTCGCGCGACAGCTCGAGCATGGCGATGAAGGTGACCACCATCACCGCCGTGCCGCGGCGCGGGTCGAACAGCTCGTGGAACTCGACGAAGCGCCGGCCTTGCAGGCCGCGCAGCACCAGCGACATGTGCTCGCGCACCGACAACTGCTCGCGGCTGATGCGGTGGTGCTGGTGCAGCTTCGCCCGCTTCAGGATGTCCAGCCAGGCCTCGCGCAGGTCGGCGGCGTCCACGTCGGGGAAGCGCGGCTGCAGGCTCTGCTCGATGGCGACCTGCGCGCGCAGGAAGTCGCGCCCGATCACGGGCAACTGGTCCAGCCGAGCGGCGGCCAGCTTGATCTGCTCGTACTCGAGCAGGCGGCGCACCAGTTCGGCACGCGGGTCCTCGGGTTCGCTGCCGTCGTCGGTCTTCTTCGGCGGCAGCAGCATGCGCGACTTGATCTCGATGAGCATGGCCGCCATCAGCAGGTACTCGCTGGCCAGTTCGAGGTTGCGCGAGCGGATCTGGTCGACGTACTGCAGGTACTGGCGCGTCACGTCGGCCAGCGGGATGTCGAGGATGTTGAAGTTCTGCTTGCGGATCAGGTACAGCAGCAGGTCCAGCGGCCCTTCGAAGGCCTCGAGGAACACCTCCAGCGCATCGGGCGGGATGTACAGGTCCTGCGGCAGGCTGAACAGGGGCTCGCCGTACAGCCGTGCAACGGCCACGCCGTCGACGGGCAGACCCGCTTCCGGCTGCGGCGCGGGGGGCAGCGCGGCGGCGTGGCTCAGTGCGGCATCGGCCGCGGGTGCAGGCAAAGGGCCGGGCACGGCCGCGATGTCACTTGTGGCTGTTCGGGAAGTAGACGTAGGGCTGCTGCGGCACCCGGGCCGCGCGGTAGGCGCTCTGGGCCTCGCGGTCCTGGGGACGGTCCCACAGCAGGCCGCGGCCAGCACGCTGCTCGGCCTCCAGCGTGGGGCGCTGGGCGCGCAACTGCTCGATGAATTGGGTGGTGTCCGACTTGTACGGCTTCCAGAACAGGGGCATGGTTCAATCGCGCGGTTGGGGATGCGGGTGGCACCGGTGATGGGCGGCTCGGGCGCTCCGGCCTGCGGGAACGGCCGAGGCGGGCGCACCGCCGCCGGATGCAGCCTGCCATTCTATCGGGCGGGAGTGACTCAGCGCTGGGGCGCGTGGCGCAGCGCGGGATCTGCACGATGCCCGTCGTGCGCGACGAAAGACGTGATGGAAACCGAGTTGAAGTTCCAGGTGAGCGCGGCCAGCCGCGCGGCGGTGCAGCGTGCGGTGGCCACGGCGCGCGCGCGCACGGTGCGCCTGCAGGCCCACTACTTCGATACGCCCGACGGCGACCTGGCGCGCGAGGCGGTCGCGTTGCGGCTGCGCCGCGAGGACGGTCTGTGGATCCAGACCCTCAAGGCCGCGGGTCCGGACGGCCTGCACAGGCTGGAACACAACGTGCCGCTGGGACGTGCGCGTTCGGTGCAGCCGCCGCCACTGCAGCTCGACCGTCATGACGGGCATCCGGCGGCGGGTGCGTTGCAGCGGGCGCTGCAACGCGCCGGTGGGGCGATGCCGCTGGAACGTTATGGCACCGTCATCCGCCGCACCCTGCGCGAGGTGAGCGTGCCGGGAGCCCGGGTGGAACTGGCCTTCGACGTAGGCTGGATACAGGCCGGCGATCGGCGCGCGCCGGTCTGCGAACTCGAACTCGAGCTGCTGCGCGGCGACGCCGGCGCATTGCTTGCGCTCGCCGAGCGATGGACCCAGCGATTCCCGCTGGTGCTGGACGTTCGCACCAAGAGCGAGCGCGGGCACTGGCTGGCGCTGCAGCGCGACGGTGTGCCGCCGCAGGCCGCCGCCGCTGCGGTGGGCGTCGCCGCTGCCGCCAGCGGTGCGGCGGGTGCGCCAGAGGCGGTGGTCGACATGCTCAGGGCCGCGCTGCGTCCGGCGTTGGCCAATGCCAGCCAGATCGCGGCGGGCCCGAGCGAGCCGGAGCACCTGCACCAGCTGCGGGTGGCCGTGCGGCGGCTGATGGCGGTGCTGCACGTGTTTCCCGTCTTCGTGCCACCGGAGGTCCAGGCCTTGCTGGCGCCACTGCGCGAACTGCAGCATGAGCTGGGCCGGGCACGCGACATGGACGTGCTGGCCGCGCCACTGCGACAGGCCTGGCAAGCGGCTGGTGCGACGGCGCAGCAGGCTGCGGCATGGTTCGATGCGCTGGGTGTGCTCGGTGCGCATGTCCATGCCGATGCGCGGCCGGGAGCCGATGCAGCTGCGGGCGATGTGTCGGCGGTGCAGTGCCTGGCCAGCGCGCGCGCCCAGCAGCTTTGGCTGCGCCTGCTGGCGGCCACCCTGCCGCGCGCTGCAGAGGCAGATGCCGCTGGCGGCCCCGCGGCGCCGCTGCATCAGGTGCTGGTGCCGCTCGAGCGCCTGTGCCGTCAGGTGCGCCGCGATGCCGGCCGCGCCGAGGCGCTCGACGACGACGGCCTGCATCGGTTGCGGCGCCGGATCAAGCGGCTGCGCTATGCCATCGAGGGCGTGGACACGTGGCTGCCGCAGAAACGCCGCGAGGCGCTGCTGCGGTCGCTGCGCGGCGCCCAAGAGGCGCTGGGCCTGTGGCACGACGCCGTGATCGGCCAGGCGGCTGCCCGCACGCTGGCCGAGTCGGCCGGCGTGTCGGTGGCGCCGGCGCAGTGGATCGCCGTGGGCTGGCTGGCCGCGCAAGCCGAGCAGTACCGCGGCCGGTGCGTGCGGGAGCTGGCCGCATGGGCGGCGCCATCCGGGGCCCGGCGCGCCCGCAAGGCGTGGCGGGTGGCCGCGCGTCGCATGCAGCAGGCACAAGGTCACTGAACGCGGCGCCGCAGCGCGGTACCATTGCCCGCACAGTCGCGCATTGCGGCAGTTCAAGCGGGGTGCGCCGACGTGGTGGTCATTCGGGTCTGGTTGCGATGGGTCAATTCATCCAGGCTGGCGATGGCCATCGTCGCCGGTGTGGTGGCGACATCCGCGCAGGCTGCCGATGCCGTGCTCACGCTGCTCGAGGGCTCGGCCACCGTGATCGATGGTGCGCGGGCGCTGCGCGCCACGCCGGGGCTGCGACTGAGCCCGGGTGCCATCGTCGAAAGCGCGCCACAGGCCAGCCTGGTTCGCGTGGAGTTCGCCGACGGCAGCGTGCTCGACTTGGGTCCGGCCACGCGCGTGATGCTGCAGCCGCCCGGTCTGGCCGGGTCGGGCCCGCGGGCGCCGGCGTACTACCTGCTGGACGGCTGGGCCAAGCACAGCAGCGCCATCGGTGCGCGGCCGGTGGCCGGGCAGCTCACGGCCGCGGCCGAGCTCACCCAGCTCGCCGGGGTCGCGGTGAGCCGAGCGGGGCCAGGCCTGACCGAGATCTTCGTCGAGGCCGGGCAGGGCCAGGGCATCGAGCGCGCCGGCCGTGCGAAGGCGCCGATCACGCTGCGCTCGGGCGAGTTCTTCCGGCGCTCCGGATCGGACAAGGGCCAGGTCTTGCCACGGCCGGATCCGGCCTTCCTCAAGGATGTGCCGCGGGCGTTTCGCGACACCATCGCGCCACAGGCCGGGCGACTGCAGGGCCGAGCGCCGGTGCCGCAGCCGGCTGCGGCGCCGACCTACGACACCCTGCAGCCCTGGCTGGTGTCCGAACCGGTGATCCGGCGCGAGTTGCCGCGGCGGTTCGCCGTTCTGGCGCGCGAGGGCGCTTTTCGCGACGCCCTGCAGCGCCACATGAGTGCGCACCCCGAGTGGGATGCGGTGCTCCATCCGCCCAAGTCCCCTGGCGAGGCGCAGGCTGTGGCGACCGATGCGGCCGCGTCGATGAACCGATAGAGATCGGTACGCTCGTCCGACTGCACGACCTTCGCCCGACTACACCCAAACCCACAGGCACCGCCATGAAACTCCTGGTCAAGTTCAACCTGATCTACGTGATCGTGATGGCCCTGGGCCTGGCGGTGAGCGGCACCGTCAGCCGTGACCTGTTGCAGCGCAACGCGCAGGACGAGGTGCTCAACAGCGCGCGCCAGCTGATGGAGAACGCGCTGGCGGTGCGCAACTACACCGCCTCGCAGATCACCAGCCTGCTGCAGACGCAGATGAAGTACGAGTTCCTGCCGCAGTCGGTGCCCAGCTACTCGGCCACCGAGGTGCTGGCCACGTTGCGGCAGAAGTATCCCGAATTCGCCTACAAGGAAGCGACGCTCAACCCCACCAATCCGCGCGACCGCGCCGAGGGATGGGAGGTCGACATCGTCCAGCAGTTCCGCAACAACGCCGAGCTCAAGGAATTCGTCGGGCAGCGCGACACGGCCGTGGGCCGCGCGCTGTTCGTCGCGCGGCCAGTGCGCATCACCAATCCGGCCTGCCTGCAGTGCCACTCGAGCGTGGAGGCCGCGCCCAAGACCATGGTCGACAAGTACGGGCCGGCCAACGGCTTCGGCTGGAACCTCAACGAGGTCGTGGCGGCGCAGATCATGTCGGTGCCGATGGACCTGCCGCTCAAGCGCGCCGAGCAGACCTTCACCGTGTTCATGGGGGCGCTGGTGGGCGTGTTCGTCGCGCTGGGCGTGGTGCTCAACGCGATGATCTGGTGGGTGGTGGTGCGCCCGGTCACCCGGCTGTCGGCGCTGGCCGACCGGGTGAGCCAGGGCGACCTGGAGGCGCCGGAGTTCCCGGCCGCGGGGCGTGACGAAATCGCCGTCCTGGCACAGTCGTTCTCGCGCATGCGCGCCAGCGTCGTGCAGGCGATGAAAATGCTCGAGTGACGCAGTTGGGAGCCGAGCAGTCGTGAGCCACCCGCAACGCCTGGGCAAGTACCAGATCACCGACGTGCTCGGCCAGGGCGCGATGGGCGTGGTCTACAAGGGCTACGACCCCGACATCCGGCGCGTGGTGGCACTCAAGACCATCCGCCGAAACTTCGACGACGGCAGCGGCTCGGGCGAAACCATTGCGGCTCGCTTTCGCAACGAGGCCCAGGCCGCGGGGCGGCTGCAGCACCCGGGCATCGTGGGCGTGTACGACTTCGGGCAGGACGAGTCCGTGGCCTACATCGCCATGGAGTACGTGGAAGGGCACACGCTGGCGCATTTCCTGTCCGGGCAGGTGCGCTTCACCGACGACGACATCCTGAGCGTGGCCACGCAGTTGCTCGATGCGCTGCAGCATGCCCACGACCACGGCGTGTGGCACCGCGATGTCAAGCCGGCCAACCTGATCATGACGCGGGTGGGCAAGCTCAAGGTGGCCGACTTCGGCATCGCCCGCATCGACGCCGCCGGTCTCACGCAGGCCAACAGCATCATCGGCACGCCCATGTACATGGCGCCCGAGCAGTTCGTCGGCGCGCAGATCGACCACCGCATCGACCTGTACGCCACCGGCGTGGTGCTGTACCAGCTCATCGCGGGCCAGGCGCCCTTTACCGGCACGCCCGAGCAGCTCATGTACAAGGTGGTGCACGACGAAGCGCCACCGCCTTCGCATTGCGACGGCGCGCAGCGCACCGACCGCTGGGATGGCGTGATCGCCCGTGCGATGGCCAAGCACCCGGACCGGCGTTTTGCCACTGCCACCGCCTTTCGCGAGGCGCTGGTGGCGGCGGCCAACCGGCCGGTGAGCCCCACCGTGTCCGACGAAACGCTGGTGAAGCTGCCGGCACGGCCGCGCGCGGCGGGCACCGGCGTGCCCACCGGCAGCACCGGCGGCTCGCAGGGTGTGCCCACGCACTGGGACCCGGCGGTGCTGGCCCAGGCCGAGCACTCGCTGGCCCTGCACCTGGGACCGCTGGCCAGCGTGCTGGTGCGCCGCGCGGCCCGCGAGTGCCAGGACCTGGGGTCGCTGTACGCCAGGCTGGCCGAACAGGTGACCAACCCCGCCGCGCGCAGTGCCTTCATGGACCAGGCCGCCCGGGCGGGGCGGGCGGTGCGATCCGGCGTGACAGTCGCTGCCACAACCGCCGGCGGCCCCGCCGCTTCCGCGCATGCATCCGGCGGTGCGGCCACCGAGCTGACCGACGGCCGTGCGCTGGGCGATGCGGCGCTGGAGCAGGCGCAGCGCGCCCTGGCCGCGCACCTGGGTCCGATCGCCCGCGTGGTGGTGCGCAAGGCGGCCGAGAAGACCCGGCAGCGCGATGCGCTGTTTGCGTTGTTGGCCGATGCGGTGACCGAACCGGCGGCGCGGCAGAAGCTGCTGGCCGAGCTGGCCAAGATCGGTTGAGGCTGCGCGAGCCCTCGCGCGTCGGTTGTTCTTCGCCGTGCGCTGCGGGTGCCGCAGGCATCACAGGTGCGCATCGCTCACCGTCGGCACGATCTGCTCGAGGCCCAGTTCGTCGGCAAAGCCCGAGCGTCGGATCAGGCCCAGCGGCTGCTCGTTCACATTGGCCAGTACGACAGCGATGCCCTGGCGGCGCAAGGTGCGATACAGCTGGCGCACGGCATCCAGGCCCGAGGTGTCCATCGAGATGAGGCGGTGCATCTCGAGCACCACGGCGCGGGTGCCTGCGGGAATCTGCTCGGGCAGCGTCTCGATCTTGCCGACCGCGCCGAAGAACAGCGAGCCGAACAGCTCGAACACCGCCACACCGGGTGGCAACTCGCCCGAGTCGGTGTGCTTGGGGTGCGGCTGGACCCGAAAGAGCTGGCTCATGCGGTAGATGAAGAAGCCGCAGGCCAGCAGCAGGCCCACTTCCACTGCCACGGTGAGATCGAACACCACCGTGAGCAGGAAGGTGCCCACCAGCACCACCCGGTAGGGCAGCATGAAGTGCTTGAGCCGCGCGAACTCGTGCCATTCGCCCATGTTCCAAGCCACGAACAGCAAGATGCCCGCCAGCGCGGCCAGCGGCACATGCAAGGCCAGCGGCGCGGCCACCAGCACGATGGCCAGCAGCGTGAGGGCGTGCACGATGCCGGCCACCGGTGATGTGGCGCCGGCACGCACGTTGGTGACGGTGCGCGCGATGGTGCCGGTGGCGGGTATGCCGCCGAAGAAGGGCGTCAGGAAGTTGGCCGCGCCTTGGGCGATGAGCTCCTGGTTGGGGTCGTGGCGCTGAAGCTGCGGGGTCATGTTGTCGGCCACGCGGGCGCACAGCAGCGACTCGATCGCGCCCAGCAGCGCAATGGTGACAGTGGGAATGACCAGCAGGCGCACGGTCTGCCAGCTGAACTCGGGCAGCGCGAATGCCGGCAGCGCCTGCGGAATGCCGCCGAACCGGCTGCCGATGGTCTCGATGGGCAGGTGCAGCGTGCGCACCGCGACCGTGGCCGCCACCAGCGCCACCACGGTGCCCGGCAGATGGGAGACCAGCCGCCGTGCGGTGGTACGCCAGCCATGATGGGCCTCGGGCATGGTGTAGCCCTTGGGCCACAGCACCACGATGGCCAGGCAGGCCAGGCCCACGCCCAGTGCCGACACGTTGAAGCTGCCGGCGTGTGCCGCCAGAGCGCCGATCTGGCCGAAGAAGTCGGCCGGCATCTGATCGATCTGCAGGCCGAACAGGTCCTTCAGCTGCGAAAGCCCGATGAGCACCGCGATGCCGTTGGTGAAGCCGATGACGATGGACACCGGGATGTAGCGCACCAGCGCGCCCAGCTTGAGCCAGCCCATCACCATGAGCAGCACGCCGGCCAGCGAGGTGGCGATCAGCAGGTTGGCCAGGCCATAGCGCTGGACGATGCCGTAGACAATGACGATGAACGCGCCGGCCGGGCCGCCGATCTGCACATGCGAGCCGCCCAGTGCCGAGATCAGGAAGCCGGCGATGATGGCGGTGAAGATGCCCTGCTCGGGCTTGACGCCTGAGGCGATGGCAAAGGCCATGGCCAGTGGAAGCGCCACGATGCCCACAGTGAGCCCGGCGCCGAGGTCGGCCAGGAAGCGGGAGCGGTCATAGCCCGACAGGGCGTCGAGCAGGCGGGGTCTGAATCGATGGAACTGATCGGGCGAGAGCATGCATCCTCCGGAACACGGCATCGGGCGGGGTGATGCGCGGGCATGGAGGGCCGCAGTGGTGGCGCAGCGCGATGAAGCGCCGCCGCCGCGTGGGCTGCGCCACGCGCGGGTCGCTCAACATCGCCAGACTGACCATGCCCCAATGATGCCACCGAAGCCGCGGCGCACCGGGCTCAGCGCCGCGGATCAGGCGACAGCGGGTTCCAGATCGGCGTGGCGTCGAAGGGCTGGTGCGCCTGCGCCGGCCGCACGGTGACGCGCACTGCGTGCATCTGCGGATCGCCGAACACCTGCAGGCGCCACAGCCGGCCCACCGGCTGACCATCGGGTTCGGTGAACGGTTGGTCGAAGCGGAAGTGGTGGCTGTCGCCGTGCACCAGCAGCACCGGCACGCGATGGGCGCGCGCCAGCGGCACCAGCGTGCGCTCGATGCTTCCTTCGAAGCCGCGACGCACGCGCCAGGGGTCGCTGCGCCGTTCGCGCGTGAGCGGGTCGCCCTGGGTGGCCAGCACCAGTGCACGGGCGCCGCGCTGTCGGGCGAGCTCGAAGGTGGCGCGCAGCCACGCCGCATTGGCGGCTTCGCGCACGCGGTGCTCGTCGCGCAGCGCTTGTGTGGCGGCATCGGCGCCGTTGTACGGGCCTATGGTGTGGAAGGTGGCCACCAGCACATCGCCCAGCCACAGGCGCAGGTTCTCGCGCTGGCCTGGGTAGTGGGCCCCGTGGTCGGCCATGGGGTCGGACTGGCGCTCCAATGCCACGGGCTGCAGGCCCAGTGTGCGTGGCCAGCCAAAGAAGCGTTCACGCAGCGCCTGCAGCCGCTCCAGCGGGTCGTCGCCTGTGCGCTGGCAGTCGTACCAGTCGTTGTCGCCGGGCGTGAACAGCACGGCCGACTCCAGGCGCTGGAAATAGGCATGCTGGCGTTCGTAGAGGGCGTCGGTGCAGGCGGTCACGCCGTCCTTGAAGTCGCCCACGTGCAGCACCAGCGGCGGCTGCAGTTCATTGATGCGCGCGAGCAGCGCGCGATAGGCGCCGCCGGTGGCCGCATCGCTGCCGTAGGGCATGTCGCCCATGGCCACGAATTGCAGTGCAGCGGGATCGGCGGCGGCCGGCGCCGGGGAAAGGCCCGCCATGCCGGCGGCCGCCCCGGCGATGCAGGCCCGTGCCAGTGCGCCCGCACGTTGCAGGGCGTTCCGGTGCCGGGCCCAGTGACTCGTGCCCGGCGCGTGCCGCATCGTCAGCGCACCCGCATGCCCGGTTGCGCGCCGGGATGGGGCTCGAGCACGAACAGGCCCGGATTTGCCTTGCCGTCGGCGTGGCTGGCGGCCAGCACCATGCCTTCGCTGAGGCCGAACTTCATCTTGCGCGGTGCGAGGTTGGCCACCATCACCGTGAACTTGCCGATGAGGTCTTCGGGCTTGTAGGCGCTGCGGATGCCGCTGAACACATTGCGGTGGCGGCCCTCGCCGACGTCGAGTGTGAGCCGCAGCAGCTTGTCGCTGCCCTCGACCAGCTCGGCGTTGACGATGCGCGCAATGCGCAGGTCGACGCGGGAGAAATCGTCGATGCCGATCTCGTCGGCAATGGGCTCGCCGCCGGGATCCACCCGGGCCGCCTGCGGGGGCTCGAACAGCGCGTCCATCTGCTTGGCGTCGACGCGCTGCATCAGGTGCTTGTACTCGCCGATGGTGTGATGGCCCAGTGCGCGTGCAGCGTCGGCGAAGTCCATCGGCGCCACCTTCAGGAAGGCCTCGACCTGCGCGGCCAGCGCCGGCAGGATGGGCTTGAGGTAGATGGTGAGCACACGGAAGGCTTCGATGCACACCGAGCACACGTCGTGCAGCGCCACACTGGACGCCCCGGCGCCTGCGGCGCCGCCCGCCGAGGGGGTGCCGCCGCCTTGGGGCGGCCCGGCGTCGGCGGGCCTGTCTTGCTTGGCCAGCTCCCACGGCTTGTGCTGGTCGACGTATTCGTTGACGCGATCGGCCAGCTGCATGATTTCGCGCACCGCCTTGCCGAATTCGCGCTCTTCGTACAACTGCTCGATCGTGGCGCGGTGCGCGCGCAGGGTGTCGAGCAGCACGCGGCCCTCGACGCCCAGATCGGCCGAGAGCTTGCCGGCGAAGCGCTTGGTGAGAAAGCCCGCAGCGCGGCTGGCGATGTTGATGTATTTGCCGATCAGGTCGGAATTGACGCGGGCGACGAAGTCCTCGGGGTTGAACTCGACATCCTCGACGCGGGCATTGAGCTTGGCCGCGATGTAGTAGCGCAGCCACTCGGGGTTCAGCCCCAGTTCGAGGTAGCGCAGCGGGCTCAGGCCGGTGCCGCGGCTCTTGCTCATCTTCTCGCCGCCCACGGTGATGAAGCCGTGCACGAACACATGGTTGGGCACCTTGCGGCCGCTGAAGTGCAGCATGGCCGGCCAGAACAGCGTGTGGAAGTAGACGATGTCCTTGCCGATGAAGTGCACCTGCTCGACCGCCGGATCGGCCAGGTAGGCGTCGACATCGTGCCCGCGCCGGGCGAACAGGTGGGTGAGCGAGGCGAGGTAGCCCACGGGCGCGTCGAGCCAGACGTAGAAGTACTTGCCCGGTGCGTCGGGGATTTCGATGCCGAAGTAGGGCGCATCGCGCGAGATGTCCCAGTCGCCCAGGCCGCCGCTGCCGTCTTCGGCCTTGGTGAACCACTCGCGGATCTTGTTGGCCACCTCGGGCTGCAGCTTGCCGTCCTGCGTCCACTGTTCGAGGAAGGCCACGCAGCGCGGGTCGGACAGGCGGAAGAAGTAGTGCTCGCTGCTCTTGCGCACCGGCACCGCGCCCGACAGCGCGGAGTATGGGTTCTTCAGATCGGTGGGGGCATAGACGGCGCCGCAGGATTCGCAGGAATCACCGTACTGGTCTTTCGCGCCGCACTTGGGGCATTCGCCCTTGATGTAGCGGTCGGGCAGGAACATGCCCTTGACCGGATCGAAGAACTGCTCGATCGAGCGCACGTCGATCAACTCGTTCTTGCGCAGGCCGAGGTAGATGTCCTGCGCGAGGCGATGGTTCTCCGGGCCGTCGGTGGAGTGCCAATTGTCGAAAGCGATGTGAAAGCCCTCGAGGTATTGCGGGCGACCCGCGGCGATGCCGGCCACGAACTGCTGCGGCGTTTGCCCCACCTTCTCGGCGGCGATCATGATGGGTGCGCCGTGGGCGTCGTCGGCGCAGACGAAGTTCACCTCCGCGCCCCGCATGCGCTGCGCCCGCACCCAGGTATCGGCCTGGATGTACTCCATCATGTGGCCGATGTGGAACGGCGCGTTGGCGTAGGGCAGGGCAGTGGTGACGAACAGCTTGCGCGGCATGGGGCCATCCTGGGGAGCGAGCGGTGATTTTAGGATGGGGGTGGGGGAATGCGGCGCCGACGGCCGCGGCGAACGCTCAGATCTGGTCCAGTGGCGAGCGCACGCCGCGCCCGCCGCGATTGAGCACGTGCGTGTAGATCATCGTCGTCGACACATCGGCGTGGCCGAGCAACTCCTGCACGGTGCGGATGTCGTAGCCGGCCTGCAGCAGGTGAGTGGCGAAGGAGTGGCGCAGCACATGCGGCGAGCACGGGCGGTCGATGCCGGCGGCGCGCGCCGCCACTGACACCGCCTTTTGCACGCTGGCCTCGTTCAGGTGGTGGCGGCGCTCGATGCCGGTGCGCGGATCGATCGACAACTGGGTGCTGGGAAACACCCACTGCCAGCCCCATGCGCGCGGCGCACGCGGGTATTTCACCGCCAGCGCGTCGGGCAGCCACACCGCGCCGCGCCCAGCAGCCAGATCTGCATCGTGCAAGGCGCGGGTGCGCGCCATCTGGCCCTGAAGCGGCACGATCAGGTTCTCGGGCAGCACGGTGACGCGGTCCTTCCCGCCCTTGCCTTCGCGCACGATGATCTCGCGCCGCTCGAAGCCGACATCCTTGACCCGCAGGCGCAGGCCCTCGAGCAGGCGCATGCCGGTGCCGTAGAGCAGGCTGGCCAGCAGCCCGGTGGGGCCGTTCATGGCCTCGAGCAGTGCGCGCACCTGCGACAGCGTGAGCACCATGGGCAGGCGACGCGGCGCCTTGGCCGTCACGATTTCGTCGAGCCACGGCAGTTCGATGCCCAGCACGACCCGATACAGAAACAGCAACGCCGACTTGGCCTGGTTCTGCGTGGAGGCCGCCACCGTGCGATCGACCGCCAGGTGGCTCAGGAATGCCTGCACCTCGACCGGCCCCATCTCGCGCGGATGCCGCTTGTCGTGGTACACGATGAAGCGCCGCGCCCACTGGACATACGTATCCTCGGTGCGGATGGAGTAATGCCGCGACCGCACGGCCGCACGCAACTGGTCGAGCAGCCGAGGCTCGGGTTTACCCTGATCCAAAGGCCCTGACGGCCGAGGGCGATGCGTGTCAGCATCCGGGTTATCGGGTCCACCGTGATCCACCTGCATCCGGAGATTTTTCGTCCGCCCATTGCAGTCGGACATCCCTCTGAGGTGTGGGTGGGTGGGAGTGGGGGACCCCCAAAGGGAGGATTGCCATGTCGAACCAGCGTAGGCCAACTATCCGTCACTTGCCCTGGCGGTCCATTTAACGTTGGGCGTCTGCAGGTACTCGGCCCGCCCGTTCCACATCGAGCGTGCGCGGGCAATCGTCGGCGCCGCACCCATCTCTCCGTACA
>JAKLLB010000089.1:0-10659 GCA_023150345.1 Aquabacterium sp.
GGGGTCGTCGCCCTGCGCCGGCTCGATGGTGAGCACGAACGCCGTGGCGCGCTCGGCCTGTGCATCGGTGACCCGAAACGTCGATGCGCTGGCGCGGCCCTGGTTGTCGACGCTGAATCGGCCGGTGCTGACCGGCGCGCCGTCGACCATCAGCCAGCCCTCGTAGACGGCTGTCGGCCCGAGATTCTCGAGGCCCTCGAGGGTCAACTCCAACTGTGGATCGGCGTCGCTGCCGCCGCAGGCGGACAAAGCGAAAACGGCGGCCAGTGCGGTGAGTGTGTGGGTTGGGCGCATGGGCGTCTCCTGGGGTGGTGGGTGAGCACCGCCAGTTGACCGCCGCGCGGTCGCCGAATCCTCACGAAATCATGACGATTGCGACACATCGGGTGAACGCCCGGTGTCCTCCTACGCCACGTTGCGCCGCCCGGCACACCACAGCACGAACGCGAATTCGTCGGCCCGCTCGGCGTCGATCTGGCGGCGGGTGCTGCCCAGGCCGTGGCCGGCATCGAAGTCCACGCGCAGCAGCACCGGTCGGCCCGATCGGGTGGCAGCCTGCAGTCGCGCGGCCATCTTGCCGCCGTGCCAGGCTTCCACGCGTGGATCGGTCATGCCCACGGTGAGCAGCACCGCCGGGTAGCGCGCGCCGTCCTTCACATGGGCCAGGGCATCCATGGCGAGCAGGCCCGCAAACCCGTCGGCGTCCTTCACGGTGCCGAACTCATCGATGTTGGGCGGCCCGTTCTGCGAGAACTCGGCGCGCAGCGCGTTCGAGATGCCGACGTTCGAGATCACGCCGGCAAACAGGTCGGGCCGCTCGGTCAACGCCCGGCCAACGGCGACGCCGCCCGCCGAGCCGCCCTGGATCGTGATCGTGCGCGCCGACGCCCAGCGCTCGCGCACCAGATGCGCACAGCAGTCGATGAGGTCGCGCCAGGTGTTGGGCTTGGTCAGCTTCTGCCCGCCCTTCCACCAGCGCTTGCCATATTCGCCGCCGCCGCGCACATGCGCAGTGGCGAAGATCCCGCCGCGCTCGAGCAGGGCCAGCACGCGGGGGCTGAAGTACGGATTGCTGGAGATCTGGTAGGCGCCGTAGGCACTCACCAGCGTGGGGTTGCGACCATTGCGCGGCAGGCCCTTCTTCATCACGATGGACAGCGGCACGCGCGTGCCGTCGCGCGCCGTGGCATGGCTGCGCAGCGCCACATAGCCCGACAGGTCCAGCGGGCTGGCCGGCGCCAGGCCGGCGGGCTCGGTGCGCCCGCGTGCAGGGTCGTGCATGAACGTGGTGAACGGCAGCAACCAGCCCGTGCCATCGAGCGCACAGCCGTCGGCTGCCGGATGCGCATGCAGGCCGCTGATCGCGCCGTCGAACGGCAGGGGCACCTCGGCGACGCGGTCGTCGCGCCCGAGCTTGCGCAGCGCGTGGTAGCCGCCGTCGAGCTCCAGCAGGTACAGGCCATCGCGCGCCAGTGCGAGGCCCTCGATCACGCGCGGGCCCTCGGCCACGACCGGGGTGGCCGTGGCATAGGTGCCGCCGTCGAGCGGCAGCCGCAGCACACGGCCGTTGGGTGTGCCGCGGGTGGTCAGCAGGTAGAGGTCGGTGGCGTCGAAGGCAAACCCGGTCACCTCGTCGGCGATGGCACACACCGGGCGCCACTTCGCACGACCGGCAACGACGTCGGCCAGCGGCGCCACGAACAGCGGGTTCTCCCGGCGCACGCCGCCGTACAGCGCCAGCACGGCCCAGGTGCTCACGGGGCTGCACTGGATGGATGGGAACTCGGTCTCGGTCAGCGGCAGCGCGGGGTCGCGGCCGTGGACCACCTGCAGCACATCGTCCTTCGCATCGGTGCCCAGCCGATGCAGCCACACCGGCGAGCGCTTGTAGTACTCCACGCTGCCGCGCGCCGCAGGGTCGGCCACGCGGGCATAGAAAAACCCACTGGAGTCGGGCAACCACGATGGCCCCGCGTACTGGGTGCCGGCCACCCGCTCAGGCAGCACCCGCAAGCTGTCCACCTCCATCACATGCAGCACCGAATCTTCGCTGCCGGCGGCCGACAGGCCATAGACGACATGGCGGCCATCTGGCGACGGCACCCACCAGTCGAGCGACACATGGCGCCCCTGCGCGTCTTTCATGGCCGTGGGGTCGATCAGGATGCGCTCGGGCGCGCCCAGGCCGGCGCGCACGGCGAGCTGGAAGCCGTCCGCACCGGCGGGCCGCACCTGATAGAACAGCCGCTCGTTGCTGCCCTGGCCTGCGCGCTGCACGCCATAGGCAATGGCCGTGCCGGCTGAAAGGCTGGAGATGCGCTGCGCGAGCGCGTCGCGCCCCGGTATCGCTGCCAGCGTGGCGCGTGCGTGCGCATCCTGGCCGCGCATGAACGGCTCCCAGTCCTTGTCCTTGGGGTTCTCCATCCAGCGGTAGGGGTCGGTCACCGACTGGCCGAAGAACGTTTCCGTGACCGGCTCCACCCGTGCCACCGGTGGGCGCGGCACCTGCATCGCTGCGCGGGCAGCGGCCGCTGCCGCGCCCAACGGCCAGGCTGGAAGGGCACAACCGGCGGCGGCGGCCAGCAGTGTGCGCCGCTGTACGGGTGAGGCCGACGCGCGGTGCATCGGGCTGTGGGCGTTGGATTGAACGGGACGAGCCAAGGGTCGATCTCCATGCGGGTGATGGGGGCCGAGCATAGGTGTCGGCGCAGTTGAGGCGCAGCGGGGAAAACGCCCATCGGCTGCAGCCTGCGCGGAGCGCGCGCACCCGACGCTTGTTCGATTTCGGCTTTGTGGGGTGGTCGCGGCGCCGGGGTTGGTGTAGGGTGCGCGGACTCTCAACTCCCCCGGCCCGGAGCGCCACCGATGATCGAGTTCCTCTTCGAGCTGGTCGGCGAATTCCTGCTGCAGGTGTTCGGCGAACTGCTGGTCGAGCTGGGCCTGCGGGCGCTGGCCGAGCCGTTCCAGGCGCGGCCGAACGCCTGGTTCGCTGCGCCGGCCTATCTCGTTTTCGGCGCGGCCTGCGGCGCGCTCAGCGTGTGGCTGGTGCCCTACCACCTCACGCCGCCGGTGTGGCGCCTGCCCAACCTGGTGCTCACGCCGGTGGCCGTGGGCGGCGTGATGGCGGCGCTGGGCCACTGGCGCGCGCGCCGCGGCCAGGCGGCCCCGTTGATCGACCGCTTCGCCTATGGCTACCTGTTCGCGCTGGCGCTGGCGGTGGTGCGCTACTTCTTCGCCGACTGAGAGCGTCCCCAGACCTGCCGCGTCGCGTGGGGCCACCCGAGGGGGATGCCGCTGCCCGCCGCGGTTGCCCTACAGTGCGGACGATGACGACCGAGCTGCCATCCCCACCGCACAGTCCCCCCGAGCCGGCGCCGGCCGCCGGCGTCCCACTGCCGCTGCTGGGCTTGCGGGTGGTGGAGTTCACCCACATGGTGATGGGCCCCACCTGTGGCATGGTGCTGGGCGACCTGGGCGCCGAGGTCATCAAGGTCGAGCCCATCGAGGGTGAAGCCACGCGGCGCCTGCTGGGCGCCGGAGCGGGCTTCTTTCCGATGTTCAACCGCAACAAGAAGAGCATCGGCATCGACCTGCGCCAGCCCGAAGGGGCCGCGCTGGCGCGGCGGCTGGCCGAGACGGCCGACGTGGTGGCCGAGAACTTCAAGCCCGGCACGCTGGTCAAGTACGGGCTCGACTACGCCAGCCTCTCGGCGCGCCAGCCGCGGCTCATCTACGTCAGCCACAAGGGCTTCCTGCCGGGGCCCTACGAGCGCCGCACGGCGCTCGACGAGGTGGTGCAGATGATGGGCGGCCTGGCCTACATGACCGGCCGGCCGGGCGACCCGCTGCGCGCCGGCACCAGTGTCAACGACATCATGGGCGGCATGTTCGGTGCCATCGGCGTGCTGGCCGCACTCATCGAGCGCGGCATCACCGGGCGCGGCATGGAGGTGCAGTCGGCCTTGTTCGAGAACAACGTCTTCCTCGTCGGCCAGCACATGCTGCAGTACGCGGTGACCGGCAAGCCCGCGCCGCCCATGCCCGACCGGGTGAGCCCGTGGGCGGTGTACGACGTGTTCACGGTGAAGGACGGCGAGCAGATCTTCCTGTCGGCGGTGAGCGACGCGCAGTGGGGCGTCTTCTGCCGGGTGCTCGGTTTCGACGACCTGGCCGCCGACCCCGATCTGGCCACCAACAACCAGCGTGTGCTGCAGCGGGCGACGCTGATCCCCACGCTGCGCCAGCGGCTCGCGACACGCAGCGCACAGGAGCTGGCGGCGCTGTTCGAGCAGGCCGGCCTGCCCTACGCGCCCATCCGCCGGCCCGAGGACCTGTACGACGACCCGCACCTGGCCGCCACCGGCGGCCTGGCCGAGATCACCCTGCCCGACGGCGACAAGGCCGGCCAGTCGGTGTGCACCGCCCTGCTGCCGCTCACATTGCAAGGACATCGCCTGGGCGTGTGGCGCGACCCCCCGGTGTTCGGCGCCCACACCCGCGAGCTGCTCGCCTCACTCGGACTTGATGACGCCGAGATCGAGCGTTTGCGGGGGGCGGGGGTGATCGCGGCAACTTCGACATCCGCTCCCTAGAGCTTGGGATAGCGCTCGTTTGCATGCGTTCGTAGCATCGCGCGACCATCAACCAAGAGGCGCAAATGACTTCGGTTCGCCCTCGCGCCGAGGCGCCCCTCTCACTTTCAGGTCGCATGTGACAAGACCCTCCTTCGCTGCCATGTGGAGCGCTTTCAAGGTTATCTACGGCGATGGCACGCTTCCAAGCGTAGGCGATCGGATTGGCGGCAAAGTCAAGGAGAACATCGACATGGGGCAGCGCGATCCCCGTGCGGGGTTCAGGAACGGGTGCGCCATTCGGATGAGCTACAGCCTGAACAAGTCCGGTGTGGTCATACCGCGGGGCGTCTGGAGCACCGTCTCAGGTGGTGATGGAAAGCAGTACATCTACCGGCTCGCCGACTTGGCGCGCTTTCTGGCTCATCGATTCGGCTCTGCGGATAAGACCGTGCGCAGCCCTAAGCCCGGCGACTTCGCGGGCTTGAAGGGCATCTTGATCTTTGGCGTTCGTTGGAGCGATGCAACGGGACACGCCACATTGTGGGATGGTGGGACATGCTCAGACCACTGCTACTTTCCTGTTGCAGCCGAGGCGTCGATATGGGAGCTGCGCTGAGGCCTGCCCGTGCCAGGTGGCATGCGATCGGGTCGGCCCTGCTGCTTTGCGCAATGGCCGCGCCATCATTTGCTGCCGACTCCCAGGCGAACGCCAGCCCGCCCCCCGTGTCCCTGACCCCTGCAGAGGGTGGGCCGGGCGCAGCGCGTCCTTCGGGCGGATCGGAGACTGCGCGCTACAGCCCGTCGCAGCACTTGAAGAACTATGCGCTCAGCGCGTGCATCGCGGGCGGCTACCAGTCATCGGAAGTCGTGAATGACGCCACCGCCGCAGCCAATGGCTACAAGGAGCTTGGCAGCCTGGAAATCGACGCGTACAACGAGGCGCTTGCGCTGATCAAGAAGTTCCTGGACCGCGACTACGCCAGCGCATCAGGGGAAAAGCTGGTGCTGATGAAGTGCATCGATCTCTTCCACAGCAAAGAGTTGGATCGGTTGGTTCAACGATATCGAAAAAAGCGCGCGGCCAACAAGTAGACGTGCCAGGTCGGCTCGGGCCGCTGCGCAGCGACCGGCCTGGCGTTTGCGTGGGAGCGCAGGGGCCCATCAAAGCGCGCCCCAAGCCCGCGAAAGCGACTCGGCTTGCCGCAAGACGGTATCCGTCGCCTCCTTCTGCGTGTCTGGCGGGCACTTGTAGCGCTTGAGCAGCATCTTCACCATCACCCGCAGGCGCGCGCGCACGGTTTCGCGTACCGGCCAGTCCACGGTGACCGACGCCCGCAGCTTCTGTGTCAGTTCGACGGCTATGGCCTTCAGCGTTTCGTCGCCCAGTTCGCGCACGGCGGCTTCGCTGGTGGCCAGTGTGTCGTAGAAGGCCATCTCGTCGCCGTTGAGCCCCAGTTGCTCGCCGCGCTGGGCGGCGGCGTGGAACTTCTTGGCCATCTCGATGAGTTCTTCGATGACCTGGTCCGTCTCGATGGCCCGGTTGCGGTAGCGCCGCAGGCTTTGCTGCGGCAGCTCCGAGAACTTGGCCTGCTGCACCACGTTGGTCTTGACGCGCGAGCGTATGTCGTCCTTCAGCAGCCGCTCCAGCAGCTCCACCGCCAGGTTGCGCTCCTTCATGTGGCGCACGTCTTCGAGGAGCTCCTCCGACAGGATGCCGATGTCGGGACGGTTCAACCCCCCGGCCTTGAAGATGTCGACCACCTCGGCGCTGACCACCGCCGTGCAGATGATCTGCCGCAGCGCGTGGTCCTTCTGCCCGTCGCTGAGCTTCTTGCCTTCTTCCTGGCCCAGCACAGGGTTCGCCGCGCCAGGCAGCAGCTGCCAGGCCTCGGTGGAGTCCTTCAGCGCGACCTTCAGTTCATTGGCGATGCCGATGCAATCGACCACCAGGCCACCAGGCTTGTCCTAGAACACGCGATTCACGCGCGCAATCGCCTGCATCAGGTGGTGACCCTTCATCGGTTTGTCCACGTACATCGTGTGCATGCACGGCGCAGCGAAGCCCGTGAGCCACATGTCGTTCACGATGATCAGCTTGAAGGGGTCGTGCCAGCCCGGGCGCAGCGATCGAATGGCGTCATACAGGTGCACGCAGATCGAGGCTTATGGCCACCGCCATGGCCTTGCCGTCCAGGCTGGCCTGGAATCCGTACTGGCTGCGGTCGGCCTTGTCGCAGATGACGGCGATGTTGTGCCGCTCGGACAGGACCGGGAAGCTGTCCTCGTCTTCGCCGGGCGTGAACTTCTGGATGGTCGTGGAAACGATGCCACGCGAGGGAATGTGGCTCAGCAGCTCGCGCAGCCGGGGCCGCGTATCGGCCTGCACGGGAGTCTCGCGCAGCAACTCGGCCGCGAGGCAGGTCATCTCGATGCTCTTGCCCGGGCCCTGGGTGTGCGAGACCGCGCCGCCCTTGCCGCGGCGGTATGCGTCGGCCTTGGGGCTGGAGGCCACGAGCACGCTCTCGACCACCGCCCGCACGGCATGGATCTGGTGGTAGCCCGCCACCTTCTTGACCAACGGGCCGTCGTCCTGGACCAGGATGAAGTGCCGCAGGTAGTTCAGCAGCCGCTCGCGCCGGAACAGTCCGTGCACCAGTGTCTCCAGCTCCTTCATGGCCCCCAGCGGGTCCACGCTCGCGCCGTCGATGGTGCGCCAGGCCGTGTAGCGTACGGGGTCGGCCGTGAGCGAGCCCACGCGCGCTTCGATGCCATCGCTGATGACCAGCAGCGCGTTGCTGTGGAACAGGTCCGGTATGTCTTCCTTGTAGGCCTGCAACTGGTTGAAGGCGGCCCACAGGTCGGCGTTCTCGTCGCCCGGGTTCTTCAGCTCCACCACCACCACGGGCAAGCCGTCGATGAACAGCACCACATACGGGCGGCGGGTGAGCTTGGGCCCCTGGACGCTGAACTGGTTGAGCGCGAGCCAGTCGTTGCGTGCGGTATCCGACCAATCCACGATGCTCACCCGGTCGCCGCGGGTCTCGCCGTCTCTCGGGTACTGGAAGGCACGCCTTCCACCAGCCAGCGGTGCATCTGCCGGTTGGCCTGCACCTGGCCGGGGATGTTGGGGTTCAACACCATGCGACAGGCTTCGTCCTGCGCGCCGACCGGGATGTGCGGGTTCAGGCGGCGAATGGCGTCGCGCAGGCGGTGCGCGAGCGCCACCTTGCGGTAAG
The DNA here is from genome assembly GCA_023150345.1 of Aquabacterium sp. Classification (GTDB taxonomy): domain Bacteria; phylum Pseudomonadota; class Gammaproteobacteria; order Burkholderiales; family Burkholderiaceae_C; genus Pseudaquabacterium. The sequence continues at coordinate 7,811 of JAKLLB010000089.1, forward strand.
TGTCGCGTTCGGTTCCGGGTGTCTTGGCATCGGGGGGCGATGCGTCGGGGCCGTGGGCGACCTGCCGACCCAGCCCGGCCAGCCAGGCCAGGCAGGCCTGCTCGACGTGGTCTTAGGTGATGCCACCCATGTTGCCTCAACCCTCGCGCAAACCGCACTTCCAGGCGCAGCGCGTGCGCGGGTTCATGAAACGGCCTCCATCAGCGCAGCGAGGAAAACCTGAAAGCTGGGTGAGCCATTTCGGGCCGGCGCGGCGTGTTCGCCGATGGCCCGTGCCGCTTCGATCTTGCCCAGCCCTGCGCTGAAGTAGCCGTGGCGCTGCAAGACCCGCTCGAATGCCTCCCAGGTGCCGCCGGCGATGTCATCCGGGTGGCGGAAACCTCGCCGACTGGCCAAGGTGACCGGTACCCTGGGGAAGGCGCCGCGCACCGCTGTCCAATCACCGAAGTACCAGGCCTCCAATTCCTCGACCGCAATTCGGTTCGCCAACTGCCAGTCGCGCGCGCCGTCTGCCAGACGGCGCGTGCGCGACATCAGTCCGGCACGGGTTGTGACGGCCTCCATCCTGGCCTTCAGCGCTTTGCAGTCGTCGTCGTCACGATCCACCACCACGACCAGCCGCCAATCTTCGGGCAGCCAAAGCGCGAAGCCGCGCAAGCGGCCCTCGAGCTTGGACATCAGGTCGGGCTTGCCCTGAAACGGATGGACCTCGAAGGTGCGCCCCGCCGGCAGTGCTCTCGGCAGCAGCGACTGCAAGAAAGCCTCCATCGATGGTTCTTCCACCAACAAGACCAGGTGGCGTGCCCCCGCCATCGTCAGCTCTTGCGCGCCGAGTCGGTCGCGGGGCGACGCAGCGGTCGGGTGGGTGCGCCCTGGTTCACCAGCGGATCGCCCACGCCCAGTTGCCCCTCCATCCACAGATGCCCGAGCAAGGCGCCATGCTCGATGAATGCCGGGATGCCCGGCAGATCGGATGCACGCTGCGCCTGCGTGTAGCCGGATTCGTCGCGCCACAGCACGCGCACCTCGTCGGCCCTCAGCGCGTTCAGGAAGAACGGCGAGTGCGTGGTCACCATCAGTTGTGTCTGCTCGGTGGCCTTGCGGCATTCCTCAGCCAGCTCCGGTAGCAAGCGGGGGTGCAGAAAGTTCTCGGGCTCTTCGATGCCGATGAAGGGCGGCGGCAGCGGATCGTGCAGCAGCACCAGGTACTGCAGCATCTTCAAGGTGCCGTCGGACGCGAACCGTGCGAGCACCGGATGACTGAAGGGCGCGTCCTTGATCTGAAGGAGCAGCCTGCCGTCGGGCATGGGCTCGGCCAGCACCCGCTCGATGCGCGGCACCCGCTTGCGCAGCACGTCAAAAATGTGCTCCAGCCGGTCGGCGTGGCGCTCGCCCAGGTACTGAATGACGTTGGGGAGGTTGTCCCCGCTTCGTGTCAGGTGTTCTTCGGGGCCGGCCTCAGGCTGGCCACGGGCACTGTCCGCCGCCAAGTACGACACGTGCCAGCCGGTGATGAAATCGCGCAGCGCTGCCACCCTTGGGTGCTCGGCAAACTGGCCCAGTGCATTGACGGCCAACAGGTCGGGCGCCTTGAGCGGCACGTCCACCCGCCTGTCCTGTTCGTCGGGCAGTTCGCCGCTCACGGCCTGGCCAACGCCCTCGCGGAAGTCGAGAAAGCGGAACGGCTTGCCGCCCTTGCCGCGCGTCCAGCGCAGCCACTCCTCGGCCACCAGGGGCGAACCGTCCCGCTCGTCCACCGCCAGGTGGTAGGTGATCAGCGGAAAGCCGGGCTCACGGTACTTGATCTGGATGGACACGGGTCCGTCGCTGCCGCGTGTCTTGATCTCCTTGGCACGGCCGCGCTTGTCCCAGGCCTTGCGCAGGCCAAGCTCGAAGCATTCGGCCAGGAAGGCGAAGACGTCGAAGACAGTGGACTTACCGCTGCCGTTGGGTCCCAGCAGTACGGTTAAGCGCGTCAGGTCCTTGAACTCCACGTCGCGCAGCGCACGGAAGTTCCGCACCTTGAGATATTCGATGCGGGCCGGACCCTGAGGCCGCGCGCGGGATGTGGTACTCATGTGGCGGATTCCATCATGGACTGGGCACTGGGCAGGCGGAGCTTGCCGGAGATGAGGCGTGGGAGAAGGGTGTCGCGCAATTCGCTCAGCACTTGCGCCCGCTCATCGTCGACTGCGATCCGTGCCTGCAACAGCCGCAGCGTCGGTTCGGCCGCAGCTGCGATGGATGTGCCAGATGGCAGTGCGACGGGGTACTGAATCAGCCGATTTAGCTCGATCCGTTGCCGCCCGCTGGTACCCGTCATGGCTTGGATGGCGAACTGCCTGAAGGGCTCGTGCCGTGCCATCAGATGGGCGCCGTACTCCGGCAGTACCGGCTTGGAACGCAAGACGATGAACTCTGTCGATCCCCAACCGACCTCGTTGCTGTCGAGGAAGTCGACAAACGCTGACTTGCCGTTTTCCAGGCACGGCGTGACCGTTGCAAGCAATGCGTCGCCGTTCTCGAACTTGCATCTTGAGCCGAAGGCGCGCAGGGCGACCCGTTCGCGTGGCTTGTGGCCGCCCTTCTTGCCTTCGGCGCTGGCGACTTGGCCGCGCAAGTACTCGTACACCTCGCCCAGCAGGTCCTTGGCATGGTGGCCTTCGGTGGACGTGAAGCCGATGGTGGAGATGAGGTCGATGAGTTCGCCCAGCTTGCCGGGTTCGAGCTGCGCGCGGCCGAAGCGCTTGTCGAGGATGCCCTTCAGGCGCAGGTTGTCGGCCTCGATGGCGTCGAGCGCCAGTTCGATGCGGGTGCCGATGTCGGCCTGCTTGGCGTTGGAGCGTATC